>JAICPY010000032.1 GCA_025929585.1 Steroidobacter sp.
CGTCTTACTATCCCCTACCCCCCTAAACACTGAACACTTCCCCGAAATTGGTCGGGGCAGAGGGAGTCGAACCCCCGACCCTCTGCTCCCAAAGCAGATGCGCTACCAGACTGCGCCATGCCCCGCCGTTCCGCCTTCCGCGCCGCTTGGACGAGTTAGGTCCGCCCCGCACGGGACGGCGAATCATACGGGTGAGGTCAGGGACCGTCAATTTGATAAGAGCGAAGGGGATAGGGGATGGCGGATAGGGGATAGTTCGGAACAGGTCATTACAGCTTTATGATCGTCGCCAGGAAGTCGTGCCATCGGGTTTGTCCTCCAAAACGACTCCGCGCGCGGTCAATTCGTCACGAATCTCATCGGAGCGTTTGAAGTTCTTGCTGCGACGCGCCTCGCGACGCTCGGCGATCAATCGCTCGATCTCGTTCTCGGAAAGCTGCACGGCGGGTGGCGATTCACGGCTCGCATCCAAATCGGTAGCAGCTACCTTCGCTTTGCGTAGGAATTCCGCGGGGGAAAGGTTCAGTATGCCCAGAACTCTCCCGAGCCTCACGAGCTCTGCTGCCAAAGCACCGGCGCTCGCGTAGTCGCCAGCCGCCTTGGCCCGATTGATCTGCGTAGCAAGATTTTGTAGCGCCGCCAGCGCCTCGGGCGTGTTGAAGTCATCATCCATCGCCGACTCGAACTCAGTCGTCGCGGCTGACGCGGACGAGACCTTCTGCGGCTCGACGTCGCGCAACGCCGTGTAAAGCCGGCTCAACGCCGCATCGGCTTGTTCGAGCTGTTCGAGCGAATAATTGATGGGGCCGCGATACTGGCTGGAGATCAAGAAGAAGCGCAGCACTTCAGGATCGCGGACGTAGCCCGAGTCGAGCACATCGCGAATGCGAAAGAAGTTGCCGAGCGATTTCGACATCTTCTCGTTGTCGACATTGACGAATCCGTTGTGCATCCAAACTTGCGCGAAGGTGTCATCGGTTGCTGCGCAAGACTGCGCGATCTCGTTCTCATGATGCGGAAACTTCAAATCCATCCCGCCGCCATGGATATCGAAGCGCGAGCCCAAGATATCGAAGCTCATCGCGGAGCACTCGATGTGCCAACCGGGCCGTCCTTCGCCCCACGGAGAGCTCCAACTCGGCTCACCCGGTTTCGCGCGCTTCCATAAAACGAAGTCGAGCGGATCACGCTTCGCCTCATCCACGGCAACACGTGCGCCCGCTCGCAAATCAGCAAGCTGTTTGCCGGACAACTTGCCGTAGCCTGCGAATTTCGAGACTGAGTACAGCACGTCACCGTTGGTGACTACATAGGCATAACCCTTCTCGATGAGCCGCTGCGTCATCGCGACGATGCTGGCGATATGGTGCGTTGCCTTGGGCTCGTAATCGGGGCGCAGAATTCCGAGGCGATCGTAATCTTCGTGCATTGACTTCGTGAAACGATCCGTCAGCGCTTGCACGCTCTCGTTGTTCTCGGCCGCACGGGCGATGATCTTGTCATCGATGTCGGTGATGTTGCGCACGAACGTGACTTTGTAGCCACGATAGGCGAGATATCGGCGCACGATATCGAACGCCAACTTCGATCGCGCATGACCGATGTGGCAAAAGTCATAAACGGTATCGCCGCAGACATACATGCGAACGATTCCAGGTTGCAGCGGCTCGAATTCTTCTTTGCGGCCGCTCAGCGAATTGAAAATTTGCATAGGGGTTGCGTGTCAAACGCTCGCGAGCTGTTGTGCACTGGACAACCGGCGCTCGATCTCCGCGTCCGGAATGAGCGTAAGCAATGGAGCCAGCTCTGGTCCGTGCGTCACACCTGTCAGCGCGGCTCTGAGAGGCATAAACAGGCCGGGGCCTTTCTTGCCGGTGGTCTGCCCAATCTCTCGAACCGCTTGTTTGAAGTCTGCAGCGCCACGCGCGAGAACACTTGCAGCGGATGCGAAGAATTCCGGACCCGCCGCTTTCACGGCTGCTTGCGCATCCGGATCTAACTCGAGGTGCGAACCGAATACCACCTTCACCCATTGCGCGGCATCTTGCGGAAACGCAACGTTGTGACGAATCGCCGCGAGAAACGGCATGAGTTTGGATTCATCCAAGCCAGTGGGCAATTGCGCGGCGGTCCACGTGGAGAACTCCTCCACGCTCAAATGTGCGGCCGCTTCCTTTTGCCAGTGCAACAGTTGAGCATCGTCGAACTTCGCTGCAGCTCGACCGAGTCGCTGCAGATCGAAGTCTTTCAACATCGCGCTGTGATCTAGCCAACCGTCCGTGACGCAACTGTGCCCCAACCTGACGAGGTGATTGCGAACCGCGCTTGGCAGATATCCACGCTCTCTCAAATCTCGCAGACCTAGCGCGCCATGTCTTTTCGATAGCGGCGCGCCGTCCATGCCCATAAGTAAGGCGACGTGCGCGTAGCGCGGCACGGGCAAGCTCAATGCGTTCAGGATCAAAATCTGCCGCGGCGTATTCGTCATGTGGTCATCGCCGCGAAGCACTAGCGTCACGCCCATCAGGGAATCGTCGAGCGCGTTCGAAAAGAAGAACGCGGTGCTCCCATCGGTACGCCTGATGATGAAATCGCCGATGTCATCGGTATTGAAACGTTGCGCACCATGGACGACGTCCTCGAACTCGACGATCTCTCCCGATGGAACCCGAAATCGCAAGGCCGCAGCCTGGCCTTGCGAAATTCGCTCGCTAATCTGTTCCGGCGTGAGATCGCGGCAAGTGCCCGGATAGCGCGGAGGTTTCCCAGCGGCCAATTGCCGTTTGCGCGCGATGTTGAGCTCGGCAGGAGTGCAAAAGCATGGGTAGGTCAATTTCGCAGCATCGAGCTTTTCGAGCCAGTGCTGATAAATATCGCCGCGAAGTTGCTGGCGATAAGGAGCATGCGCGCCGCCAACATCTGGACCTTCATCCCAATCCAAGCCCAACCAGTGTAGATCCTCGTACAGCGCCTGCATGAACGCATCGGTAGAGCGCGCTTCGTCCGTATCTTCGATGCGTAGAATGAATCGCCCGCCCGTCTTGCGGGCAGCCAGATAGCTCAACAAGGCGGTACGAGCGTTGCCCAGATGCAGAAAACCAGTCGGGCTGGGAGCGAAGCGAGTCACCAAGGAGGATGCAGACATGTCGAAGTAGTGCTCTTTGAACTATAAGCGCGATGAGCTCACAAGCGTGCGATTCGGCGAGATTTCTCAGTTGACCGTCCGAGGCAGCCATTCGCCCGAGTCTTTCGGCTGTGCGCTGATCACAATCCGGCATTCTATACGGGGCTCTTCATTGCGTCGCGTTCGGTACGCGGGCCAGGCTTTGCTAAGATCGACCATCCACCAAACGCCACGCACAATCATGAGACTACGAACTTTAACTTGTCTTGCCCTGCTCGCCTTCTGGACATCGGGCCTGAATGCGCAGGAACCCGCACTCGTTCGAGTACACACGAACATGGGCAGTTTTCTGATCGAACTAGATACTGCTCGAGCGCCGCTGACGACTAAAAACTTCCTGGAGTACGTCCGTTCGGGCCACTACACAGGGACGATCTTCCATCGCGTGATCTCGAACTTCGTCGCACAAGGCGGCGGCTACGACGAGAAGCTCGTAGAGAAGCCCGTTGGCGTAGCAGTTCCCAATGAGTCCGGTAATGGCCTTTCGAATAGTCGCGGTACGGTGGGGCTTGCACGCACCGGCGATCCTCACAGTGGCACAGCGCAGTTCTACGTGAATCTCACCGATAACGCCTCATTAGACCCTCAACCCAGTCGATGGGGTTATGCGGTCTTCGGCCGCATCATCGAAGGCATGGGCACGATCGACAGCATCGGTGCGGTCGCCACCGGCGAGCAAGGCGAATTCGCGAGCGATGTGCCGTTGAAGGCGATCGTGATCGAGAAGATGGAAGAGCTGTAAACGGTGAAGGGCGGACGGCGGACGGCGGATGGTGAGGAAGCTTCGCGCGACTGTGTGACCGTGGCCTACAGCCTACGATTACCGGTCTACAACCTCTAACTATGTCTCAGCTCTTCATCTCCGATCTGCATCTCGATGGCGCGCATCCTGAGATCACAGATCAATTTCTGCAGTTCCTCAACGGTGAAGGGAAGCACGCGCAAGCTCTGTACATCTTGGGCGATCTTTTCGAAGCGTGGATTGGGGACGATGATCCCGATGCGGATAAGCAACGCGCGGTGCGCGCGCTTCGCGCGATCACGGATTCGGGCGTCAAAACCTATCTGATACACGGCAACAGAGACTTTCTGCTCGGTCGGCGCTTCTGCGCGGAAACCGGAGTGCAGTTGCTAAAGGATGGCACGATCATCGATGTCTATGGCCGGCGCGTTCTATTGATGCACGGAGACTCCTTGTGCACCGACGATCCCGCTTATCAGCGCTTGCGCCGCATCGTTCGCAACCCGTTGGTTCAATTCGTGATGCGCAGCCTCAGCCTGAAACAGCGCCAGAAGCTCGCCGCTAAAATGCGCGCAGGCAGCAAAGCACACATCCAATCGATGGATCGCCTGGCGCCGCAGATCATGGACGTCAACGCCGATGAGGTGCTCGCCACGTTTGCTCGCTACGGGGTCGACTGCCTCGTGCATGGCCACACTCATCGTCCCCACATTCACTCGATCTCAACCGACGGCAAGCAGCTGACGAGAATCGTATTAGGCGATTGGTATGAGCAAGGCAGCGTGCTGCGCTGGGATGAGAAGGGGTATGAGTTGGCGGGGTTGCAGAGGAAGTGATGGAGGTGATGAAGTGACGTAAGTGATGAACGTTGAGAGACTGAAGCTACACGGGTTCTCTCACTTACTTACATTACTTACATCACTTACATCACTTACATCACCTCCATCAGCCGCTTCGCGGCGTTCCCGAATGAAATCTGAACTGCTCATCGGGTGCCGTCGCAAGCTCTGCCTCGATTTCAGCAAGCATGGCGAGTCGCTCGCGAACATCCGTTTCCGGTGCGCGTCGCTCAGCAAGGCGCAAGTAGAGTGATTGGTGCCTCGCTTCCGATTCGGCGAGCGCGCGGTAGAACGTCGCCAGTGGTTCGTTCAGCCTCGGAACGAGGCCGACGAATCGCTCGCACGAGCGCGCCTCGATGAGCGCACCGCACAGCAATAAATCGAGTAGCCTAGCGGGCTCATCCCGCCGGAGCGTTCGGCGTAGTCCTTCGGCATAACGCGACGGCGACATGCGCTGAAACGGCACATCCAAGTCAACCATGAACTTCTGAACTTGCTCGAAATGACGCAACTCTTCGCGCGCGAGCCGCGATAAGCGGCTCGTCAAATCTAAGTCCTCTGAATAGGTGAAGATCAAACTGAGCGCAGTCGAGGCTGCCTTTTTCTCGCAGTTCGCGTGATCGACGAGCAATTCTCGCCAGCGCTCAGCCGCCGCGTCGAACCAGCGAGGATCAGTCGGCGCTAACAGCACCGTCTCCTTCGTCGGCGAACAAACACGCTCGGCACTCACGCGTGCGCCTCATTCAAAGCATGCAGATCTACGAGCAACTCATTCGCAGATGCAAAACGCTCCACCGCGCTCTGGGCCAGAAGCCGGTTCAGAACGGGTTGATATCGCGAAAGCTCGGCCTCCAGCCTCGGACGCGGTGCATTCGCGTGCTGGTAAATCACCGCCATGGGGTTCGCCGCAAGAAAGGGCTTCTTGCCCGTGAGCATCTCGTAGAAGATCACGCCCAAACTATACAAATCGCTGCGCTCATCGAGCTTCTGACCATGTCCTTGCTCCGGACTCATGTAATAGGGCGTGCCGAAAATTTGGCCGGCGGCAGTGATATCCACCTCGACTGCGCAATGCTTCGCAAGACCGAAATCAATCAGTGCAAGTGAGCCATCGGATCGCACCATGACATTGCCCGGCTTGAGATCTCGATGAAGCACGCCGATCGTATGTACGACCTCCAGAGCGCTGGCCATGTCTATCAATGCCTTCACCGCGTCCGTAGATCTCATTCCTTTGGCGATGTGTGATCGCAGATCGCCTCGAGGAAAGTACTCCATTGCAATGTAAGCATGGTCATCGGCGATACCCAGATCCAAGATGCGCACCACATTCGGATGGCGAATCTTGGAGATCAACTCGTATTCCTGCAGGAATCTGGAGAAATGCAGCGAGTCGTCCTTACCGGTATCGTCTCGCAGCACTTTCAGGACAACCATCTCCCCGGCTCGCTCGCTTTCGGCGAGATAGACCAACGAGGTTCCACCCACCGCAAGCTCTTGCACGAAGCGATGCCCGAGAATCGTGATCGGGCCGAAACGAGCTTGCTCTTCCACGTGAGTACTAGTGCGCAGCAACGCACTCTCATGTCTGCGACGCGAGACTCCCTCTAGTAGAGCGTTTGCGAGTTTGCGGTTGTCTATGCGCTCTCTGGCGATGCACTCGATGGCGCCCAGCTTGAGGACTTGAGTCGCTCGCGCCGGGTTGTCGCTCGGTGCGATGTACACGACGGGCGGAAAATGAGCTCGGTTCAGCAAACTCTCCAGCCATTCGGATCCCAAGCCTCGTTCTGCTTTGTCATCTAGTAGGACCGCATCGTAGCCGGAAGCGATAAATGCACGATGCAAACGCCCTGAATGAAGCGGCGCATGGATACGACACTCGGCGTCCGGGAAAATGATGGAAACGTGTTGTTCGAGCGCGCGGGCCAAACTCGTCTGATCAGTGATGATCAAGACCCGCGGCGGGTGAGCGCCACTTGTCGTGGACGAAGGCCCAGCGGCCGGAATAGAAGATCCGGACGACATGGCAATCAGCAAATCATTGCCTACCCGCACCTAAACGGCGCGGATTGCTTTGACAGAGCCTCGGCTGCTGCGGCGGCTCGCTTTTGCTTGATCCGAACGCTCTTGCTGCAATCGAGCGAGATAATCCGCAGTCACATCGCCGGTGACGTACTCTCCGGAGAAGCAAGAAGTATCGAAAGATTGAATCTGAGAATCGTGATGCTGGCAGGCTCGTACCAGATCTTCCAGATCCTGATAGATCAGCCGATCGGCGCCAATCAGCTTCGCGACTTCTTCTTCCGTGCGTCCAGCGGCCACCAACTCCGAAGCAGCGGGCATGTCGATGCCGTATACATTCGGGTACTTGACCGGGGGCGCTGCTGAGGCGAAGTAAACGCGGCGTGCGCCTGCTTCCCTAGCAAGATCGATGATCTGCGCGGAAGTGGTTCCACGCACGATCGAATCGTCGATGAGCAATACGTTCTTGCCGCGGAACTCCAAATCGATGACGTTCAACTTCGAGCGAACCGATTTAGCTCGTTGCTCCTGGCCCGGCATGATGAACGTGCGGCCGATATATCGGTTCTTCACGAAACCTTCGCGATACTTGATGCCTAACAGCTGCGCGACCTGCACGGCTGCAGTGCGGCTCGTATCGGGGATCGGAATGACGACATCGATGTCGTGATCGGGCCAAATGTGCCGAATCTTCTCAGCGAGCAGATCTCCCATGCGCAGCCGAGCCTTGTGCACCGAGATGTTGTCGATGATCGAGTCAGGTCGCGCGAAGTAGACGTACTCGAAGATGCACGGTGTGTGCTTGCCTGCAGGAGCGCACTGTTGGGAATAAAAGCGACCATGTTCATCGATGAACACCGCTTCACCGGGACCGACATCGCGCAAGCGCGTAAAGCCGAGCATATCGAGCGCGACACTCTCGGAAGCCAGCATGTATTCGGGCCCTTGCGCTGATTCCCGCTTGCCGAGAACCAGAGGACGAATGCCATGTGGATCGCGAAAGCCCAATAGGCCATGGCCGACAATCATCGAGACAACGGCAAAGCCGCCACGCACTCGTCGATACACGGCGCTGACGGCATTGAAAATATCGGCAGCCGAAGCACGCGGCGTTCTAGTTCGCGAAAGCTCGCTCGCCAAAACGTTCAGCAGGACTTCGGAATCCGAGCTCGTGTTGAGGTGACGCAGATCTTCCCGCATCAAAACCTCGGCCAGCTCGGTGGCATTGGTGAGATTGCCGTTGTGACCCAGACAAATACCGTGGGGAGAGTTGACGAAGAACGGCTGGGCCTCTGAAGAGGTATCGCAGCCTGCGGTTGGATATCGAACGTGGCCGATGCCGATATTTCCCTTCAGGGCCAACATGTGGCGCTGCTGGAAGACATCACGCACCAAACCGGTCTGCTTGCGCAGAAAGAGCTCGCCCTCGTGGTAGGTCATGATGCCTGCGGCATCCTGGCCACGGTGCTGCAAAACGGTCAGCGCGTCATAGATTTGCTGGTTTGCTGGCGTATGACCAACGACTCCGACAATCCCACACATGATCAACCTCGCATCGCGGATTCACCGGCGCGTGCTTGCTCGTCGAGCACTTTCATCCCAGTTTCCGCAAACGTCTGAATCCAACCCGCCAACTCGGTCGCGTAAGGCAACAACGTCGACTGCCTCCACCACGCTACGTCGGTCAACTCGACGAACTGACCAAGCAATACGAAGACCGCGACGACCACGGCACCGCGCACGAAGCCGAAGATTGCGCCGAGCAAGCGATCTACAAGAATGCTCAGTCCGGAATGACGCAATAAATAGCTTAGGACACCTGCGACCAGCCAACCGATGATCAACACCAGCAAGACGATCAACGCGCGCGCAGTCCACGTGCTTACGGGAGGCTCACCGACAGCCCCACCCAGAAACGGCTCGAGGAGCGGCGCGTAGCGCCAGGCCAGCCATAAGCCGCCGAGCCAAGCCAATACTGCGATCGCTTCGCGAACAAAACCCCGGACCAATCCCAGCAGTACCGAAATAAAGAGCACGCCGAGAATCAAGAGGTCAGCACCATTCATACGTGCGGCCGGATCATCCTGAGGTTGCGATTAGAGATATCGCCGATGCGACGGGTCAAAGCCGCGCGGATTCTATCAGTGCCGATCCATTGCTGCCCAACTGCCGAAACCCGCAGCCAATCATGGATGAGCCACTACAGCCGCCCCTGCCACCTTGGCCTTGACGCGCTTCAAGGTGTCATCCGCATCGACGCGATCCTTCATTGGCCCGATGCGTACGCGATAAAGGGTGGTGGCCCCCGACTTTACTGGCATGACGAACGCGTCATAGCGTTCCGCCTGAAACTCATTGACCAATCGTTCCGCACTCTCCCTATTGGAGAAGCTACCCAACTGCACTGCCCAGCCCTTGTTAGTGGGGACAGCACGCGTAGATGCAAGCGGGCGAGGTGCGGATTCTGCAGCCGTGTTTCGAGGCTGCTGTTCGACAGTCGAAGATCGTGCCGGCGGCGGACTGCGGTCGGCAGCATTCGCTCCACTGGGCTCCGCAGCACTCCGCGCAGGGGACGATCCACTCGCGGGTGAAGTGTCTACCCTTTCAGGGGATGTCTGAGGCTCGCCCGGGGAGTTTGGCTCGGAAACATTTCCGCCTGTGCTGGCGGAAGACCGCGCAGGAGTAGCGCCCTCTTGCGGTGGCGCACTCTCGACTACCTGCGTATACGAAGAGTTTGGGTCGCCAAGATCGATCGTATACGTCTTGACTGCGGTTTCGGACGTGACACGCGCAGCCTCCTGCGTCGAAGACCGATCGGGTCCAGAGAGCATCTCGGGTATGAGAATGATGGCCGCGGCCATCAGTACCGCCGCACCCACCAACCGTTCTTTTACATGACGTTCCACGGGCACGGAGTATAAGAGCCAGGGCGCACTCGAATCACGTCAATGTGACACAACGTGACTCAAGCCACTGAAGGGCGGGCCCGACTGTCAAGAACGACCCGAAAACGACGACTCGTCCGCTTGGCCCCGCAAGTTCGAGCGCGCGACTGCAAGCCGCTGCCACATTCGGACACTGCGCTTGGACGTTTGCACCGGCAGCCGTCAGTCTCGTTACAAGCTCTTCGAGAGATAGAGCGCGAGAACCTTCCAGACCTGCCGCAACCCAACCATCGATCCGTCCCGCCAATTCGGTGACGATGCCAGCGAGGTCCTTGTCGCCTAAGACAGCGCACACGCCGATGGTTGGCGTGCGCGCGTCGAGCACACCCAGTTGTTGCGCCAGCGTTCTCGCAGCAGCCGGATTGTGCGCAACATCCAATATCCATTCGGCTTCGCACGAAACGATCTGGCAACGTCCCGGCAAACTCACAGTCGTAAGGCCCGCGTGAATAGCCGTGCGTGTTACGGGCAAGCGTTCAGATAACAGTGTCAAGGCAGCCAGAGCAGTCGATGCGTTGTCGAATTGGACGGCTCCGGCGAGCGCAGGCATTGGGAGCGCCACCTCCTCTCGACCTAGACCTCGCCAGGTCCACGTGCTTTCGTCGACCTGCCAGTGGAAGTCGCGGCCCAACCGTAGCAATGGCGCGTTCAAGGTACGAGCCGCATGCTCAACGGAACTGGGCATTTCACGAGCACCGAAGATCGCAGGTTTACCGGCTCGGAAAATGCCGGCCTTCTCGCCACCGATGGTTTCCGCATTCGAACCCAACCACTCACAGTGATCGAGTCCTATCGAGCAGATGATCGGAACGTCTGCATCCACGACATTCACTGCATCTAAACGTCCTCCCATCCCGACCTCCAACACGATCGCGTCCAGGTGAGCCGTTTCGAAGATCAATAACGCGGCGAGAGTGTTGAACTCGAAGAAGGTCAGCGTGTCTTCTCCTCGCGCGGCATCGATGCGCTCGAACGCCGCGATCAAGGAAGCATCGGAAACTTCGCGCTCTGCGACGCAGATGCGTTCGTTGTAGCGACGCAGATGCGGAGAGGTGAACGTCCCGACGCGATAGCCGCCTGCGCTCAAAATTCGGCGCACAAACGCAACCGTCGACCCCTTGCCGTTCGTTCCACCCACCGTGATGACCGGACAGCGCGGTGGTTTCCAATCCAGACGTGAAAGCGTCCGACGTATCCGCTCGAGTCCCAGATCGATTGCATTCGGATGCAATTTCTCCTGCCAGACGAGCCAGTCGGAGAGCGAGAAGCGCATAGGGAAAGGGGGGTAATGATCAGGGGGTAGGGGTAGTAAAGCGGCGTGCGACACATTGGGGTGCGAGTGGCTGACACCGCTGGGTATTGCGCGTACGAGTGTGCGCCTTCTTGCTATCCCCTTGTCATTACCCCCTAAACACTCTTTCTCTCTGCAGGTGCCGGCACCTGCATGAACATCGTCAAGAGTCCGGCGATGCGATCGCGCATGTCGCGGCGGTCGACGATCATATCCAGAGCGCCATGGTCGAGGAGGAATTCGCTGCGCTGGAAACCTTCCGGCAGAGTCTCGCGTACCGTCTGTTGAATTACGCGAGCGCCCGCGAAGCCGATCAGAGCCTTCGGTTCGCCGATGTTTACATCGCCCAGCATTGCAAGACTGGCAGACACACCGCCGGTAGTCGGGTCGGTGAGCACTGAGATGTACGGCACACGTGCTTCGGATAAACGTGCCAGCGCGGCACTGGTCTTCGCCATCTGCAGCAGAGATAACAAAGCTTCTTGCATGCGAGCGCCGCCGCTCGCCGAAAAGCAGATCAGTGGTTTGCGATGTTCGAGGGCGTGCTCTGCCGCACGCACGAATCGTTCACCGACCGCGGATCCCATGGACCCGCCTAGAAAACTGAATTCGAACGCGCAGGCAACGACCGGCAGCCCCTGAACGGTGCCCGCCATGACGATGAGTGCATCTTTCTCTTGAGTGGACTTTTGCGCTTGCAGTAAGCGATCGCGATATTTTTTCGTATCGCGAAACTTGAGCGGATCCTCCGGCTCGATGTTGCCAGCGAGCTCCGTCATCCCTTCCGGATCCAAAAAGCAATCGAGACGATCGCGAGCGCCAATGCGCATGTGATGACCGCATTTGGGACACACGTGAAGGTTGCGTTCCAGCTCGGCACGGTACAGAACGGCATCGCACGCAGCGCACTTCATCCACAAGCCTTCCGGGACCGAACGCGTACGGCGTTCAGTCTTGATCCGCGAAGGCATAATTTTTTCAAACCAGGTCATTCACCCGTCCTGACGGACCATAAAGAGTGCGCATCTATACTTGGTCCGCCTGCACCGGGCAAGCGGCCGGCAATACGTCCTGCGGCTCGCTTGGCAAAGCGAGGCTGGAGGAATAGCGCACGCCTGCCAAGTACAATCCGGCCGCGGGTGCGGTAACTCCGCCCTTCTTACGATCTTTGGCAGCCAACACTTCGGCAGCCCACCCCAAATCCCGCTCGCCGGTTCCGATCGCGATCAAGACGCCCGCGATATTGCGCACCATGTGATGCAGAAACGCATTGGCAAGAACGGACACGATTACGAGCTCGCCCTGCCGCACGACCGTGATCTCGTGCATCTGCCGCATCGGTGTGCGAGCTTGGCATTCTGCCGCACGAAATGAAGTGAAATCGTGTTCGCCGATCAGGCTCTGCGCGGCTGCTTGCATGCGCGCGGCATCCAGCGGATCGCGCACCCAGCAGACGCGCTGTGCGGCCAGGGCAGGACGTGGCATGCGATTGAGGATCACGTAGCGATAACTGCGAGCGAAAGCGCTATACCGAGCGTGAAACGCATCGGGCACTGGTTGTGCCCAGAGCGCGCTGACGTGAGGAGGCAAGTAAGTGTTCGCACCCAAAACCCAGCCCCGTTCGGTTCTGGGCGACTCGGTGTCGAAGTGCACGACCTGCATGAGCGCGTGCACGCCGGCATCGGTGCGGCCGGCCGCGAAAACTACAACCGGATGATTCGCGACGTTGCTAAGCGCCTCTTCGACTGCAGCCTGAACGCCCTGGGCATGGGCCTGCGACTGCCAACCCGAAAACGCACTGCCGTCGTACTCCAGACCGAGAGCGATGCGAGGCATGGGAAGAGAGAAGCGGATAGGGGATGGCGGATAGCGGATAGTGAAGAAAGAAGCGACAGATGCCCGAAGCGGTTCCTCTGCCTATCCCCTATCGCCTATCCGCTATCCCCTTCTATTATCCTACCGAATCGATTCCAGGAGCCTGTTTGCTTCCTGCTTCTGGTTCGGATTGCCTTCCTGAATGACCTCTTCGAGGATGCTGCGCGCACCGTCGGGATCACCCATGTCCATGTAGGCACGCGCCAGGTCGAGCTTCGTACCGACTTCACTCATCGTGACCGGCTCGAGCTCGGAAAGCTCCATCTCATTGATTGGCTGTCTCGCAGTCGGCGAGCGGTCTTCTTCCATACCGACCATGGCATCGCCAACATCGAGATCGATGTTCGCGGTGTCGCCCGTGCTGCCCGAGAACACGTCGCTGAAATTGTCGGCATCGCTCGGACGTGCTTGACGCACGGTGTCTGCGCGTGGAGGCAGGTCCTCTAAGCTGTCGAGATCCAGATCGACCTTCATCGAGGCGGTGGAGTCGATGTCCGCTGCGCGAGGTTGCTCGACGGTATCTCCACCTGACAGATCGACTTGATCGATATAGATCGTGCCTGTGCTTTCGACATCGAACTTCTCGATGCGCGGTGCTTCCATGGTGCGATCGAAGCTGCTGAGCGAAGGCGCAAGCTGAGTCATCTCATCGTCCTGGATCGGACGTGCGCTCTCGATCGTATCGCCCGCATCCTTCTCGAGCGATGTCGTATCTTCGAGCGAACCGGAATGATCGATTGCTTCGGCGTCCAGACCCAGATCGTCCAGCGAAATCTCTGCGGTTTGCTCCGCCGATAATTTGCCGAAATCCGATGTATTCGCCTGTTCGCGAATCGTCGCCTCGCGGCGATCCAGCATTGGGGATTCGATCGTCGGTGTCTCTTGCGTACGCGCGAGCGGGTCGAGCTCACGAGTGGAATCGTCGTCCTCTCCCTTTGGGTCATCCAGCAGGAAGTCTAGATCGGATTCCGAATCCGCCGCCTTGCGCTCGCCGCTTGCGAATTCCAGATCCAAACCGGCCGGTTGATCCCCATCAGGCTCGGCGAACAGATCCACATCGACGCGGTTTTCGCCGCCTTCCAAATTGACATCGACCAAATCGACGTGAGCGCCAGCCTCTCCCTTGAACATCGAGTCATCGGGAGCAATCTGCTTGCCCATGATGAGCACTTTGTCCCACTCACCAGGAGCCGCTTGGCCACGAGTCGAGTGCAGATCACGCGCGGTGTCTAGGAATAGATCCTTGTTGCCCCAAACGAAGTAGATCTCCAATAGCTTCAGCTTCAAGTCTCGTCGAGCGGGCTCGCGCTCGATCGCGATCTTGACCAGATCTGCGGCCTGATCGTAGAGGCCATACGCCATGTGGAAGTCGGCTTCGGCAAGCGCATCCTGTTGATCCAACCGAATCGCGGTGTCGCTGCTGAGCGTGTCATCGATGGATTGCTCGGAAGCAACCGGTTCGATCGGACGGGTCGCAGGAGCTTCGCCACGGCGTGCCGTAACGGGAACCGGCGCATCCATTACATCAGCCGTTTCATCGTCACCTGCGACGAATGGCTCGGGTTCTCTCGCCTTCGTCATCGACGGCGAACGACGCGAAGGTGGCTCGTAATCCAGCGACGTCATCGAGTCCAAAGAGTCGAGTGAACCGGAATCCGCGCGGCGTCGGCGCGCTACAACCAATACGATTGCTAATACCAATCCGACGATGACCGCCACCCACCAAAGACCTTGGATGCGCTCCATGAGCGAGGGGCCGGCGGGCTCTTCGACAGGCGGTGCAGCTCTGCGCGGCGGCGCCGGTTGCTCGGCAGCAGTCTCGGGCTCCTCCGCAGTCGCAACGGGTTCTTCGGCGATCGGCTCTTCTGTAATCGGTGCTTCGGTAGCGGGTGTTTCATCGACACCTTGCTGCACACCGGCGAGATCCGGGCTTTCAACTTGCAAGCGTCGATCCTGTTCCGACGTCGTTCCCGCGCTAGCAGCCGGAGACGTCGAAGGCGTGGGTTCCTGAGCTGGTGCGGGGGCAGCCGTCGGTGGTGTCGGCGCTTCCTCTGGGGTCACGAGCCGCAAACGGTTCACTTCTTCGGTCGCAGCCGTCGTCGGCAACGCCGCGCTCCATTCCGAGGTTTGGCGCGCCACTTCGGCGGACGCATCCGCAGTCGAAATGGTTTCGATTTCGGCCAATTCAGGAATGCGCAACACCGCGCCCGCGCGCAGACGATTGATGTTGCCGTTGAACGCGCCGGGATTTGCTTGATACAGCGCAATCATCGTGCGATTCACGGTGCCGGGAGAGCCCGGCGTGATTTCGCTCGCGATACGCCATAGGGTGTCGTTGCGCTGGACGGAGTATTCCCCACCCACGGCTCCCGTGAACTCGGCAGCAGAGGAAACAGGGGCTTGTTCTCGCTCCGGCAGCGGTGTCGGTGTCGGCGCTGCACTGCGCTCTTCAGGCTCGGGCTGCGCGGTAGGACGCTCGATGCGACCTTCCGTCTGAGCGCCGGCTTGAGGCGTCGTGACGGGTGCGGGCGCCTGAGATTGCGACGGCATGAAAACCGGCGGATCCAATAGAACAGTGTATTCGCGCACCAAGCGGCCGCGTGCCCAGCTTGCCTCGACGAGCAGTGTTACGAATGGCTCGGTGACAGAGCGGTTGGAACGCACCTTAATTGTCGCGCGACCATCGCGGGAGCGACTCAAAGAGAAATCGAAACCGCCTAGATAAGCAGGACGCTCGACGCCATAACGCGAGAACACATCATTGCTCGCCAACCCAACCTTCAAGCTTTGCAGCTCCTCCGGAGTGGGCGACAGCAGCTCGATTTCGGCGTCAAAGGGCTGGTTGAGGGCGGAGTTCAGGCGAATTTCGCCTAGTCCCAGCGCCCAAACACTCATTGGAGACAGCAGTGCGCCGGTCAGCAGCAGCCGCGGCAGATATCGTCTCATCAGCTCTCCCGGTCGGTGTCCTGAAGCATCCCAAGCCTTCGATGAAGTGCTTTTGGGAAGGCGCGAGCTGGGGTCGATGCTCATGTGTTTGTTGACTTTGCGCACGCAACTATAACTTACAAGTAGGTTTTCGCCAAAATCTCGGCGATCTGAACGCTATTTAAAGCAGCTCCCTTGCGAACGTTATCTGACACAATCCACAGATTCAGACCGCGCTCGTGACTGATGTCTTCACGAATGCGACCCACGTACACAGGATCGGTCCCCGCACCCTCCGTGGCTGCGGTGGGATAACCCCCCGGGCGACGTTCGTCGATCACGACGACACCGGGTGCTTTGGAAAGCAGCTCTTTGGCCTCACTCTCGCTGAGCTTGCGTTTGGTCTCAATGTGCACCGCTTCGGAGTGTCCGATATACACGGGCACTCGCACGGCCGTTGCATTCACCTTGATCGAGCTGTCTTCGAGGATCTTCTGGGTTTCCCAGAACATCTTCATCTCTTCCTTCGTGTACCCATTGTCGAGAAACACGTCGATTTGCGGCACGCAGTTGAACGCGATCCGCTTCGCAATCACCTTCGGTTCGACCGCGGCTCCGCGATCGAGTGCAGCATGCTGTTGCGTCAGCTCATCCATCGCCTTCTGCCCCCCACCCGACACCGACTGGTAGGTCGCGACATTGATTCGCTCGATACGAGCGGCATCGTGCAGAGGCTTTAGCGCCACCAGCATCTGCATCGTCGAGCAGTTTGGATTCGCGATGATGTTGTGCTTTCGAAAACCCTCGATTGCATGAGGATTCACCTCCGAGACAACCAGCGGGATGTCATCCTGATAACGAAACTGCGAGGTGTTATCGACCACTACGCAACCCGCTTGACCGGCTCGCGGCGCGTGTACCTTCGATACGCTTGCGCCAGCGGAGAACAGGCCAATCTGTGCCTTCGTGAAATCGAAGGTCTCGAGATCCTGAACCGGAATCTCGCGGCCTTTGAACTTGACCGTCTTGCCGACCGAGCGCGCGCTCGCAAGCGGATAGATCTCACCGACTGGGAAATCGCGCTGTTCGAGAATCGATAGCATCGTGCCGCCGACCAATCCGGTCGCGCCAACCACCGCCACATTCCAACGTCTGCTCATCGCCGTCTGTTAGCCTTCAGGAAACCAAACTTGAATCTCGCGGACACCCGTCGAAAACGCGGGGCCCTAATATTCTCAGCTGCGGGCTGCAAGATTCTCTGAGACTGGAATCAGGCGCTCCCGCAACGCTCCTCTAGCGCTCGCAAGTCCGAAGCGGCGCGAAATTTGCGCAACACTACCCTAAACACTGCACATAATTAAGCTGCAGCGCTCGAAAATTAGGCTTGAATCACAATCAGGGGGTTGCGGGGATCACCGGCGTAGCGCATCGGACGTCGGCATTCTGAGCGCGGTGTCGCAGGTAGTGGTCCATCAAAACCAACGCCAGCATGGCTTCCGCGATGGGTGTGGCGCGTAGACCCACGCACGGATCGTGTCGCCCAGTCGTTACGACCTCCGTGACCTCGCCGTCCACGTTGACGGTTCGACCCGGTATCGTAATGCTGGAGGTCGGCTTCAGCGCAATGCTGACCAGAATGTCTTGTCCAGTCGAGATTCCGCCCAGAATGCCGCCGGCATTGTTCGAGAGAAATCCTTGCGGCGAAATCTCATCGCGGTGAACGCTGCCTTTTTGTTCCACAGCGGCGAATCCAGCGCCGATTTCCACTCCCTTCACGGCATTGATGCTCATCATCGCATGCGCGATATCGGCATCGAGTCGATCGAAAACCGGTTCGCCTAGCCCCGGAGGTAAACCCGTGGCGATCACGTTGACGCGCGCGCCGACCGAATCTCCTTCCCTACGCAAGTTGATCATGTAGGTCTCGAGCTCTTCCAATCGCGAAGGATCGGGCGAGAAGAATGGGTTGTCGTAAACGCTTGCCAGCGACTTCGGCTCGAGCTTCAACGGTCCGAGCTGCGCAAGGTAACCGCTGATCGTGACCGACAGCCGCTCGCGCAAATACTTGCGAGCGATCGCGCCCGCGGCAACACGCATTGCCGTCTCGCGCGCGGATGATCGCCCGCCCCCGCGGTAATCGCGAAAGCCATACTTGTGTTGATAGGTGTAGTCCGCGTGCCCAGGTCGGAATCGATCCTTGATCTTGTCGTAGTCGCGCGAGCGTTGATCCTCATTCTCGATCAACAGACCTATCGGAGTTCCTGTCGTGCGGCCTTCGAATACACCCGATAAAATTTTGACCTGATCCGGTTCCTTGCGCTGACTGGTGTGACGCGAGGTACCAGTACGTCGACGCTCCAGATCGGGCTGAATGTCTGCTTCGGAAAGCTCGAGCCCCGGTGGACATCCATCGACGATACATCCCAACGCCGGCCCATGGCTCTCGCCGAACGTCGTCACTGTAAACAAGGTACCGAAGGTGTTGCCGGACATAGAGGAAGAAGCGGTTAGCGGTTAGCGGTTAGCGGTTAGGCAGATCGTCAGAGATGCTGTCTACAGCCATGAAGTGATGGCATCTTAATCTTTCTCACCGTTACGCCCTAGTCATGCCTTCCAACTGTTCCGCGGTGAGCACAAACACGCCTCCGCCGCCGCGCTCGAATTCGAGCCACGTGAACGGCACGTGTGGATAGGCCTTGATGAGGACTTCCTCTGAGTTGCCGACCTCCACGATCAAAACGCCGTGCTCATGCAAGTGAGCGTGTGCTTCGCGCAGGATCGTGTGGACGATATTCAGACCGTCGTGTCCTCCATGCAAACCCAAGCGCGGCTCCCGGCCGTACTCTTCCGGCAGTGCGTTGAGCTCCTCGTCTCCTACGTAAGGTGGATTGGACACGATCACGTCGTACCGCTCGTGCGCCAGACCTTGGAAGACATCCGAACGGACCGTTCGTACTCGGGATTGGACCTTGTGGCGTTCGATATTCAACGTGGTCACCGCAAGCGCGTCCTCGGAGATATCGGCCGCATCCACCGTGGCTTGCGGCAAGGAGAGTGCCGCTGCAATGGCAATGCAGCCCGAGCCCGTTCCGATATCCAACACGCGCCGAATCCGGGACGAATCGATCCAGGGTTCGAATCGCGATTCGATGAGCTCGGCAATCGGTGATCGTGGGACGAGTACACGTTCATCGACATAGAACTCGTGCCCCGCAAACCACATCCGGTGTGTGAGGTAGGCCGCGGGAATGCGCTCACTGATCCGCCGGTCGAACAAGGATCGGATCGCTTGTAATACCCTCGCATCAAGCTGCTGAGCGTAGGCACGATCCGCATCCTCATGACGCAAGCCAGCGCCAAAGAACACGAGCTCAGCCGCTTCATCGTGCGCATTGTCGCTACCATGGCCGAACCAAAGATTCGCCTTCTTGAAACGCTCTGCGCCCTCGCGAATCAACTCTTGGACGCTTACCAGCGGCGTAGCACTACTCGTCATGCGATAATTCCGGGCAGAGGATCATGATGAGTCGCAAAAAATCGATTGCACTGGCAATCACGCTCGCCATTGTAGCCGCCATCGCTGGCATGCTGTTGTCGCGGGTGCTGATGCAGCGGCTGCAGGGGCCGGACACTGTCGCGCTGGTCACGGGAACGTTGCTAGAACCTCCACGACCTCTACCAGACTTCGCGCTCGTGGACCACGACAACCAGGTCTTCATGAACGAGAGCCTGGACGGTCGCTGGACGTTTCTGTTCTTTGGATTCACTCACTGCCCCGATGTGTGTCCGACCACGTTGCGAATGCTGGCCGAGGTCACGCGATCCCTATCGGATTTGCAGCCCGCCGCTCGCCCTCGTGTAGCTCTGGTGTCTGTGGATCCAAAGCGAGATACACCGGAGCAATTGAGCAAATACGTCCGCTTCTTCGACCCTGACTTTATCGGCGTCACGGGAAGTGAGGACGCTCTGAATGATCTCACTCGTCAGATCGGCGTGCCGGTCGCGATTACTCCCACCGATGGCGAGGGATACACCGTGGACCATTCCGCCGCCATCTTTCTCATCGATCCATCGGGATCGATAAGAGCATTGTTCTCTCCGCCCCATTCCCCCGCAACGATCGCCGCTGACTATCGGCGCGTCTTGAAAAGCACAGGCCAATAATCCGATGCCCGAAGAGGTTCCCGTCGCGAGCGCTGGCGATCACGTTTTTGCGGCTCTTCAATATGTGCTGCCGAAGCATCTGCTCTCACGTCTTGTCTATGCATTGATGCGCGCTCGTACGCCGTGGGTAAAGAATGCGACTTTGCGTGCGTTTCTCGCCGGATACCGAGTCGACATGAGTGAGGCGCAGCAGCCTGATCCTTATGCCTATCCGACGTTCAACGATTTCTTCACGCGCGCGCTACGGCCCAACGCGCGTCCGGTCGCGCTCGATCCGAACCTCATCGTCAGCCCCGTCGATGGGACCGTGAGTCAATGCGGTCATCTGCATGACACTGCGATCTTTCAGGCCAAAGGTCACGACTATTCGCTCGCCGATTTGCTGGCCGGAGACCTCGACGCAATCGAGGCTTATCGCGGTGGCACGTTTGCTTGTATTTATCTGGCTCCCTATAACTATCACCGCATCCACATGCCTTACGCGGCTACGCTGCGTAGCAATCTGTATGTCCCCGGCGATCTGTTCAGTGTGAACGCCGCAACCGCGCGCGCAGTGCCGCGAGTATTCGCACGGAACGAACGTTTGATCTGCGACTTCGACACTGCAAGCGGCCGCATGGCGGTAGTCTGTGTAGGGGCATTGTTCGTCGGCAGTATCCAAACTGTGCACTGTGGTGAAGTGAATCCCCCACCGCGCGCTCGTAAGCGACCCGTGCCGATTGCAGAGGGCATCGGCCGTCCATTCGACAAAGGTGAAGAACTGGGCCGCTTCAACATGGGATCGACCGTCGTGCTGTTGTTTCAACCGGGGCGCATTCGCTGGGATGCGAGATTGGCACCGGAAACGAAAGTGCGATTAGGACAACCGATTGGGCGCATCAACGGCACGCAAAACGGCAACACACATTACGGTCATGCTTGATTGGAAGCCTACTGCTTCGCTCGCGACGCTTCAGACCCGCGCAGCAATGTTGCGCGCCGCGCGTGAGTATTTCGCGGCCACTCGCGCATTAGAGGTAGACACTCCGATTCTGAGCGCCGCGGCCGTGAGTGATGTACATCTCGCCAGTGTTGCTGCGCTGGCGATGGGCGAGCGGCGTTTTCTGCACACCTCTCCGGAATATGCGATGAAACGTCTCCTCGCGGCTGGCTTGGGCGACATCTGGCAAATCTGCAAAGTGTTCAGGGATGGCGAATCGGGTCGTTGGCACAATCCGGAATTTACGATGATCGAATGGTACCGACTCGGCATCGACCATCATTCGTTGATGTCGGATGTCGAACGATTGATTGCAACCTTACTTCCGCCAGCTAAGCAGTTCGATCGCGCCGAGCGGTTGACCTATGGAGAAGCGATGCAACTGCACGCAGGCCTGGATGTGTTCAGCGATCCGATAGCAGTTTTTGTTGCGCGACTAGAAAGCGCCGGCATCGATATTCCCGAAGGCTTGCATCGCGATCGAGATGCCTGCCTGGACTTGATCATAAGCACGATCGTAGGTCCTAAGCTCGGCTTGGACCGGCTGACGTTCATCTACGACTATCCCCCCTCGCAAGCAGCCCTCGCGCGCATTCGAGGTACCGTTGCCTCGAGATTCGAGGCCTATCTGGATGGCATCGAGCTTGCCAACGGTTTTCACGAATTGGGTGATGGGCAGGAGCAAAGAGCGCGCTTCGAAAAGGATCTCGCAGATCGTAAGACCCGCGGGCTGCCGACCGTTCCGATTGATGAGCGTTTTATAGCGGCATTAACCCACGGCTTGCCCGAATGCTCTGGTGTCGCACTTGGCTTCGACCGTCTTGTGATGTGCGCTGTCGGAGCGAAGCATCTGGATGAAGTTTTGCCCTTCCCATTCGAACGCGCATGATCGCAGAACATCGTCTGCATCGCGCATCGCTTCTGGAAATCACATGCACGTAAGCCACATCGATCTGAATGCGCCCAAAGCTCAGCTCTATGCTCAGCTTGCAGAAGAACTGCGCGCGTTGATCGCAGGGGAATCCGACTGGATCGCGAATCTCGCCAACGCCTCGGCGCTGCTCTATCACTCGTTGCCGAACGTGAATTGGGCCGGCTTTTATTTGTTGCGGCAGGATGAGCTCGTCGTCGGTCCCTTCCAGGGCCGTCCTGCCTGCGTCCGAATCAAGATGGGCCGAGGGGTGTGCGGCACCGCGGCTGCTCGGCGAACCACGATCATCGTTCCGAACGTGAATGAGTTTCCAGGACACATCGCCTGCGATTCCGCCTCCAATTCAGAAATCGTCGTGCCGATGATTCAGCACAACGAGCTCTTGGGAGTATTGGATATCGACAGCCCGACACAGGGCCGGTTCGACGAGGAAGACCGTCAGGGATTAGAGGCGTTTGTCGAGGCCCTAATTGCGTGACTAGTGACTAGTGACTCGTGATTTGCAAGAGACGGAGCACTAACCGAGCGATGTCCGGCCGCTCGCCTCCTACGACCCGCTACCCGCTAATCACGACTCACTTCCCTTACTGCTTGGCTCTCGCGATGTACTCACCCGTGCGAGTATCGACGCGAATGACTTCGCCTTCGTTGATGAATAATGGCACGCGAACGACGGCGCCGGTCTCAAGCTTGGCGGGCTTTCCGCCACCCGTCGCGGTGTCACCACGCAAACCCGGATCAGTCTCGATGATCTTCAGCTCGACGTGAGCGGGCGGAGTCACATTCAAAGGGACGCCATTCCACAGCATGACGGTGCAATTCATGCCGTCCTTCAACCAGATCGCTCCATCGCCGAGCGCCTCTTTACCGGCTGTGTACTGCTCGAAAGTATCGGGCACCATGAAGTGCCAAAATTCACCGTCGGTGTACAGATACTGCATCTCCGATTCGACGACGTCCGCGGATTCCACGCTATCGCCAGACTTGAAGGTGCGCTCGATGACGCGGCCCGTCTTGAGATTGCGGACCTTTACGCGATTGAATGCCTGCCCCTTACCGGGTTTGACCATCTCATTCTCGACGATCGCGTACGGATCGTTTTCGAGGATGATCTTCAGGCCCGACTTGAATTCGTTCGTGGAGAAACTGCCCATTTGGCACCGCCGCCCAATCTGTGAGAATGCTGATGAAAGTGTTCGATGCCGTGATCGCCCGCTACGCTAAGACTGCGCCCTCATCAGCGTGCCTGATGGGCATCGACTTGGCCGCAAGGGCGCCGAATCAATGTTCAAACGTCAGTCTTGCCCATAGCGGGTTCGACAAAGGGCGCAGATGATAGCCGCAACCCCCCTCTCTGGCCAATTCGAGCTCGATCAGACTCCAAAAGGATGGCAGCAGCAGCTGGCCGATGCAGTAACGGATCCTCTCGAGCTCTGCAGGATCCTGCAATTGGACCCGGAGACAATTCTGCCCGTACTCGAACGTTCACCGGAGTTTGCGCTGCGTGTACCGCGCAGCTACGTCGCGAAGATGCGGCAGGCAGATCCTCGAGATCCTTTGCTGCTTCAGGTTCTCCCCCTGATCGAGGAGAACAGCCGGGTGCCCGGATATGGCACTGACCCAGTCGGCGATCTGGATGCACGCGCGGCCACGGGCGTGCTTCATAAGTATCAAGGCCGTGCTTTGGTCATCGCAACGGGCGCGTGCGCCATTCATTGCCGCTACTGCTTTCGCCGCCACTTCCCCTACGCAGAAGAGTCCGGGCTACAAGCCGGATGGCAAACGGTCCTCGCTGCGCTGAAGGCCGACCCGACGCTCAGCGAGATCATCTTGAGCGGCGGAGACCCCTTGAGTTTGAGCGACCGCCGGCTTCAGCAGTTCACTGATGCACTCAGGGAGGTTCCGCATGTACTTCGGCTGCGGATTCATACGCGCTATCCGGTAGTGCTACCGGACAGAATCGAGCAAGGCCTCCTTAATTGGCTAGCTTCGGCGCCGTTACAGAAGGTAGTCGTCATCCACGCCAACCACGCTCGGGAGATCGACTCGTCCGTCCATCGCGCCTGTACAGACCTGAGAGGGGCTGGTGTGACGCTGCTGAATCAAACGGTCCTGCTGAAAGGCGTGAACGACTCCGTAGAGACGCTTACGGATTTGAGCGAAGCCTTGTTTGCGGCAGGCGTGCTGCCCTATTACCTGCACGTCCTAGATAAGGTGCAGGGTGCGGCGCATTTCGACGTCGATGAAGCGCGTGCCCTCGAGATTCACGCGGATCTGGCGACCCGACTGCCGGGTTATCTAGTGCCTCGCTTGGTTCGCGAGGTGGCGGGCGCCCCGGCAAAAATGCCTGTTCGTGCTTGAGCGCTGGTTTGCCGAGGTGGCGGACCCTGAATGACTGCAAATCGGGTTGCGGGCGTCACAGTTAATGGAATGAGGCCGGGTTACAATCCCGCGCCTCGAATCTTGAGCTTCAAGTCTTAAGCGGAGTACACACCTTGGCCGACCAGAGCGCTGTGCCGATGATTGTTCTGACACGTCATCAGGACAATGTCGAAGCAATCAACAGCACGCTGCGCAATGCAGGCCATGCGGTGCGTTGCACTTGGATCCGCGAGCTCAATGACCTTGGGGACGCCCTAGCGCAACTCAACGCGCACATGTTGATCGCTTTCGTAGGTCCCGATCCCGCCGATACATCCAAAGTGATGTCGGTGTGCACGCAGTTCCGCGCAGAAGTTCCGGTGTTGATTGCGCGCGAGCAGGTCGACGAGGAAATCATTGCTGCGGCCATGCAGCAGGGCGCACGCGACGTCATCACCCTCAAGAACACAGTGCGTCTGCAGGCAGTCGTGAAGCGCGAGTTGGATGCGCATCGCCAAGCGCGTACTTTGAATGCGACTGTCAATGCAGCACGCGAGTATCGCGAGCAGCTCAAATCGTTCATGGCCGGATCGGCCGATGCAATTGCTCACGTGCAGGAAGGCATCGTCGTGGATGCCAATCCCGCTTGGCTCGAGCTCTATGGGTTACCAGACGCCGATGCCATCGTCGGTACGCCGTTGATGGACTCGTTCGACCCAGAGGCACACGCGGCCATCAAGGGTGCGCTCGTTGCCTGCATGCAGGGCAAGTGGTCGGATCACTCGTTGCGAGCGAATGCATTACTCGCCGACGGCTCTGCTGTTCCGCTCGAAATGGAATTATCCAAGACCGAGTTCGAAGGCGAACCCTCGGTGCGCCTGTGTATTGCAGCGAGCAAGAGCGCCAATCCGACGACCCTGGATCAAAACCTGAACGAAGCGCTCGAGCGAGATGCGGCAACCGGCGCATTGCAGCGCCGATTTTTCTTGGAGCGCCTGAAAGCAGCGCTGTCACAGCCGATCAAAGCCGGCGTTCGGCAACTGGTCTCGATCGAGGCCGACAAATTGGCTGCGATTTGCGAGGACATCGGACCTTTAAGTGTCGAAGAGTTCGTCGGCCAGTTTGCCGGCTTGATAGACGAAACCAGACAGCCGACCGACCTGTTCGGCCGCTTCGGCGATGGCGCGTTCATATTGCTCATGGAGCGGGGCACACCGCGTGACATCGAGGTATGGGCGAAGAACTTGCTTCGAAAAATAGGAGCGCAGGTATTCCGAGTAGGCGACAAGCAGATCTCGTGCACATGCAGCGTCGGCATCGGCGCGATCGATCCACGCACGCCGGACATCGCAGCCTCGATCAACGATGCGCTGGCGGCGCGTCGCAGTGCGCAGCAAGCGGGCGGCAGCCGCATTCAAGTGATCGACCATCAAGACGAAGACACTAGGCAGCAGGCTGCCGATGAAATTTGGGTGCGCCACATCAAGTCCGCCCTGATGGAGAACCGTTTCCGTTTGATGCAGCAACCGATTGCGAGCTTGCTCGGCGAAGACCGCGGCATGTTCGATGTGCTCGTCCGTATGGTCGATGAAGCAGGTCAAGAACTCTTACCCTCGGAATTCATGGCCGCTGCCGAGCGCAACGATTTGATGAAGAACATCGACCGCTGGATCATCGGTGCATCGATGACGTTCTGCGCAAGCCGGCCCGTGAAGCAACTCTTCGTGCGGCTATCGAAGGACTCGGTTCGAGATAAATCGCTGCTCCAATGGTTGACGAACCAGTTGAAGGCAACGCGGGTCGATCCGCAGCGCATTGCGTTTCAGATCAGCGAGCAAGTGGCCACCGAATACTTAGCCGATACGACCGACCTTGCAAGCGGTCTGCGAAAGTCCGGGTTCTTGTTCGCACTCGAGCATTTCGGCACGGGTCGCGATCCAGCACGCCTGATCGCGCATTTGCCACTCGACTACATCAAAGTCGACGGAACGCTGATGCAAGGACTCGCGGTCGATCCCAACCTACAGCAGCGCGTGCGCGATCTGGTCGATCAGGCAAAAGGTAAGAAGATCGCAACCATTGCCGAGCGTGTCGAGGATGCAAATACCATGGCCGTGCTGTGGCAGCTCGGCATCGAGTTCATCCAAGGATATTTCGTGAATGAGCCCGAGCAGGTGGTAATGGGATGAAAGCGGACGTGTACACGTGTAGAAGTGTGAAAGTGTAGGCGTCGGAGTGAAACGACGCGGGTAAGCCAGCCTAAACTTCTCTATCCGGCTGTCTTCTCTGACCTCTACACGTTTACACCATACACCCGTACACACTAGTTGCCTTCAACATCCAACCGCTCGACCTTGCGCCAGCCGCGAGGTAATACTGCGCCGCGTTGAGCGCGTTCGCCGCGATAGTCTTTCAGGTCCGAAAACCTCAGCGTCATCTTGCGCTCGCCGCAGCGGACGATGAGATTTTGGTCCGGTGCCACGACGGTGATCCCGGCCAGGTATTCCTCTCTGCTCGCGACCTTCTTCGAGGACAGTCCAAAGATCTTGTTGCCTTTGCCGCGCGGGAGCTCGGGCAAATCCTTGACCGGAAATACCAGTAACTTGCCTTCGGAGCTCGCGGCGCACAACAGTGCGCCCTCCGCGGCCGGCACCTGTGCGGGCGCCAAGACACCCGAGCCTTCAGGTACTTTCAATACAGCCTTGCCGGCGCGATTGCGCGAATGCAGCTCCTCTAGTTTCACAACGAATCCATAACCCGCATCGGAGGCCAGAACCCATTTGTCCTGGGGATCGCCGATCAGTACGCCGGCGAACGTTGCGCCTTCAGGCGGATCCAGGCGCCCCGATAGGGGTTCGCCCTGCCCTCGTGCCGAAGGCAAAGTGTGCGCGAGCAGGCTATACGCTCGTCCTGTGCTGTCGAGAAACACGGCTTGTTGAGTGCTGCGTCCCCTCGCCGCCGATCGGAACGCATCCCCTGTCTTGTACGAAAGTGTGCCTGGATCGAGCTCATGTCCTTTCGCAGCGCGCACCCAGCCGCGCTCGGACAACACCACCGTGACCGGCTCGCTCACGACCAACTCGGTCTGATCGATCGCCTGGGCTGCGGCACGCTCGACGATTTTGCTGCGTCGCTCGTCCCCAAATAGTTCCGCATCCGCGACTAGCTCATCTCGGACGAGCTTCTTCAAACGCGCCTTGCTCTTGAGGATCTTGTCGAGCTCAGCCTGCTCTTCCGCCAATTCTTTTTGCTCGCCGCGGATCTTCATCTCTTCGAGCTTCGCTAAATGACGCAGCTTCGTTTCGAGTATTGCCTCGGCTTGAATCTCCGTGAGCTTGAAACGCTTCATCAACACCGGTTTGGGCTCATCCTCGCGGCGGATGATCTTGATCACCTCATCGAGATTGAGATAGGCGGCAAGTAAGCCTTCCAGGATGTGCAGGCGCGCCTGCACCTTGTCCATACGCCACTGCAGACGCTTGGTGACGGTGTCGATGCGGAATTTGAGCCACTCTTCCAAGAGAGACTTCAATCCCATCACCTTCGGTCGGCCATCGAGCCCGATGATGTTCAAATTGACCCGGTAACTGCGCTCCAAATCGGTGGTCGCGAACAAGTGCGCCATCAGCTGTTCGACATCGACGCGATTCGAGCGCGGCACGATGACGATGCGGCAGGGATGCTCGTGGTCGGATTCATCGCGAATGTCCTCAACCATTGGAAGCTTCTTCGCCTGCATTTGTGCGGCAATCTGCTCCTGAATGCGGCTGCCCGAAACTTGATAAGGCAGTTGCGTGATGATGATGTCGCCATCCTCCATCTCGTACACTGCACGCGCGCGAATCGAGCCGTTGCCCGTTTCGTAGATTTGTCGAATGTCGTTGCGCGAGGAAATGATTTCTGCGCCTGTCGGAAAATCCGGTCCTTGCACGTGTTTGCACAGCTCGCGCAACGTGACATCAGGGTCTTCCAACAGCCGAACGCAAGCGGTGACCACCTCGCGCAAGTTGTGAGGCGGAATGTCCGTCGCCATGCCGACCGCAATCCCGGTCGCGCCATTGAGCAGTACGTTTGGAACCCGCGCCGGCAACAGTACCGGCTCCTCCAACGTGCCATCGAAGTTCGGTGTCCAATCCACCGTACCTTGCGCGAGCTCGGACAAGAGCAACGAGGCATAACGCGTCAATCGCGATTCCGTGTAACGCATCGCAGCGAAGGATTTCGGATCATCGGGCGACCCGAAATTTCCTTGCCCATCGACGAGCGGATAGCGGTATGAAAACGACTGCGCCATCAGCACCATCGCTTCGTAACACGCTGAGTCGCCATGCGGATGGAACTTGCCGATCACATCACCGATCGTGCGCGCCGACTTCTTGTGCTTGGAAGCGGCCGACAATCCCAACTCGCTCATCGCGTAAACGATGCGACGCTGCACAGGCTTGAGCCCATCACCGATATGCGGCAACGCTCGATCCAGAATGACGTACATCGAATAGTCGAGGTACGCCTTCTCGGTGAACGCCTTGAGCGAGAGCCGCTCGATACCTTCGAAGTTCAGAGGGGGTTGGGATGGCATGATGTCGAAATCTAGAAGGCGATAGGGGATAGCGGATAGGCGATAGGTGTCTCAAGGAGATGCATGGTCCAAAACATTGGGAGTACGTTTCAGCGAGGCCGGCTGCAAGTAGCACGCCGCCGTGCTCCGACTATCCCCCATCCGGTATCCCCTATCGCCTTCTTTCTTCTCAAATCTGTACTTCCGCCAAGTTGCCCTTGGTCTCGAGCCACTCGCGGCGGTCGGCGGCACGTTTCTTCGCGAGCAGCATGTCGAGCATTTGATCCGTTTGATCTTTTGCATCGACCGTGAGCTGTACCAGGCGACGCGTCTCGGGTGCCATCGTCGTTTCACGCAACTGGATCGCGCTCATCTCGCCGAGGCCTTTGAAGCGGGTGACAACGGGTTTCGCACGCGAATTTTCGGCTGCAATGCGATCGAGGATGCCCACGCGCTCTGCGTCATCGAGCGCGTAGTACACCTGCTTACCCACATCGACGCGGAACAAGGGGGGCATCGCGACGTACACGTGACCGGCGAGCACTAACGGGCGGAAATGACGCAAGAACAAAGCACATAGCAGCGTTGCGATGTGTTGTCCGTCGGAATCGGCATCGGCCAAGATGCAGATCTTGTGATATCGCAAACCTTTGAGATTGTCGGAACCGGGATCGACTCCGATCGCAATCGTTATGTGGTGAACTTCCTGCGACTGCAAAACTTCACCGGCTTCGACTTCCCACGTATTGAGAATCTTGCCTCGCAGCGGCATCACCGCTTGGAACTCGCGATCGCGAGCCTGCTTCGCCGAACCGCCCGCGGAGTCGCCTTCCACCAAGAACAATTCGCCGCGCTCTGGCTCTTGGGAAGTGCAGTCAGCGAGCTTGCCCGGCAACGCCGGTCCGCTCACCACACGCTTGCGCGAAACCAGCTTGGACGCTTTGAGCCTCGCTTGAGCGCCGGCAATTGCGAGCTGCGCGATCTTCTCACCCGATTCGGGATGCTGATTCAGCCACAGTCCGAATTGGTCCTTGACGACGCCGGAGACGAATGCCGCCGACTCGCGCGAAGATAATCTTTCCTTCGTCTGACCGGCGAACTGAGGCTCCTTGATCTTGGTGGAGAGCACATAGCTCACACCATCCCAAACATCTTCGGGAGCAAGCTTCAATCCTTTCGGCAGTAGATTGCGAAACTCACAGAATTCTCGGATCGCATCCGTCAACCCAACGCGCAAGCCGTTGACGTGCGTGCCACCTTGAGGCGTTGGAATTAGATTGACGTAGCTCTCTTCAACGCGAGCGCCCTCATCGATACGCCACGCGATCGCCCACTCGGCGGCTTCTTGCTCGCCTTCGATGCTGCCGCTGAACATTTCTTGCGGCAGCCATTCTCCTTCCCCTAAGGCCTCGCGAAGGTATTCATTCACGCCCCCCGTGTACAGCCATTCCTCCTTCTCGCCCGTTTGTTCTAACGTCAGCGTGACACGCAGGCCGGCGCATAACACGGCCTTGGCGCGCAGCATGTGCTTGAGCTTCGGAATCGAGAAGCCCGGCGATTCGAAGAACTGCGGATCGGGCCAGAAGCGCACCGTGGTACCGGTGTTGTTCTTGCCGACCTCATCGACCACTTCCAGCTTCGATGAGACCTTGCCGTTCTTGAACGCGATGTTGTATTCCTTGCCGCCGCGCTTGACCCAGCACTCGAGATTTTTCGACAGCGCGTTGACGACAGAGACACCGACGCCGTGCAGGCCGCCCGAGAATTTGTAGTTCTTGTCCGAGAACTTGCCGCCCGCATGCAAGCGCGTGAGGATCAGCTCGACGCCGCTCACTTTCTCCTTCGGATGAATGTCGACGGGCATCCCTCGCCCGTCATCGGAGACTTCCAGCGAGCCATCTTTGTAGACGGTTACATCGATACGCTTGGCATGTCCCGAGAGCGCCTCGTCGACTGAATTATCGACGACCTCGTGAGCTAGATGATTGGGTCGACTCGTATCCGTGTACATCCCGGGACGGCGACGTACGGGATCAAGCCCGCTCAGTACTTCGATGTCGGAAGCGTTATACGACTGGGCCATTTATTCGCGCGAGCGCTAAAGGAAGAGAGCGGCGCGGATTCTAGCACGCGACCACGCGCGCTAGTCCGTAGTCCGCAGTCTGTGGTCTGCGGCCGGAGGAGAAGCTAGCAAGCGAACCACGCTTCGGCTGCAGACTGCGGACTAGGGACTGCCGACTCTCCGCGTTCTTTCAAGCCAAATCCTTCGCCAACGAATCCCTGCTCGGTTGAGGTAAAGGCTCAACGCTGTGACGGTAGTTTGCATGATCGATGCCGATGCTAATCGCCGCGCCGTTCTTGACTGCCTCGCACATCGGCGGCGTTAGCTCGAAGCGCATGAAGTGCACGGACGAGGTTTTCTCTTCGTTCTCGCGTTCCAAATCCTCATCCGCGATCGCCCAGACGCGGTCGAACCCTGCGACTTGAACCCAACAACGATCTTCGATGCCTTTGAGACCGGCTAAGCGCACCTTGCGCTCCTCTGGATCGGGGTATTCGATCAAGAACGTCGCTTTCCAGTTCGCCCCATCCGGAATCAGCGGGTTATAGGAATCAAGCTCGTCCTGTATGCCGGCAGCTTCGAAGATCCGTTCGACGCGAAGCATCTCTTGGACTTGGTACTGCACGGTGAGCTGATCCTCGAAACACCACGTGGCGTTCGGTCCAATCGCGACGGTACGCCGGCTCTTGTGCTCCAAGACTTTCGCCCGGAAGTCCTTGCGAGCCGTCGAGTACTGCTCGAGGCTCATGAGATCGCTGCGAGTGAGTTTGGGGAGGTGCATAGAGGCTACGTGATGAAGATGATGAAAGTGATGGAGGTGATGTAGGTCAGAAAGTCGGAAGTGCAGGATCTTGCATCCATCACTTTCATCACTTTCGTCACCTACATCACTCCGCCTCAGATTCCATACGCCATCCGCAACAACTTGAGCGGATGCGTAGGTGCTTTCGCGTTGTCGAGGCCAGACTCGATTTGATGCCCCGCCATTGGACAATCGCTGGAGTAAAAATCCGCGTCCGAATCGGCGACTCGTCGGACGACCGGGCGCCCGATTTTCATCGAGATATCGCGAAACTCGCGTTTGACACCATAAGTGCCGTTGTGTCCGGAGCAACGCTCGATCGGATCCACTTGCGTCTCGGGCACGAGCATCAAGACGTCGCGAGTTTTGAGGCCAAGATTCTGCACTCGGGTGTGACACGGCACGTGGTAGGTGATCTTGCCCAGCTTGCGCACGAAATCCGTTCGTAAGAGCCCGGCTTTATGTCTCGCCCAGAGATATTCGAACGGATCGAACATTGCATCGCGAACCTTCTGTACGCGCGCATCCTCCGGAAACATCAACGGCAGCTCTTGCTTGAACATCAGCGTGCAAGAAGGCACGGGCGTCACGATGTCCCAACCTTCATCGACCCAGCGAACCAATTCCGGGATATTGGCTTCCTTGTATTTCTCGATCGTTTCCAGATCGCCGATTTCCAACTTCGGCATGCCGCAACAGCGCTCCAGATTCGCAATGGTTACCGCAATACCGTTGTGCTCGAAAATTGCCGCTAGATCTTCGCCGAGCGCGGGCTCGTTGCGATTTCCGTAGCACGTTGCGAACAGCACCACGCGACCGCTGGTATCGCCGGCCGCCTTCACCTCGAGCGCGGGATGTTCTTTCGCGCGGTGACGCTTGCGATACGTGTTGCTGTGGTAGTCGGGAATCGGCGCCCTCGGGTCCACACCGAGAGTCTTATCGAGCATGGCGCGGCCGATGGCGGTCTTGTTGACGGCGTTCACGATGCCGGCGACGACGGGAATGCCGGCAATGCTGCCGACAGCATCCGTCGAGCTCAAGATCTTGTCGCGCGTGCGCACCGAGTGATGCTTGAACTTATACGCCTTCGCTCGCAGCATCAGATGCGGGAAATCGACGTTCCAAGGATGCGGCGGCACGTAAGGACATTTGGACATGTAGCACATGTCACATAGATAACAATGATCGACGACGTCCCAGTACACCTTCTTGTCGACCGCCTCGACCTCGCCTGTGCTGGACTCATCGACTGCATCGAACAAGGTCGGGAAGGCGTTGCAAAGACTGAAACAACGTCGGCAGCCGTGACAAATATCGAAGATCCGCTCGAGCTCTTTGAACAGCGATTGCTCGTTGGAGTAATCCGGATCCTTCCACGCGATGGGATGCCGCGTCGGCGCCTCGAGACTTCCTTCGCGAGCTGAGCTTGAGTCAGATTTGGACACGCGGCTAAGTCCTCGGGTAGAGGCGAGATGTTGAAATCCACACGGACGTGGGACGGTGAGAACGGCTGAAGGTCGCAAGGCATATCGGAAGCCTTGCGCAAGCCTTCAGCCTATATGCCATCGAATTCGCTTTAGAGCGTATCCAAGGCCTTTTGGAACCGATTTGCGTGCGAGCGCTCGGCTTTCGCCAGCGTCTCGAACCAATCGGCAATTTCTTCGAACCCTTCATCGCGCGCTTGCTTGGCCATGCCCGGGTACATGTCGGTGTACTCGTGCGTCTCGCCTGCAATCGCCGCCTTCAGATTCGCGCCAGTCGGTCCGATCGGAAGGCCGGTCGCGGGATCACCGACCGCTTCCAAGTACTCCAAGTGTCCGTGCGCATGTCCCGTTTCACCCTCAGCGGTGGAGCGGAACACGGCAGCAACGTCGTTGTAGCCTTCGACATCGGCTTTCGCTGCGAAGTAGAGGTAGCGGCGATTGGCTTGTGACTCGCCGGCAAATGCGTCCTTCAAATTCTTTTCCGTGCCCGTACCCTTCAGACTTTTCATTGCAGGATCCTCGCTTCTATGGACAAAACCGAAACCGGCAACCGCCACGGCCGCGCCGTAGTGCCGGGCCTTAGGAACCGGTCCGGCATTTCGACCCCGCGAAACCGCTGAATGGGGGCGAACGCCGCTTTAGACCTAGTCTAACCTGACAGAAATCTATGCCCGGCCGTGCGGCAAGTCAACGTCGAGAACCACCGTGCTTCACGGTGATCATTTGACCGTCCACGCGCCGGCATGCAAGCTTGCCGCGCTTCAACCAGCCCAACGCATGCACGTGACCGCTCAAAACGCAAAGCCCAGCAATGTCGATTCGCCGATGGTCGACTTCGAACGATCTCTCACCGAGTTGGAGACCATCGTCGAAAAGCTCGAACAAGGGGATCTCACCTTGGACGAATCCTTGAAGCAATTCGAGCGCGGCGTGCAGTTGGCGCGCACATGTCAAAGTGCTTTAAAGGAAGCGGAGCAAAAAGTCGAGATCCTGCTCCGCAAGAGTGGCGACCCTGAGAAGTTCGATGCCGGACAGTACGGCAACGAAGATGAGGTCGACGAAACTTAGCAGCCGTGCAGAGCCCATCCGACTTTGCAGCGCTTCTGCTTCAGTGGCAGCAGCGAATCGAACGCGAGCTATCCGAGAGGCTACCGGCTGCTCAATCCGAGCCATCACGTCTGCACGAAGCAATGCGGTATGCCGTACTTGGAGGCGGCAAACGCGTGCGCCCCGCGCTCGTCTACGCTACTGCGACCGCGCTGCAACTGCCTTTATCTGCCGTCGACGCAGTGGCATGTGCGATAGAGCTCATACACGTGTATTCGCTGGTCCATGATGACCTGCCCGCGATGGACAACGACGATCTACGTAGAGGCAGGCCCACTTGCCACAAGGCCTTCGATGAGGCGACAGCGATTCTCGCGGGCGACTCACTTCAAGTGCTGGCCTTCGAGATTCTCGCGAGTGATCCTGGCTTGCCGAACGATGCATCGATTCGATTGCGGTTGGTCCAGCTGCTAGCTGCCGCGAGCGGGACGCACGGCATGGCTGGCGGTCAGGCTCTGGATCTCGCTGCACTCAATCGGCAACTGTCGATAAACGAAATAGAAACGATGCACGCACGCAAGACGGGAGCGTTGATTCGCGCATCCGTCATGATGGCTGCAGCGTGTGCTCCTGGGATCGGCGAAAACGTGACCCGCGCCTTGCATGCCTATGCGACGGAAATCGGGCTCGCGTTCCAGATCCAGGACGATTTACTCGATGTCGAAGGCGATCCTCGTTTACTCGGCAAAGCCGTGGGCGCGGATCAGGCGCTCAATAAGCCGACCTATCCTTCCATAGCAGGACTCGATGCATCACGCGAGCGCGTGCGCGAGCTACACGATCGAGCTTTGCGAGCGCTGCAAGCGCCCGGACTTTCCAGCACACCTCTCATCGCAATTTCGAACTGGCTGCTCCATCGAAAAAGTTAAATGGCGCATCCCTAACGCCATCCTACCAAGACCACGAAGCTCTGAAGTTGAGCGGTCCTTGCTGTAAACTCTCGCGCGATTCATCGGTTTGTCATGATTCATCCGACAAACGCCCGATATGGCTGAGACACTCGCATGAGCAGCGAAACGCTTCTGACACTTTCAGCATGAATGCCGGCACTCAGTATCCGCTCCTGACGCAGATCGAATCTCCCGCCGACCTGCGCAATCTGCCAGCGTCAGATCTCGAAGCGCTCGCCGCCGAGTTGCGTCAATACTTGATTGAGACCGTAAGCCAGATGGGTGGCCACTTCGCCGCCGGTCTCGGAACGGTCGAGCTCACGGTCGCGCTCCATTATGTCTTTGAGACGCCGCATGACAGGCTGGTGTGGGACGTGGGGCATCAGGCCTATCCGCATAAAGTCCTGACCGGACGCCGCGACCGGCTGCAAACCATCAAGTGCAAAGACGGGCTCGCTCCCTTCCCCACTCGCAGCGAAAGCGCGTTCGACACCTTCGGCGTGGGCCATTCCAGCACCTCGATAAGCGCAGCGTTGGGTATGGCGTTGGCCGCATCACGGCGCGGTGAAGAGCGCCGAGTCGTCGCGGTGATCGGCGACGGCGCGATGAGCGCAGGAATGGCGTTCGAGGCGCTGAATCACGCCGGTAGCTTGGACGTGAATATGCTCGTCGTCTTGAACGACAACGACATGTCGATCTCCGAGAACGTCGGCGCATTCTCCAATTACTTTGCGCGTGTCCTCTCCGGCAAGCTCTACGCGACGCTTCGCGAGGGCAGCAAGAAAGTTTTGAAGCGGATGCCGACGGTTTGGGAGCTCGCGCGCCGTTCCGAAGAGCACATGAAAGGCATGGTCTTGCCAGGCACGATCTTCGAGGAACTCGGGTTCAACTACATCGGTCCGATCGACGGTCACGATGTCGGCGCGCTGGTTGCAACGCTGAAGAACCTGCGCGATCTCAAAGGTCCTCAGTTTTTGCACGTGATTACACGCAAAGGCAAAGGCTATGCGCCGGCGGAAGCCGATCCGATCAAATGGCATGGGCCGGGCCCGTTCGATCCGAAGAGCGGGGTGATCTTCAAAGAGAAGACGAGTGGGCCGAGCTACTCGCAGGTTTTCGGGAATTGGATGTGCGATATGGCCGAGCTCGATCCGAGTGTCGTCGCTATTACTCCGGCCATGCGGGAAGGATCCGGTTTGGTCGAATACTCCAAGCGTTTTCCCGACCGCTATTTCGACGTGGCGATTGCCGAACAACATGCCGTCACGCTCGCCGCCGGCATGGCTTGCGACGGTTTGAAACCCGTGGTGGCAATCTACTCGACCTTCTTGCAGCGCGCTTATGATCAACTGATCCACGATGTGGCGCTTCAAAATCTGCCCGTGACGTTTGCTGTGGATCGCGCCGGCTTAGTCGGAGGCGATGGCGCAACTCATCAAGGCAGTTACGATCTGTCGTATCTGCGCTGCATCCCGAATCTCACCATCATGGCGCCTGCCGATGAAAACGAATGCCGCCAGATGCTCTACACGGCGACTCAGTTAGGCGCGCCGGCCGCCGTGCGTTACCCGCGCGGACAAGGTTCGGGTGCGGCGATCGAATCTGATATGCAGATGCTCGCGGTCGGCAAGAGCCAGCTTCGCCGCGAGGGCCGTAGCGGATTGGCGATATTCGCGGTCGGCGCGATGGTGCCGATGTGCGAGCAAGTCGCCATTGCGCTCGATGCGACCCTGGTGAATTTACGCTTCATCAAGCCGCTTGATGAGGAGCTCATCTTGCGCGTGGCTGCCACTCATCGCGCGATCGTCACTGTCGAGGAGAATGTGGTGGCTGGCGGTGCGGGAAGCGCAATTGCCGAGGTGCTTGCTGCGCACGGCGTCGCGTTGCCGCTCATGCATCTAGGTATTCCAGATCGATTCATCGAACACGGCTCACGCCAGGATTGTCTGGCCGCTGCCGGTCTGGACCTGGGTTCGATCGAGAGTTCGATCACTCGGTGGTGGCGCGTGCCCGCGCGCGCTGCGGGACTGTGATCAAGAAGGCGGCCCGAGGCAGAAGAAAGTCTGTCTTTCTTTAGGTTGAAGGGTCGGCTGCCGGGGTTGCTTTATACTGCCGCCAGCCCCACTACCAGGCTTTCGACTTAAATCTCAGCGCCCATGGCCACCCCTCCCGTCTCCGCAATCTCTCCCGCCAAAGCCGCCATCGAGGACGTGCAAGGCCGCGCGGATTCGCGTCGCATTCCCATCAATAAAGTGGGGATCAAGGATGTTTATCACCCGATCCGAGTCAAAGATCGATCACGAGGCGAACAGCACACGATCGCCAACTTCAACATGTACGTCGCACTGCCTCACAATTTCAAAGGCACGCATATGTCGCGGTTCGTGGAAGTGCTGCATCGGAACGAGCGGGAGATTTCCGTCGAGTCGTTTCGCGACATCTTGATCGAGATGACGCAGAAGCTCGATGCCGAGTCAGGTCACATCGAGATGGATTTCCCTTACTTCGTCATGAAGAAGGCACCCGTTTCGGGCGTGGAAAGTCTGATGGACTATAAAGCCTCCTTGATCGGCGAGTTCCACGGCGGGGAGGCAGAGCTGTGGCTGAAGGTGGTCGTCGCCGCGACCAGTTTGTGCCCCTGCTCCAAGAAGATTTCCAACTACGGCGCGCACAATCAGCGCTCGCACATCACGATCAAGGCCCGAGTCGAGGGTCACATCTGGCTCGAGGAGTTGATCGACATCGCCGAACAAGAGGCCTCATGCGAGGTGTACGGCATCCTGAAACGCCCTGACGAGAAATACGTCACCGAGCGCGCGTACGACAACCCAAAATTCGTCGAAGACATCGTGCGAGACGTCGCCGTTCGCCTAAACGCGGAAGAACGCGTTCGTGCCTACGTCGTGGAAGCGGAGAATTTCGAATCCATCCACAATCATTCGGCGTATGCGCTGATTGAGAAGGACAAGGAACGAAGCGGTTAGCGGTTGGCGGTTAGCGGTTAGTTCGGAGCAGGAGATC
>JAICPY010000296.1 GCA_025929585.1 Steroidobacter sp.
AGCTTGTGACGCAGCGTATTGCGGAGGAGAAGCTTGAGCAGTTCCACCACTTCTTCCTACGCCAATTCGCCCTTATCTAAATTCCGTACTGACCGCGCGCGTTCGGCAGCGCGCGGGTCATGAGTCACCATAAGAATCGTCTTGTTAAGCTCGCGGTTCAATCGATGCATCAATTCCAGCACCTCCTCGGCCGAGACCTTGTCGAGATCGCCGGTCGGCTCATCGGCAACCAGGATCGCCGGGTCCGTCGCAATCGCTCGAGCGATGGCGACGCGCTGTTCCTGGCCGCCGGAAAGTTGCCGTGGAAAGTGATGCATACGCTCGCCGAGACCGACAACCTCTAAAGCAGTTTCCGCATGACTGCGCCGTTCCTTCCGAGAAAGCGGGGTCAGAATCAGCGGCAGCTCGACATTCTCCAACGCAGTGAGCACGGGGATGAGGTTGTAGAATTGAAAGATGAACCCGATATTGTGCGAGCGCCACACAGCCAATTCGGTTTCGCTCAATTCGGTAATATCGGTATCGGCGATCAGGATTTTGCCCGAAGTCGGCTTATCGATGCCGGCGATCAGATTCAACAGAGTGGTTTTGCCCGAGCCAGACGGCCCCATAAAGGCCAGGAAGTCTCCCTCTGCAATCTTAAGCGAAATATTGCGGAGAACGGGAATTTCCAGGCTGTCACGCTGGTAGGACTTGAACAAATCGACAATTTCGATGAGCGCAGATTCCATGGTGCATTGCAAAACTACGGTCCCTTTACGGCAACTTTCGCGCCTGCTTCGATCCGATCGTCAACCTTGGCGATGATCTTGTCGCCCTCTTTGATGCCGCTCTTGATTTCAATCAGGGCACCGAGCTTTTGACCTGTGCTCACCGGCACTTCAACGGCGCGATCGTCTCTGATTTGGTAGATAACCGCGCGCTCAGCGCGAGTGGCCACTGCCGCTTCCGGCACCGTGAGTAACAGCTTGAGATCGGCGCTGTCTGCCTTGTAGCCGATCGTGAGAAAGCTGATTTTCGCGCTCATCTCCGGCAGCACCCGCTGGTCATATTTTTGGAACTTGATCTTGACCAACACGGTCGCCTTGGCTCGATCGGCGGTAGGAACAATCTTCGTGACATATCCCGGGTATCGCTGCTGTGGGTAGGCGTCGAGAGTGATTTCACACTGCTGTTCCGGCGCGACCCGGGTAATGTTGGCTTCGGACACGTCCGCGTCGACTTCCAGAGACGACATGTCAGCGATGGTGACCACCGCTGCCTTCGAACTGGCCGCGCCCGCCAGCGGCGCGACGATCTCGCCGACATCGGCATTCTTCTTCAGAACCGTGCCATCGAAGGGCGCAATGATCCGAGTATTGTCGACAGCGACTTCGGCTTCCTTCAGCGCAAATCTCGCAACATCAATAGATGCGACGACTCGTTTGAAACGGGCCTCAGCGACGTCGTACTCGGCCTGCGCTATCAAGCCCTGCTTGAGGAGTATACGCATACGCTCGTATGAGGTTTTTGCATCGTACAGATCGGCTTCGGCAACGAGCAGACTTTGTCGAGCGCTTTCGCGCGCGGCAAC
>JAICPY010000271.1 GCA_025929585.1 Steroidobacter sp.
CGCTTGATCGCGGCATCGGCCTCACCAACGAAGAAGTGATAGTCGATGAAGTCGAGCATGGCCAGAGGATGGATGAGTAACGTCGTGTCCAACTCGGCGGGGTCCGTGTCGATCAGAATGCCGATCTCGTGCTCGAGCTCCGCGAGTAGATCGTCAGCTTGAACGGCCGCAGTTACGACATAGCGGACCTGCTGCTTGACGTGCACTGCCTTGGCGAACGGACATAGGTTTAGGCCGATGACGACCTTCTCGACCCAGCGGCGAGCGATGAGCTCGATCTCATCCGCCTCGTGCTTTTCCGCATAAGGCTGCAGGGCTTGCGCGATAGTCAATTTCCCCCGACCGCCTTTGCATCGTCACGCCCGAGTTGGCGACGGATTGCTTCTTCGCGAGCATCGTCGATTGCCTGCAGTACATCGCCGACGTTGGCGCTGGTTTCGTCCTTGATGAAGACACCGGTCAGTTTGCTGTCGGGCTTCAACTCGCCTTGCTCGAACAAAGACCACATCTCCGCTGCATAATCTGTCGTTAGCAACTCCGGCGCAAAGCGCCCAAGCGTCTCGGTGATGTTTCTAACGTCGCGCTCCAACATTGCGAATGCGTTGTTGTTGCCTGCCGCGTTCACGGCTTGCGGTAGATCGATGATGACGGGGCCCGTCGCATCGATCAGCACATTGAACTCGGACAGATCCCCATGGATCAGTCCGACGCAGAGCATGCGCACGACTTGATTGATCAAGAAGCCATGAAACTCGCGAGCTTGTTCAGCCGGCAGATCCACTTCTCCTAGACGCGGCGCCGAATGGCCTTCTGCATCGGTCACGAGCTCCATGAGCAAGACACCATTGAAGAAGCCGAACGGCTGGGGCACACGCACGCCGGCCGCGACGAGCTGATAGAGCGCGTCGACTTCAGTGTTCTTCCACGCCGCTTCCTGTTCTTTGCGGCCAAAACGCGTGCTCTTCGCCATCGCGCGCGCTTGGCGACTGCCGCGAACTTTGCGACCTTCTTGATACTGCGCGCGCTGCTGAAAGCTACGCTGCGCCATGTCCTTGTAGACCTTCGCGCAACGGACTTCAGAGCCACACCGAACGACGAAAACCGATGCTTCTTTGCCGCTTTTGAGCTGGCGAGTGACTTCATCGATGATGCCATCGTCCAGCAAGGCTTGTAATCCGTCGGGTGTTCTCATCGATCTAGGCGCAGTTCGGCAGTAAAACGCGTCACTTTACAGGTTTTGGCGCGTGGATTTCGGCCCAGATGAGGTGCGCAGCCGGCGAATGGCTTCTAAACGCGCAAGATCAGGAGATATCTCAGGACGACGACCCACAAGAAGGGGCGAATTTTGGATTGGAGCACCCTTGCCTGCGCGTAGAGGTGTCCTCTGGACGGGGCCCGCGATCGGCGAGCAGGCTCGGCCCTGCAGCTCGAAACGCTTCTTGTAGCTACGCTGCCATCCGCTCAGTGCACGAGGGTCACCAAGCTGTGGACGAGCTCGGAAGCTTGGTAAGGCTTTGCTAACAAACAAAGGTTCGCGTCCGCAGCATAGAGCGGACTCATCGCTCCCTTGCTAATGCCGGTGGCGACTACGATAGGCATGTCGGGGTGCCGTGCGCGAACCTCTTCGATGATTCGCTCACCAGAATCATCCGGCAAGCCCAAGTCCACGACTGCCGCATCGAATTGTGCGCGCTGATCTCGTAGCTTGCAGCGTGCCTGCGCGGCTGTTTCGGTCAGCTCGACAATGAAGCCAGCTTCCTCGAGCTCTGTTTGGATGTACATCCCGATTACCGTCTCGTCTTCGACGACGAGTACGTGCACCTGTGCGTCCGCTGTTTGCTTCATTGTCTCGTCCTCCGCTGGCTCACGACGCGTGGGTCAGCGATCGTGACCTCTTTGCGTTCTCGAATCAACGCGCAGATTCCGCAAATGCTCTCTGAATCGTACGACGCTTCTTCATCAGCTCGCGCTACATGCCAGCGGCCGCGCTCATGCACTGCCGCATATCGATGTAAGGCGTACTGGAGCAGAGGCCGCGAGGATCGAGCGAGACGTGGCGCGCTCAGAATCAGTTCCGCGCAACGGCAAAACGTTGCTCTGCGATCTTTTGGTCGTGAAGCCAAATTTCGGCGCGATACTCACCTGGATCCCAACTGGCACTTTCATTCGTGGAGAAGCTCACGTACTCATCCCGTTCCGACACTCGCTTCGCATCCTCGCGCAAAAGATTGTCATTCGGGCCGTACCACGCCACGCGCACAGGTGCGGGGCGCACTGGTGGTGACACCTTGATCGCAAGATGAATCTCCTCGCCAGCAGCGAAGCGCTCTGTCCGCTCAGTGGGCGGGATCGTTCCCTCCGGATCGGATCTGCGGCCTATTGCGGTTTCCTCGATGGCATCGGGAACGAGTGCTTTCCGGCCAACAGTCCCGTCGACCTGCTGCTGCACGCTGGCCGCCGTTGGCAGCGGTCCGGATGCATACTCGCCTTTGCTCTGCTCAGGTCCGTCGCTACAGGAGGCCGTCAGAGCCGCGGTCAACGCCACAACGATCAATCTCATCGGTATTCCTCTACTCGTGTTACCTGCTCGAGCAACGCGTGTTGGCATCCATCGTTCCTGCCGTAAACACGTGTCGGGTTAATCCGACAGGAGTGGTTTCACGGCAATCAGTGTCCTTGTCCGCGTTCGGCTGATTTTAGACAATCCGCTGATTCCATGTTCCATAGCGGTTTCGGATAGGTCCGCGTCGCAGGCTCAGTAGTATCAAGAGCACGCCCGATATGATTTCGGAGAGCATCACCATTACGCTTGCGTCATAGACAAATGGCACGACGAGGAGCGCTGCGCCGAGCAGGATGTTCGTCAAAGCCGGTGACACGCGAACAATCAGCCGCTATTTCGCAATGCGGTTGCAACGGCATTGATTGAAAGCTGGATGCCTTCGCGGACTCGAGCATCCTTCTCTCCGGCACGATGTCGTTTCAGCA
>JAICPY010000207.1 GCA_025929585.1 Steroidobacter sp.
AGGGAAGACCAGCGAAGATGAGCTCTACGAAGTGCTCTGGCAGAAGGAAGATGCGACCAGCATGCTGCCGGCTATCGCGCTGGGGGCCGCAGTCTCGCGCGAAAAGAAGCAGCATCCGCGGCGCTTGAAGGTGCGCTTCCAAGGTGAAGAAATCGTGCTCGATGACGGGCGCCCCAATATCACGATCGGTCGCGCCGAAGAGAACGACATCGTAATCAAGGGTAATCTCATCTCGCGTCTACACGCGAAGATAGAATTCAACCGCAATAAGTTCGTGCTCATCGATCAAAGTACCAATGGCACGTTCGTGCAGACCCGCGAAGGCGAGGAAGCCTTCGTTCGCCGCGACAGCATGCATCTAAAAGGCGAGGGCATGATCGGCTTCGGGCGCGTACCCGAAAGCGGCTCTGCGCTAACAATCAAGTATGTGTGCGAGGAGTAGCGGCGCGATGACGCTCGCGAGCGACGAAACGCGCCTGCTCTAGCTCGCCATTATTGCTTTCGAGTCCTTGCGCTGTTTGCTCCAATTCGTCCCTCAACGCTTGCGGCACAGTGCTCCTGAATTCATCCAGGTATCTGCCAATCGCTGCCACTTCCGTTTGCCAGGCCAGCGGATCGACCGCCAGCAGAGCCTGCAACGATTCGCGTGAGATGCTCAAGCCTTTCAGATCGAGATCCTCGATCCGTGGTACGTAACCGATCGGGGTTTCTTGTGCTTCGAGCTTGCCTTCGCAGCGATCCACTATCCATCGTAGTACGCGCAAGTTCTCGCCGAATCCCGGCCACAGAAAGCGTCGATTCCTATCTTGTCTGAACCAATTAACGTGGAAGATTCGCGGCAGTTTGCGGGCTCTGCTCCCAAAGGAAAGCCAGTGCTGCCAATAAGCGCCGAAGTCATAACCGCAGAACGGTTTCATGGCCATCGGGTCGCGACGTACGACACCTACTTGACCGGTGGCTGCCGCAGTTGTCTCCGATGCCATTCCTGCTCCCACCAGCACGCCATGCGTCCAGTTGCGAGTCTCGTAGATGAGCGGTGCAACCTCGCGCCGCCGGCCGCCGAACAAGATTGCGGAGATCGGCACGCCTTCGGGGGCTTCAGCGAGCGTCGAGTAACTGGGGTTCTGTTTGGCGCTCACGGTGAAGCGCGAGTTAGCGTGAGCCGCCGGTCCATTCTCATCTCGATACGGATTGCCTTGCCAATCAACCGTCGGTGTTCCGTCCAAACCTTCCCACCACGGTTGCCGATCCGCAGTCAGCGCAACGTTGGTGAAAATCGTGTCGTGTTGGATCATGTCGAACGCGTTGCGGTTGGTCTTTCGGTTCGTGCCCGGCACGACGCCGAAATAACCCGCTTCGGGATTGATCGCGCGCAACTCGCCTTCGCGGCCGACATGCAGCCAACAAATATCTTCGCCTACCGTCCAGACCTTCCAGCCCGGCATCGACTCAGGAGGCACCAGCATGGCCAAGTTCGTCTTACCGCAAGCCGACGGAAACGCCGCCGCAATGTAGTGCGTGCGGCCTTCGGGGCTCTGCAGTCCCATGATCAACATGTGTTCTGCGAGCCAACCTTCATCTCGCGCTTGCCAGCTCGCGATCCGCAGTGCATGACACTTCTTGCCGAGCAGCGCGTTGCCGCCGTAACCGGAGCCGATGCTTTTAATCGACAGCTCCTCCGGGAAATGCATGATGAATCGACGCGAAGGATCCAAGTCGCCGGTAGAGTGCAGTCCTTTTACGAAGCGATCTTCACGCTCGATGCGGCGTAAGGCGGGCGTGCCCATGCGCGTCATCAGACGCATATTGACGACTACGTACGCGCTATCGGTCACTTCGACGCCGCAACGTGCATACGGAGAGTCGATCGGGCCCATACAATACGGGATGACATACATCGTGCGTCCACGCATCGCGCCCTCGAAGAGCGCGTCCACCTTACGATGCGCCTCATCGGGGGACATCCAATTGTTATTCGGCCCTGCCGCTTCTTTCGAGCGAGTGCAAACGAACGTGAGATGTTCTACTCGCGCAACGTCGGAAGGATGAGATCTATGCAGATAGCAGCGTGGATGAGTGTGTTCGTTGAGCTTTATAAGACCGCCACTCGCGAGAAGCTCGGCGATCAGCGCATCGTTCTCTTCATCGCTACCTGTGCACCAGTGCACTGAGCTGGGCTGCGTGCGTCTCGCAACTTCATCAATCCATTGCTTCAACGATGCATTCGACGTGGTCATTTGCAATCAATCCCCTCTCGACGGCGAAACACGTCCACTGCCAAGAGGCAGGCAGAAGTTTTCGTCTCGGAAATTCACGCGCGTCGCGCTGTGCTGCACGCGAAAGATTATACGCACGCAAATGCGCTTTACTCGTATCGCCGCGGAGCGGCGCATAGATAAACAGTCGTTGCATACACGCGCGTGTGAAAATAGCTTCACAGCAGCCGCGCTCAAGTACTCGAAAGCAACGCATCAAGCGCTAAAGAAGTTGCGTGCAATTCTGCTGCTAGTGCTCGCGTGTTTGCTGCCCGCACTCGTGACAGCGCAAGACATCGACTCGATAGAGACCGAACTCAGAGCTGAGATTCGAGTGGAGATCACGAGCGGCCCTAACAAGGGGCTGGCGCGCTTCATACCTGCCACGGTGCTCTCGCAGGGCGAAGTTGTGTACTACACCTTACGCATCCGAAATCCCTCTTCGGAGTTTCTGCGCGAAGTCACCGTGGTGCAGCGCATTCCCGTCAATACAGTCTATGTGGAAAATTCGGCATCCGGTCCCGACACGGAGATCACTTTCTCAGCGGACGGAGGGCAATCTTTCGCGCCCGCCGAGCAGTTGAAGCAGATGGGCACAGACGGCGTTGAACGCATCATACGGCCCGAGCAGTACACGCATATCCGGTGGCGGATGCGCCACGCTCTTGCGCCAGGCGCGGTTGCACTCGCGCGCTTTCGCGCCGTATTCCAATGAGCGCACTGTCGTAATGACCATCGAGTTCGAAGAGATCTTCGGCCCTGAAGGGCCGCTTGCCCGTGCAATTCCGGGATTTGCAACGCGCGGCGAGCAGATCGAGATGGCCAACCATGTGCAGCGTGCATTGAGTCACGGCGGGCGGTTGCTCATCGAGGCGGGAACAGGCACCGGAAAAACATTTGCCTATCTCGCACCTGCGTTGTTGTCCAAGCGGCGGGTCGTGGTTTCCACCGGTACGAGAACGCTGCAGGACCAATTGTTTCACCGCGATTTGCCGACAATCGCTCAGGCGCTCGGCAGGCCGGTCAAGATCGCCTTGCTGAAAGGACGCGCCAATTATCTTTGCGTGCACCGTTTGGAACTAGCCGAGCAGCAGGCGGTGGCTCGGGGTTTGAGACGCGAGGTTGCGGTTGCTCTTCCGAAAGTGCGCGAATGGGGACGTATCACGATGCGGGGGGACATCGCCGAAGCGCGGCATTTGAGCGAGACGCATCCGGTTTGGTCTTGGGTCACCTCTACGCGCGACAATTGCTTAGGTCCCGAATGCAGCGCTTTCGATCGCTGTCATGTGGTGAAGGCGCGCCGCGAGGCGCAGGAGGCGGATGTCATCGTCGTCAACCACCACCTGCTGCTCGCAGACCTGGTGTTGAAAGAAGAAGGCTTTGGCGATCTGCTGCCCGGCGCCGATGCGATCATCATCGACGAGGCTCACCAATTTCCAGAAGTGGCATCCAATTTCTTGGGATTCACGGTGTCCAGTCGGCAACTGCAATCTCTTACGCGGGATTTGACCGCGGAGATGATGGCGATTGGATCGCGAACCGCGATCTCTGATTCACTCGCGCAAACCATCGATCGGCAGACGGTCGATCTTCACGACGCATCGAGCGTGTTGCGCGGACGCGGCGAGTTTGCAGAGTGGCCCGCGTCTTTGTTCGAGGCGGTCGAACATATTCATACTTCTTTGATCGAGTTGACGCGCGCCCTGGAAGAGCCTGCGCGAAGCTACACAAATTTAGCTGCGCTACGTCGACGCAGCAGTGAGCTGTGTAACCGGCTTACCGCCATTCTCGATACCGAATCCACCGAACGACCGGCGAGCGTTCGTTGGGCACAGGCAGGCCCTCATGGAGTGAGCTTGCATTACGTGCCCATCGATGTAGCCCAGCAGTTGGGCGCACTGATAGAAACGCATGCGAGTGCTTGGATCTTCACTTCAGCGACGCTCGCTGTGGGCGAGGATTTCTCGCACTTCGCGCAACGCGTTGGCTTGACCGACATTTCAACCGTGCGATTCGATAGTCCATTCGACTATTCGCGTCAAACGCTCTTGTACTTGCCAGGCGGACTGGATGCGCCCACCTCTGTGCGCTACACCGATCAGGTTATCGACATAGCGCTGTCCGTATTGGAGGCAAGCGGCGGTAGAGCGTTCCTGCTCTTCACGAGTCATCGGGCCTTGCGCGAAGGTGCGGAGATTCTGTTTCGAAAATTAGGAGCGACGTTGCCTTATCCGATCTTCGTGCAAGGCGATGGTCCACGTGATGCGTTGCTTACCAAGTTTCGTGATGCCGGCAACGGTGTTCTGTTGGGCACCAGCAGCTTCTGGGAAGGCGTCGATGTCAAAGGCACCGCCCTTACGGTGGTGGTAATTGATAAGTTGCCGTTCGCCGTGCCGGATGATCCGGTCTTGAAAGCTCGCTTGGATGCGATCGAACGACGCGGTGGCAATCCGTTTTTCGAGGAGCAGGTACCGCAAGCCGTCATCGCGCTGAAGCAAGGCGTCGGTCGCCTGATCCGCGACCCTGAAGATTTCGGCGTCGTCCTCCTCTGCGACCCTCGCCTCCGAACCCGCGGCTACGGCCGCATCTTCCTCGACAGCCTGCCGCCGATGACTCGGACTACCGATCTGGAGGAGGTCACGGAGTTTCTGCGAAGGCGCCTCCGCCAGAAGGATTGACAGCTATTCGGTCTACGCCCACGTTCCAAAAGGTACCCATCTCCCTTCGCGGGCTTGGCGTGCTTTGCGAGAGTCATTTCTAATCGGGAAGTCGCATGACCGCTTTGGACACTCTTGGGGGCGATAAGATTATGTATCTCGCAAAGATCGCAAGGCCCGCAAAGTTCAAGAACCTGATTGGTTAAAGCAGGAGATATCCACATATCAAAGTCCATTGACCACTCGGGTAATGCCGTTTCGCATCAGCGTTTCGCTAAAGTTCAAGAGCAGTCCGAGCTTTAGGCCACTCAACCGTAGATACGTAAGAAGCTGCTTGCGATGACCGTGATGCAATCTATCCACGCACTTCAGTTCGATGATGAGCTTGCCTTCGACCACTACGTCGGCACGAAACCCTTCATCGAAGGTGATGTTCCGATACTTAATGGCGATCGGTACTTGTCGTTGCACCCTCAGTCCATACTCCCGAAGCCTGTGCACCAGGACCACTTCGTAGACTGACTCAAGTAGCCCAGGACCGAGCTCTCGATGTATCTGAACTGCAAGATGGACCACGATTTTGCCGATTTCATTCTCTTCCATGACTGAACCTCCGTGTTCTTCCTGGGCGAGCCTAGCGCTCCGGGCGAGAGTATCCTGCTCTCTTGGATCGGTAGGTTAACGAAGCGGGCGGGCGGATGAAGATTTTGGCGGTTGATACGGCGACGGAAAGATGCTCAGTGGCATTGCGCGTGGACGCGGTGTGTATTGAGCGTGCTGTTGAAACGATGCGCGGGCACGCGGATCTCGTGTTGCCGATGGTGAGCGAAGTTCTACGAGAGCGGAGCTTGTCGTTGAGCGATCTGGACGGCATCGCCTATGGTCGTGGACCAGGTGCATTCACCGGTGTTCGTATCGCGATCGGCGTTGTTCAAGGTCTGGCATTTGGCGC
>JAICPY010000232.1 GCA_025929585.1 Steroidobacter sp.
AAGCCATGGGCTCGGTATGCCTGAAGGAGTGCACCTACAATAAAACGTGAAGTGGCTCTCACTTGTGGACGGAACCGCGTTCTTCGCGTCCACGTTATCCACGCACGCCGACAGCCGTTGCGATCTCAACGGATATCGTCAGGTCAGTGCATACCTCAGAAAGAAAGATCGGTCTAGAAAGTAGCCTCATCATCTGCGACGCAACAAGCTTCAGGAAAATGCATTGCGCGTGCCCTCAAGGCGCACGTTAGGCACAGGAGTGGTTATGAAGTACACAAGCGACATGTTCAAAGCGGTACTTGGAGTGGGCCTTGCTTTGCTGGCCCCATGCTTCTCCGTGAGTTTCGCAGCATCGAACACTTGTGTTGTGCCGCCCTCAGGGCTGGTGAGTTGGTGGCCGGGTGATGGAGACGCCGATGATATTGCTGGTGACAATCATGGCGCCTTGCAGAATGGAGCAACGTTTGAAAACGGCATGGTCGAGCAAGCCTTTAGTTTTGATGGTGTGGATGATTTTGTCTCTGTGCCTCATGACGCAAGTCAGAACATACGTGAGGCGCTCACGATCGATGCCTGGGTCATGAAGAAGGGGCCCTGTCAGCGACTAAATTGCATCGTGCTTATCAAAGAGGATGTCTCTGCACCTGGTGAGCAGGATCTGCGGTATGGCCTCCTAATATTTGACGAAGGCGGCGTAGCTCCAGGGAGAGTGTCTCTTTCCCTGAACACGGGTATTTGGGAGGACGTAGTGATATCGAATACGGTCCTACAAGAGGATGTTTGGTACCACGTTGCGGGAACCTATGATGGCAGCACCGCGAGGATCTATGTGAACGGCGTCTTAGAGAACAGTGTAGAGAAATCGGGACTCGTTCTGCCTAGTACGGGCGGAGCTATCAAGATCGGCCAGGAGTCTGCGGTGGAAGATCCTGAAGGGCCAGAATTCTTCAATGGCCTCATCGATGAGGTCGAGCTTTACAGCCGCGCCCTCTCTGCCGAGGAAATCGCCACCCTGTACAACGCGGGCGGCGCCGGCAAATGTAAGCATGCTGCTTTTGTTGACATTGACATCAAGCCGCACAGTGAGTCCAACACGATCAACCCGAAGAATCGAGGCATCCTTTTGATTGCGATTCTCGGCTCGGGCGAATTCGATGCAACGCAGGTGGATTCCTCTACCGTGCACTTTGGGCGTCGCAATGCCTCAATCGTTCGCGATAGCCGAGTGGCCGACGTCAATCATGATGGCTATCGAGACATGCTCTTGTACTTCGACAAGAGCGCTACGGGAATTCGCTGTGGAGACGAATCTGCGTCGCTGAGGGGGAAGACGTTCAATGGCCAAAGCTTCACGGGTTCAGATTCCATCCGGACCGTAGGATGCAAGAAGAAAAGATGCAAGTAGTAGTAGTAGAACACGTTGGACACGCAGAAAAGGCCACCTGACTTCGGGTGGCCTGAGTGTTTCGCGCTACTCGGCACACACGTGCATCGTGGGCAGAGCAACTAATTCTGATCAGGCCACTGCAACCGCAAGGGCCCGCAGCAGTTTGGCGCCATCTCCCGTCCACGCGCTGCCGTGCATGCAGGCGAGGGTAGTGGGTTCTTCTGCAGCGAAGCGCTCGAGGATCGCGCCCGTGTTGGGAGCATGTGCAAAGTAATCGAACGGGCGACGGAATTCCTCGCTTGCGCCGAGGATGTCGGATTCGGTTAGCGCTTGGGTGCCAGGTCCGCCTTGGGTAAACAAGTCGCCGCATAGAAACGTGCGTGTGCTCATGTCCATCATCAATCCGCATTCCCATCCATGCGGCACGTGCGGTGCGTCGAACCAGCGAAGCCGATGTTTTCCGAGGACCAAGTCTTCTCCGTCGTTGAGCGCGCGCGGTTCGCGATCCGCCACGTCGCGAATGGAAGTCATCGCTGCGATGCGGCCGCACACTGGAGCTGCTAGAGGAGCGCAATCCAAGAAATCGTTCAGCGCGCCGCATTCATCGGCCTCGAAATGCGACAGGCCGACGTATCGCAGGCTGTTTATGGGAATGACGGTCTCGATCGCTTCGCGCACGAGCGCGAACATTCGGCGCGGTCCCGTGTGAAAGAGCATCGGCTCGTCATCTTTGATGAGGTACTGGTTGAAGCTGAAGCCGGGGGTGTTCGGAATCGGAACGGGCGTATTGATGCGGTAGATGCCCTCAGCAATCTCGTACACGTTCGTTCCAGAGCTCGAATTCGTGATCATCGGCGGCTCCTTGTGGATTGGAGCAGATGTTAATCCTTCCGGCAGTCAGTCTGTAGACAGTAGGTAAACGCTGCACCGCGGCAGTAAACTGCTGGCTTCCGGCAACTCGCAAGTGGGAAGTGCAATGATCAAACCCATCATGAACCTGGACGACGTCGAGTTCGACGACGTCGAAGAGAATGGCTACTACACCTCCAAACGCGCGCAGATCAGCGATCACATCGGCGCGCAGAAACTGGGATACAACCTCACTGTGCTGCCGCCGGGCAGGGCGCAGTGTCCTTTTCATTCCCATCATGCTGAAGAAGAAATGTTCTTCATCCTCGAAGGCGAGGGAGAGCTTCGTTTTGGGGAGCAGAGGTATCCGATCCGCAAACACGATGTGATTGCGTGTCCGACAGGCGGAGCGGAGGTTGCGCACCAGATCATCAATACTGGAACGACTACGATGCGCTACCTGTCGCTATCGACTAACGCCGATCTGGAGGTTTGTGAGTATCCGGATTCTCAGAAGATCTCGGCCGTAAGCGGTGTCCGAGGTGAGCGGGGCTTGCGAAAAATGTTTCGTGCGGAGCAGACAGTCGACTATTACGATCGAGAAACAGGCGTGAAGAAGTCCTAGCTCAAAGTGGCTTGCTCGAAGCGTGGCAGTATCTGCCCATCTAGGTGTCCGTCAAACCGGGGCTAGCTCAGGGTCTCCAGATGAGGTTCTTATTCGAGTGCTGGACGCAGTTGTTCAGAACTCCGCCTCTGGTGGAAGGATGGCGAAGAGAAATCAGAATCGGTATCCGAAGCCGATGAACAGTTCTTCCTGTAGTGTACGTTCGCCACTGCCACCTACGAGATCGAACTCGAACCAACGCATGCCGCCGAAGGCGACGAGGCGCGGTGCTATTCCCAGTTCCAACCGGGCGCTCAAGTCGGTCAGACTATCCGCGGAACCAAACGTGAGAATGTCGGGCGCGTAGTAGGCCTGTCCGGCGAGTGCTAATCCCATAGGTCTATTCAACAGAAGTCGAATTTCCGTGCCGACGCTAATGGACATCACATCATTGTTCTCTTCTTCCAACAATGCGGCGTAGACCTGCGGTCCAAACAGTATCGATAGTCGGCCCAGCTCCAGAGTCGACGGAAACAGCAAACCAGCGCTAAGCACGATGTCGCGCTGTTCGCTCAAGAAGAATGTGCCGGAAACGCGACTGTCTTCTACTCCGAGTGCATCGCCGCGCGTTATATATCTCAGTTGTAGCGTCTCGTCACTGAGCGCAAGTTCGGCGGCGGACCCTTCCGGTTCGCTCTCCTGCGCGACAGCAATGCTCGCCAGACACGTGAATCCAAGGAGCGGAAGGATACAGCGCATAAACTCAGTATCTGGTTGGCGGATCAATAACGTGGATCGCTCCTAAGAAATGTGTCCTCGCGTTCAAGTGTTCCCTATCGCCGACAGAATTCAAGAAAGGGGCGTTGCCATGTCAAGGGGAGGTCAATTGCCGGACATGCGGCTTCATGAGCTACCCACACACATTGAACATTTATGGACGCTTCCTCACGGTCACACCTTGCTTTGGACGGCCATGAATTTGTAGCCTAATCGCAGAGATAATCGCGCTCGGTCTCGAACGAAACTCGTAGCCTCCGTACATGGGCTACGCACGCAAGAAACTCGTCTCGCTTCAGTCGCGCACATTGGATCGGCCACCAATTTGCCTACCTAAATTGATGGGCATCCAGCGATGGCCGTCGATACGAGTGTGCGATCTGATGGGTGACCAAGACGGGGTCCTGGGTTCGACCATCGAACGGCCCTGAACGAAGCTAGCACTCTGTTGATAGGTCTACAGCCATGCACGATGTTTTGCTCTCTTCGCAGCGGGTTGCGTCGCGTTTATCCCACCTTAACTCCAGCTCGACAACGCTGTATCTTCGGAGCATCGGGAATCGATGGGATGTAATTTGGCACATGTCCTTATAGGGGCGCTCGCGCGTTGTCGGCAAATTGCAATTGCTGCGGTCGGCCTGCTGTGTCCGATACTCCTCATGCCGCAGGCTGGCGCCGCTGAAATCGATGCAGCGCCTCCGGGCATCATCGAAGCCGGTGCTCCCGCCTACGAACTGCTAACCATCGAAGCGCTCGGCCTCGACACCGCGCCGACCGACATTCGAGAAATGCCTGATGGCCGGATTCTCCTGGTCGCGGGCACGCAGCTTGCGTTAGGCGATGGCGCGCGATGGCGGATTTACAATCAAGCAGGCAATGCGCCGCGCATTTCCGTCAGGAGTGCCGGGGTAGATCGCGACGGTGTCATCTATGTGCCAACGTCAGAAGGTGTGGCGCGGGTTGTGTTCTCAGAAGACGGCCATTGGTGGCCGC
>JAICPY010000143.1 GCA_025929585.1 Steroidobacter sp.
CTGCTGTCCGTGCGAGGTCAGAGTTACTATTCAGGACACAACTTCACGGGAGCGAATATGGCTAGGCGTTTGGAAGGCAAAGTTGCGTTGATCACGGGTGCAAGCGCGGGTATTGGTCAGGCAAGTGCGCGCGCGCTTATCAAAGAAGGGGCAAAGCTGGTTCTGACGGCTCGGCGCGCTGAGCGGCTCGATCAGTTGGTTGCAGAAGCCGCCAATGTCGGAGTGCAAGCGATAGCCGTCATCGGTGATGCCAGAGAGGAATCGACGGCCCAACGCTGCGCAGAAGCGGCAGTGAAGAAGTTCGGCCGCATCGACATCCTGATCAACAATGCAGGTGTCGGCAATTACAAGAATCTGGTCGATACCAGCGCCGATGAATACGACGAGATGATGGACTCGAACGTGAAGACAACCTTCTTGTTTTCGCGGTACGTCGTGCCGGTGATGATCAAGCAGCATTCGGGTCTCGTGCTGATGGTGTCGTCCATGGCGGGTGTTTACGGCTTCGCGGGTGAGGCGACCTATTGCGCCACCAAGTTTGCACAGGTGGGTTTCGCGCAAGGACTCGACAAAGAGTTGCGGCCTCACGGTATTAAGGTGGGCACGATCTGCCCTGGTGGCGTGAAAACAGAATTTGCGATCGGCCAAGGACGCACCGAGGCCGGCGTTGAGCAATCCGAGATGCTGGAAGCCGAGGACGTAGCGCAAGCGATCTTGTTCGCCTGCACTCAATCGACACGCTCGCGCATCATTCAGATCCAAATGCGCACGATGGCGGAAACGCTGGCGTAGCCAGAGCGCGTTGACGGTTGGCGGTTGAACCTCAGAGCAAGAGTGCTCCTTTCTGGCTGTCAACCGCCAACCGCCAACCGAGACCTCCACTAGTACCCCTAATCCATTCCCCGCTGCACTTTCGTACACTGTCCGCGCCCGCTCGGCGCACTAATATTTCCGACACGCGCAATCTTGCACGCGCTACGGCAAAGGGGCGGCGTATGGATCGTGGTGTCGTTGTCGGAGGTGCGCTGATCTGCGCGAGCTTTCTGCTTGCGGTGCTGCTCAATCAGTCCGAAATCGAATCTCCCGTTCCGCTCGAGCCGAAGCGCGAGCAGCCTGCCCGCGAGCGCAGCTGTGACGAACCAGCGCTTAATCAGCAAAGGCCAAGCGAACCGTCGGCGGCAGATGTCCAGCCTGTGGACTGTTGACGCACCCGCGCAGAGTAGCGAAAGTGCGTGCGGTTCCCGCACGCAGTACCCAAAACTTGAATCTCCTCAATCGCCTCTGTGTCACCTTCCTCGTTCTCGCGCTCTCTGGTTGTTCACGCGAACCAACGCAGTTGACTCTGTCCGGCCCGACAATGGGCACGATCTATGCGATCAAAATCGCAGATCCGCCGCGACAGCTTTCAGCCAATGATGTGCAAATCGCGATCGATGAGGAGCTTCGTCGCATCGATGAAAGCATGTCGGGATATCGAGAGGATTCCGAAATCTCCCGCTTCAATGCCACGGCGTCCACCGAATGGATCGAGGTATCACGAGAAGTAGCCGAAGTCGTGCATGCCGCTTTGGAAGTAAGCGTACACTCGGCAGGCGCATTCGATGTGACCGTCGCGCCCATCGTGCGTGCCTGGGGATTCGGCTCCGCCAAACACGCGCCAGCGAATCTGCCAGATGAGGAGGCCATGCGCGAGCTGCGCAAGTCAGTTGGCTATCAGAAAGTGCATGTTCGCCTATCGCCCAGCACGATCAAGAAAGATGTACCCGAGCTCACCATCGACCTGAACGGTATCGCGCCAGGCTACGCCGTGGATCGCTTGGCGGCGCGTTTCGATGCCTTGCACCTCACCAACTACATGATCGATATCGGTGGTGAGATCCGCGTACGCGGGCGCAATGCGGAACAAGAAAAGTGGCGGATTGCAGTCGAGCGGCCTACCGATACCGAAGCGGTGCCATTCGCGATCTTGTCGCTTCGGGACACATCGGTAACGACTTCAGGTGAGTATCGCCACTACTACGATCGGGACGGAAAACGATACTCGCACACCATCGACCCGCGCACGGCGCGTCCGGTCGATCACCATCTCGCTTCCGTTGTGGTGGTTCATCCGCAATCGATGTATGCGGATGCTTGGGCGACTGCTTACAACGTGCTCGGTGCCGACGCGGGTTATGAGCTAGCGAATCGCCTTGGCATGCCGGTGATGTTCATCCTCGAGGATGAGAGCGGGCAACTCGTGTCTAGGATGACCTCAGCCTTCGACAAATACGTGGCAGTCGATCGGCCCAGTGATCGGTGACTCCTTACGTGACTAGTGACTCGAAGTTCGCGGGCAGCAAGAGCAGGCGGCCGTCTTCTCTGACGACCCGCTACTCACGAGTCACGGTTCACTTTGAGCCTACAGGCCACTCACCCGTCGATACTCGAGCTCGCGTTCTAGATCGAGATAAGCGCGCGTTACATCGGCGAAGGCAGAACGCTCGTCGGAGTCCACATCTTCGTCATCGAGCTCATCGCGCAGCTCGTGATAAGCCTTCGCGACCGAATCGAAACGCTCGCGCAGCTCATCGCGGTCACGATCGTCCTCGATGTCGTTGTTGAAATCGTCCGCCGCATCGGCAAGCCTTCGTGCCTCACGAGCTGCATCGGATGTGTCGCTATCGCGGCGCACTTCCTCATAGAGATTGTCGGCCGATCGATCGAGCCGATCCGCGGCATCAGTCAACTTGCTTGGCGTCGAAGTGCATCCGGCGAGCGCCACGAGCGCCGCCACTGTAAATAGTACTTTCATATTCATCTCGCCTCTTGTTTAGTTACGCGAGATAAACGGGAAGAGGGTGGGGATTTGTTCCGGCGGTGAGGAAGGGTAAACGTTACAGCGGGCACGAAGTCGATGCGAGTCTGCAGTCTGCAGTCCGTAGCCAGAGTCTTTCACGAATCACAGGGGAAAGCAGGTCGTCACCAGCGGGTCGCGGGTAGGAGCGGAAGACAGAGAGCAGCAGACTCGTCCGTCTGCCTCTAGCAAGAAGGGCTACCTATCGAGCGGCAATCGAGTTGTGGCTTGAATTCCGGAGCAGGCGTCCTCTCTGACGGTCAACTGTCAACAGTCAACCCTGACTGTGGACTCTAGCTCCGCCTAATTGGCTCTCGCCTCTTGAAGCTCGCCTTTGATCGTCGCTTCGAGCCAGTCGTTCATCGTAATCATGGTGTTTTGATTTCGCTCGATGCGCGTGTGGATGCCGATGATGACGCCGGTGCGTTCATCGATGACCGGCGCACCGGGAGCGATGTGCAGCGAATCCATATCATGCATGAAGCCGCCCAAGGTGGATTGCGAGATGCCAGCACTGCCGTCATACACGCGGCCGCGCTTCTTCAATTTGAATGTGTCGGAGGAAGCCACATCCTTGAAGCCAACCATGACGACCGAAGCCGCGTCGCCGGAGAAACGTCCCAAAGGCATCGTGCGCTGCGCGTAACGCGACGGCTGGGTCAAGCGCACAACGGCGAGATCTTTCGAGAGCTGACCCGAGGCGCTTGGATCGGCTTGCCACTGCGACTTGATGTAGGCGACCGGGATGCGTTCGCGAATTTGGCCCAACGAGTCGACACTGTTGTACACGCAGTGGGGCTGCTGATCGGCGTCGGCTTTAAACGTATGCGCGACTGTGACTGCAATGTCGAAAGCGCCGACCAAGAATGCCGTCGATGAGCGGCTCACGCCCTCGAGCGTGCAAACGATCATTCCGACGCCACTGAAGGAGGAGAAATCTTTGTCTGATAAATCGGCGCCATGCAATGCGCTTGTGGAATGCGTGCCCGGCAACGCAGTTGAAAAGCGGAAGTAATGCGCGTCATCCAAGCTGCGCGTATCGGCGCGGCAGTCGGCACATAGGTCCGCGTCGGCTTGAGCGCGCGTCGCGACGAAGGTTCCCGCAATGAGCGCTGCACCCGTCCACAACGCGGCCTTCAGAAGCTTCAAGGAGCTCATGGATGCCGTGCGAGCAGCGGGGATGCGACGGGTCGGTCTCATAAGCGTTTCACCTGTGGTCTCGATGCTTTCGTGTCCAGGAATCCTGAATAGGTTCCCCATGCAACTTCGCATGCAAAGCGCCCATACGCTTTAGGGCGAAACCTGAACCACCCCTTGGTCTTGAGCTGATCTGTGGACCGCGAGGCGGAGCTGCGATTGAGCCTACGTCTGCTCGAGCTTGGATTCAGTGACGCGGCTCAAGCGAGGACATTTGTTTTTGTGACGAGCGTCGCCAGTGGGGAAGAAGCGGGTGGGGATTCGTGACTAGCGGGTAGCAAGAGAGGAAGGCGGCGGCGGTCCGGGGGACATTCCTCGAAGACGAGGAAGGCCCCCAAGGCGGATCTTCGCGTCCTAATCTCTTTCGGGGAGTGCCCCCATCTGGCTCCGGCGCTGACATTCGAATTCCACGCGGCAAAAAAAAGAGCCGGGCGAAGCCCGGCTCTTGTCAGCCTTCTCGCTACACGGGCCTGTTGGGCCTACTGCGCGTTCGTGAGCTTGAAGGTGATCGCAACCTGAGTCCAGGTACTGATTGGGCGCGTGCCGTCCGTCGCTGCAACGAAGCGCCAGCGCTTCACAGCATCAATCGCCGCTTGATCGAGTCGTGAGAAACCGCTGCTCTGCGCGATGTTCACGTCGCGCGGGCGACCATTCTCATCGACCAGCACGCGAACTCGCACGGTACCTTCCTCTCCCATTCGACGTGAGGTCGGCGGGTACACGGGCTCGACGCGGTTCGTCGTCTTCAATTGCTGAGCGGCGCCGGCTTCGGCCGCAGTCGCTGCCACAGCATTTTCTGAAGGTGGCATTGCTACCTCAGCAGGTGGAGCCACGATTTCTTCGATGTCCAGCTGCGGCACTGTTTCTTCCACGGGAACGACATTGTCGATCTCCGGTTTCACCGGTTTGATTTCCTCCTCCGGTTCGCTGATAGGTTCATCGATGAACACCGCTTGAATCGGCGCGGCGAACTTGGAAACTTCCACGATGCCCATGCTCACGACCAGGCCATAGATAATCAGCACGTGCAGACCGACTACCGCAATGGCTGGGCCGCTGCGCTCGAGGAAAGTTGACGTACTGCGATCACTCATAGCCATATTTCTCTCCGTATTACATGGGCAAAGTTGCCCTTATCGTCGATATATAAACGGATCGCGTTTCTGAAAGGTTCAACAGTGATCCCCTTCGTTGTCGCGTCAGATCATCACTTCCGAAAAAGTTCCGATAAACTCGATAAATGAGTATTCCAGACGGTCATCAACAAATGCTTGTCGCGGCGCAATCGCGCCTTGTTTCACTACGCGATGTCGATCCGGATTTATGGCGCGAGATCCTGGCGCAGGATCGAGTGGCGGATTCGATCGCGAAAGTGTGGGCCTGCAGTGACTACGTGGCCAACTCATGTGCGCGTGACCCAAAGCTCCTGAGAGATTTGATTTCGGGCAGTTATTTATTCGACACATTCGCGGCCGATCGGTTCAACACGGAACTGGGGGACGGGAGCGGGACGCAGACAGATGCCGACGTGATGGCGAACCTGCGCCACTTTCGCAGACGCCACATGGTGCGTATCGCATGGCGAGACATCGCTGGTTGGGCATCGCTGGATGAAACATTGAGTGACTTGTCGGCCTTGGCCGATGCCTGTATTCGGTACGCGTATGACTATGCCTATCGGCATCTGCAGTCGAAATACGGCACTCCACGCGGCTTGGAGTCCGGAGCGGAACAATCGCTCTTAATCCTGGCGATGGGCAAGCTCGGCGGGGGCGAGCTCAATTATTCCTCCGACATCGATCTCATTCTGCTCTATCCCGAAGATGGCGAAACCGACAGCCCACGAGCGACCGAGAACGGTGAGTTCTTTTTGCGGCTCGGCCAGAAGCTCGTCCAGCTCTTGGCAACCCCGACGGTCGATGGGTTTGTCTATCGCGTCGATCTCAGGCTCAGGCCCTTTGGGGACAGTGGCCGATTGGCGCTGAGCTTCGCTGCGTTCGAACATTACCTGCAGCAGCATGGCCGCGATTGGGAGCGGTATGCCTATGTCAAGGCGCGGCCTCTGACTGCCATCGATCAATACAAGGATCTCTACGACGAGGTCGTCCGCCCCTTCGTCTATCGACGGTATCTGGACTTTGGCGTATTCGAGTCGCTCCGGGACATGAAGGCGATGATTGCCCGTGAGGTCGAACGCCGAGAGCTCAAAGACAACATCAAGCTCGGGCCGGGCGGAATTCGTGAAATCGAGTTCATCGTGCAGGCATTTCAGTTGATTCGTGGCGGCAGTGATCGCCGCCTGCAGGGGAGCTCGCTTCTCGAGATTCTACCGTTGCTGACCGGGCAGCGATTGCTCAAACCTTACGCGGTCGATGAGTTGCTCGCAGCGTATCGATTCCTGCGGCTGGTCGAGAACCGGCTTCAAGAATGGAATGATGAGCAAACACACCAACTGCCGGAGGACAGCATTGCGCGTGAGCGATTGGCGTTAGCCACCGGCTTGGAGAGTTGGAAGGAGTTGTACTCCACGCTCCAGGCGCATCGCGAGCGGGTGTCGAACCATTTCGCGCAAACGATTTTTGGCCCGGTTGCAGAGACGCCGGAGCTACGGCAGAACGTCGGGGTCTTCGACATGGATGCTTCGGCCGAAGATCGCGAACAAGCCTTACGTGGATTCGGCTTTGGGGATCCTTCCGGCGTCTTCGAGCAACTCGAACGTTTACGTACCAGCGCCTACATCAAGCGACTGGATGAAACGGGACGGCGCCGGTTGCGCGACTTGTTTCCGCGGTTGCTACCCCTAATCTCCGGTAAGCCCGACCCGGCAGCAGCTCTCACGCGCGTGATCAAGATTCTCGAGATGATCGGGGGACGAACCGTCTACCTGGCATTGCTGAACGAAAATACCTCGGCGCTTCGACGGCTGGCTGAACTCTGTGCGCAGAGTCAGTTCTTGGCAGATCAGATCGCTGCACATCCGTTGCTGCTCGATGAGCTGATCGACGAGCGGCTGGTCGAGGAGCCTCCGACGCGCGAGCAGTTCGCCGCAGATCTGGTTGCCAAGAGAGCCCTCATGCGGCTCGAGGATCCCGAGCGACAGGTCGAACTGCTGCGTCAATTTCAAAGTGCTACTACTTTTCGCGTCGCGGTTGCCGATTTGATCGGTGGCTTGCCGTTGATGAAGGTGAGCGATCGATTGACCGATATCGCCGAGCTCATCGTGCAGGAAGCACTGGCGCTGTCCTGGTCTCAGATGGTGGCGCGCCATGGCACGCCGCGTTGCGTGGATGTCGGCGGCGCCGTTCATAGCCCGAGCATGATGGTGGTCGCTTACGGCAAACTTGGTGGTTTGGAGCTGGGTTACGGGTCGGATCTGGATTTGGTGTTCTTGCATGATTCCGCCGGTGACTCGCAGCGCACCGACGGAGCTCAAAGCGTCGATAACAGCGTCTTCTTTCAACGTCTCGGGCAGCGGTTGGTGCACTTGCTGACCGTGCACACCTCCGCTGGACGTTTGTATGAGGTCGACACGCGATTGCGCCCCGGTGGCAACAAAGGATTGCTGGTTCAATCGTTGGCGAGTTTCCGCGAATACGAGTTCCAAGAAGCGTGGACCTGGGAACATCAATCCCTCCTGCGTGCCCGAGCGATCGCCGGAGAAGAACTTCTGTGTCAGGAGTTCGAGTCCGCGCGAATCGAGGTACTGCGTAAAGCTGTGAAGCGCGATGAGCTACGTGAGGCGGTGCGGACGATGCGGCAACGCATGCGCGAAAATCTTTCGAAGGCGAAGCCCGGCCAGTTCGATCTCAAGCAGGACCCGGGCGGCGTCGCTGATCTCGAGTTCCTGGTTCAATTCTGGATGCTGCAATGGGCCGATCGATATCCCGAGATCGTCACGTTCTCAGACAACATCCGGCAGCTCGAAAGCTTGGCATCGGGCAATCTCGTGCCACAGTCTCGCGTCGATTTTCTCGTAAACACTTACCGAAAGTATCGCCAGCGGCTCCATCGGCTGTCTCTCGAGGGCGGGAAGAATGTCGTCGGAGCGGAGGAATTCGTGGAAGAACGCGCTGGTGTCATTGAAATATGGGAAGAGGCAATGAAGGCGGGAGCCGGTCGTGGCTAGCAAAGCAGAAGCGGGTCGTGATTAGCGGGTCGCGGGCAGTAAGAGGAAGGCAGAGTTGCGGCCACTTTTTCCGACGACCTGCGAGTCACGAATCACTTGTTCCTCTCGGCATGTGATAATCACCGCTATCGTCCCCGCCTGAGTCACATCTATGCAAACGACCGAATCGCCCAAGCTCGTTCAACCGAACGCCAAGAACCAGTACACGATCACCGCATCTGATTTGCCTTTGTCGTGCCCCATGCCGGGTATGCATCTTTGGAATTCGCATCCTCGCGTATTCCTGCCGATCGAGAAAACCGGTTGGGCAAAATGCCCCTACTGCAGTGCCGAGTACACACTGAGCAGATGATCAGAGAGCCTGCAGTCCGTAGTCCCTAGCCCGGGGCCAGAAAGGACGTCGTCACGACGTCGTCGCTATGTCACCTCGTCACTCTCCTCCTCATGTACGTTCCCATACATTTCGCTGAGACTCGCAACGATGTGTTGCATTCGCTGATCCGCCGCCACCCGCTCGGTACGTTAATCGTCAACACAGCGACGGGTCTCGAGGCCAATCATGTGCCGTTCGTGCTCGATGAAACTGCTGGCCCGTATGGAACGCTGCGAGCACACGTTGCCAAGGCAAACCCCGTTTGGAAGGACCTTTCAGGCACGGCTGAGGCGCTAGTGGTATTCCAAGGGCCAGATGCCTATGTATCGCCCTCGGTTTATGAAGCGAAGCGCGTCGACGGCAAAGTAGTTCCGACTTGGAATTACAGCGCGGTACATGCCTATGGTCCAGCACGCGCGATAGCAGATGCCATATGGCTTCGTGCTCTCCTCGATAGACTGACGGATACTCACGAAGCCGCGCGAATGTCACCCTGGAAGGTGAGCGATGCACCGTCTGACTACGTAGACAAGCTGCTTCAAGCCATCGTAGGTATCGAGATTCCGGTAACTCGGCTGGTTGGGAAATGGAAGGTGTCTCAAAACCGTTCAGCTGCCGATCGGGAAAGCGTCGTTGCAGATCTCGAAAAATCAGTGATGTCACACTCGGAAATGGCTGAGCTCGTCAGGCAAGCTGGCAAGCCTTGATCTTGGAGTCTCCTAATGCCCGCATTGCTCAATACGACCCCGGCCAATGATGAATTTCTAATGCCGGGCGAGTTCGAGCCGCATTCCGGTTGCTGGATGATCTGGCCGGAGCGGCCCAGCAACTGGCGGCTGGGTGCGAAGCCGGCTCAAGCGGCATTCGCCGCCGTCGCAACCGCAATAGCCATCGGCGAACGCGTAACTGTCGCGGCCTCGCGAGAACAATACGTCAATGCACGCGCCTCACTCCCCGATGCTATCCGGGTAGTGGAAATGTCCACCAACGACGCTTGGATGAGAGATGTCGGTCCAAGCTTCGTGATCAACCGCGCCGGAGAAGTTCGCGGCGTCGACTGGCTCTTCAATGCGTGGGGCGGTTTGAGCGGCGGCTTGTACTTTCCATGGGATCAGGATGACCTCGTCGCCCGCAAGGTGCTCGAAGTCGAAGGGTGCGATCGCTACCGAGCGCCGCTGGTTCTCGAAGGCGGCGCGATTCACGTGGACGGCGAAGGCACGCTGCTCACTACCGAGGAATGCCTGCTGAATCCGAATCGCAATCCTCATCTCGACAAAGGTCAACTCGAGATCTTGTTGCATGAGTACCTCGGCGTAACTAGTGTGATTTGGCTGGGCAAAGGCGTGGTGGAAGACGAAACGAACGGGCATATCGATAATCTGTGCTGCTTCGTGCGCCCAGGCGAAGTCGTTCTCACCTGGACCGACAACAAGCGCGATCCGCAGTACGAGATCTCGCGAGATGCATACGAGCGATTGAAGAGCTCCCGTGACGCCCAAGGACGCAAGCTCAAGATTCACAAGCTGGCGCAGCCCGGGCCGTTGTTCCGCACGGCGGCCGAAACGCAAGGCGTGGACAGGACAGATGCGGGAATGCCACGACAAGCTCGTGAGCGCCTTGCAGCTTCTTACGTGAATTTCTACATAGGCAATTCGACGATCGTCATGCCTTTGCTCGATCCAAAACAAGATCGCATCGCCGCGAACACCTTGAAACGTCTATTCCCCGAACGCCGCGTCATCGGCGTGCAAGCCCGAGAAATATTGCTTGGCGGCGGCAACATTCATTGCATTACGCAGCAGGTGCCTCTGGGGAGAGTTGTGGCCACAAGAAAGCGAAGTAGGGGTGGAAAGACCTGAGGAACTTGAAGAACGTAGTGAACGTGTAGAGGTGTACACGCGTGGACGTGTAAAGCCGGAGTGACGCTGTTATAGCGATTCTTGTTCCCACACACCTCTACACCTCA
>JAICPY010000033.1 GCA_025929585.1 Steroidobacter sp.
ATCGATGCCGCTCACATGTTCGTCCAACGACACTCGCGCCGCTTGTCCCGTCGCATCGATCGAGATGTCGCCGCGATACTGACCGCCGTACATCGAAGCCTCCGAAGGATGAAAACGAACCTTGCCGTCACGTGCATTGACCCCGAGCCGCAGCTTGCTGAACTTCATTCCAGCGAAGATCGCTTCGCCGATCGCAAGTTGTCCGCGCGCATTCAACGCCCGCAGCGCATCGACGGGGATCTCGGTCGGTGGTTCTTCTCCTTCACTCTTGGCAGGTTCCGTCGGAGGGGGTAAGTAACGATCGGCATTGATGCGATCGACGTTCAAATCGAAACGCAACGCTTTCGCATCAAAGTCAGCGACGCCGAACATCCCCTTAGCGGTCGTATCGTCCAGCTTCAATTCGATGTCGTTCAGCTCGGCCGAAGTCTTCGTGAGGGCGACGCGACTGGAGAAGCTGAGACTCTTTAGCACCTGTGCATCTTGAGTTTCGGGAACTTCAACCCCGAGCTTGGGCAGCCATTCGCGCAGTGAAATCGGATCGAGCTTCAGGGGACCTGCAAGCTTGGGTGCATCGAGAATCTCCGCGCCCGTCAGAGCACCGGTGATGTGGGCGCCCGCGACATTCGCATCCAAGCCGGCGAGCTCCATCGTTTGCTTGGCGAGATTCGCATCGAAGTTAGCAGCTTGCAGCGAAATAGGAATGCCTTCGGCAGGGTAGCCCTCCCCTTTCCAAGTCGTCTTCACGGTCAGCCCTTCCAACCGATAGAGATCCTGGCCTACATCGGCTTGTAATGCGTTCGCTCGCACCTCGATCGAAATGCCGTCGGCCGGAAACCCCTGTCCGGAAAGTTTCAGATCGATTTGGGGCTTGGCGAGTTGATGGGTGTTGCGCTCCAGATCCGCCGTGACGTTTGCATTCAACTGCACCGCAAGCGACATCGAAGGTTCTTGATCGAAGACGAAGCTCGTATCCAAATCGAATGGCTCACCCGATGCGAGCCGGCCGGTCTTGAGATTGAAATCGCGAATTGTTTGACGAGTTTTCTCTTGGCGGTTTTCGATCATCACCGCGGCGTCTTCGATGACGAGTCCGGCAACCGTCGGCAACTCGCCTGAACGCTGCGAATCCTCCGTGGTCGCGGCCTCGTCCTCGCCACCGAGGTCGGCCCAATTGTTTCTACCCTGCTCATCGGTGATCAAACGAATGCGCGCTCCCGCTAAGCGGACGTCGCCCGCTTCCACTTTGCCGCGCAACAGCGGCCACAGCCGCGCCCCGACGCGCGCTTCTTGAATCGTGACGAACGGCTCGTCACCGAAGCCCGGCGCATCGCCGAGTGTCGCCGCGCCCATCTTGAGCGCGATCCAAGGAAATACCGAAAGCTCCAGATCGCCCGAGAGCGTGAGCTCGCGTCCCGTCTCCCGCTCGACCAATTGCTCGATGTCATTGCGATAGTCATTCGGATCGACGAACAGCAGGATTGCAATCAAAGCCACGACGATGAGCGCGACCAAGCCGCCAACGACATAACCTACTATTTTCAAAGCACGCATCGGGATTCCTCTGAAGTCCAAATTCGGAAGTTTTCGCTACCGAAAGCTGATCCTTTCGCCGAGTGTAGCAGGCCGACCCAGGCGCTCCGGCAGCCCGCATTCACCGCAGTGGATCAGACGAACCCTGAATCTATTGCACCCCGAAGCGGCTTCCTTGCCGCTGGACACAGCCAATGGTGTCCTGCATCGCGGCGCGGGGCTCTGCACGGACCGCAACCATTGAATTCTGACGGACGACGACGTTCAGCGATCAACGCATGAAATGCCTTTCCATTTCTGAAGCCCGCACGGCGAACCTCGAGGCGCACCGACCCTTTCTGTGGACAACGGCGTGATTCATTCGCTCCTAACCCATTTGCTGTGCGCAGCGCTCGGTGCAGGTGCCATCTGGTATCTGTATAGGAGTCGCGACGCTCAGCGTAAGCAGATCGTGACGCAGGCTGCCTCGAGCGCAGCTCACAAAGATATAGACGATACGCTCGGTGCAGGTAGCGCGACGATGGAGTTGCCCAATCCTCTGCGCCAGCTACAAGAGCTCGTCGATCGTTTTCACCTGGCGGCCGAAGCGGCCGGAATCGCCGTATGGGAATGGGACATCGCACGCAATGAAATCGTGGCCGATGCTCGGATGACCAACACGACTGTCTATGGCCACATCGGCGACCGACTCGATGTGCGCACCTTCTTGAATCAGGTCGTGCTACCCGAGGATCGCGAAGATTTCCTGACTCAGATGCGAACCGCGTTCGACGCCGGTGAATACCTATCGCATCGCTTTCGCATCCGCGGCGCGAACGGCGGGACGATGCATGTGCAATTCAACGCACGCGTGATCCGAAAACGCGATGGAAGTCCGCGGCGCGTGCTGGGCATAGCGCTGGATGTCACCGAGCAGGCCAATGCTTCGCGTCGCTTGGAACAACGTGCCGAAGAAGAGCGAACGCTCCGTGATCGTTTGAATCTGGCCACCCAAACCGCGGGCATTGGGATCTGGGATGCTCATCTGGAAAGCGACACAACGCACACGGACGCGAATATCCGCAGAATTCTCGGCGTTGCGGGCGATGAAGTGCGCAAGCCGTGGCGCTACGTGCATCCGCAAGACTATCGGCGCGTCAGAGTCATGATCGCCGCCACGATCGAAGGCACCGCCGGCGATATCGTTTCGCTTCGGTATCGCATCATTCGCCCCGATGGCGCGAGCCGGCACGTCCAAACGTACATGCGATTGATTCGCGGGCTCGACAATCGTGCCGAACGGTTGCTCGGCGTCACTTGGGATGTGACCGATGAGGTCGAGCATGCCGAGCAGCTTCAGCAGCAGGCGACGAATGTTCGCAGCTTGCTGGACCGCCTCAGTGTCGCGACCCAGGCCGCTGGTGTTTCGCCGTGGGAGTTCGACCTGAAGTCGAATCAATTCATCTGGATCGAGAATCGCAGCAAGGCGATGGCAGCGGACGACACACCGATCGAGGAGGTCGGCAACCTGCTGCAGAAAGTCATGCATGCGGATGATTACGCGAAGATGCAGCTGGATCTGGGTGCCGCAATTCGCGATGGCGCGAACAATTTCTCGCATCGCTTCCGTATCTTTCGCGCCGATGGCATCGCCAGGCACATGCAAACCTATGCGCGCATCGTTCGCGATGAGAACGGCAAGCCGCGGCGCTTGCTCGGCGCAACCACCGATGTCACGAACGAAGTGCAGACGAACGAAATGCTGGTTCGTCAAGCGGCACAGGAACGTGCGCTGTTGGATCGTTTGAGTATCGCGACGAAGGCCGCGGGTATTAGCACGTGGGAAATCGATCTGAATCGTGCTGCTTTCCTGTGGATCGAGAATCCATTGAGCGGTTTCGAAGACAGCGCGGCGCAGGGCGAGCTGTCTCTGCAGCAGTTCGCTCAACGCGTTCATCCCGCCGATCGAGATTTGTTCAGGCAAGCGCTGCGAGCCGCATTGGCAGAGAAGCGCGATCATCTCTCGTATCGTTATCGGCTGTATTCCCCGGCCGGACAGCTCGTGCACCTGCAGGTGCATGCGCGATTGTTGCCGGGTGAGGATGGCCGTAACACACGCGTACTCGGCGTTTCGTGGGACGTAACCGAAGAGATCATGGCGGCGAAGCGATTCGAGCGCGCCGTGAACGGTACGCAAGATGGCTTGTGGGAGCTGGAAGCGGATGGGACGGCTTGGTGCTCACCTCGCGTTGCCGAACTGCTGGGTTACGAGCCAGATGCACTGCCGAGCGATACGAATTTCTTGCGGGACTTTTTGCATCCCGAGGATGCCACGCAGATATCGAGCGCGCTGCAGCTGCACTTTCAGAATGGCGCGCCCTATGACGTCGAGCTTCGTCTGCGCTTACAGAGCGGCGAGTACCGCTGGTATCGCGCTCGTGCGAGTGCGGAACGCGATGAAAACGGCCGGTCCATGCGCCTCTCCGGATCCCTCCAGGACGTCACCGATGCGCACACTGCTCGCAGCGCTCTGCTTCAGGCGACCGAAGCGGCGGAGGCCGCGAATCGAGCCAAGAGTGAATTCCTCGCGAACGTCAGTCACGAAATTCGCACGCCGATGAACGGCATCATCGGCATGACCGGCCTGCTCCTGGATACGACCATGGATCGCACGCAACGCGACTACGCCGAGACGATTCGCACCAGTGCCGACTCGCTGCTGAACGTCATCAACGACATCTTGGACTTCTCCAAGATCGAAGCCGGCAAGCTCGATATCGAAGCCGTCGATCTGGACCTGCGCAGCACCGTTGAAGACGTCGGCGCGATGATGGCGCTGCAAGCGTCGGCCAAGCACCTCGAGTTGATCGTTCACATCCATCCGGACGTCCCACGGCGGGTGTTGAGCGATCCGCAGCGCTTACGCCAATGCTTGATCAATCTGGTAGGCAATGCCGTCAAGTTCACCCGTGCGGGCGAGATCGTCATCGAGGTGCAAAATGCTGGGGACCGCGATGGACGTACGCTCACGCGCTTCGAAGTTAGGGACACTGGCATCGGCATCGCACCCGCGACGCTCGAGACGTTGTTTCGACCGTTCGTGCAAGCGGACTCCTCGACCACTCGTCACTTCGGCGGAACGGGATTGGGATTGTCGATCGTACGCCGCTTGATCGAGATGATGGGCGGGGACGTCGGTGCACGCAGCGAGATCGACAGCGGATCATGCTTCTGGTTTACGTTGCCATTGGAATCCACTTGCGGCTCGGCGATGAGCGAGGAGCCGGACCTCACTCGTCTAGGCAAGCGATTACTGGTCGTCGATGACAATGAAACCAACCGCCGTGTGCTCGCGGGTCAGTTGATGCATGCAGGATACGAAGTGAGCTTGGCAAGTAGCGGCACCGAAGCGCTGGCACTGCTGCGCCAAGCCTTGGTCGATGAGCATCCCTTCGAGGTCGTGCTCGTCGACTACCGCATGGACGATATGGATGGCGCGATGCTCGGCGAGCGGATCAATGCGGATCCGCAAACCGCGCGCGCACGCGTTGTCATGTTGACCTCTGTGGATCAATGGGGTGACGCGCGTCGCTTTGCATCGCTGGGCTTTGCTGCGTACTTGACGAAGCCGGCGCGTGCCAAAGAACTGCTCGAATGTTTGGATCGCGTCCTATCGTGCGAGGCGAAGCAGTGGCACCTGCAAAGCCAACCGATTGTGACGCGGGGTACTCTCTCGAGCGGCGATCTGTCACGTCGCTATCGCGGACGAGTACTGCTGGTCGAAGACAACCCGGTAAATCAGAAAGTGGCCGTGCGCTTGCTCGAGCGAATGGGCTGCAGCGTGCGTGTCGCGGACAATGGAGCCGAAGGCGTCAAAGCGTTTGCCGAAGGGTCGTTCGATCTGGTTCTGATGGACCTGCAAATGCCGGTCATGGATGGTTTGACGGCGACTCGTCAGATTCGCGAACGCAGAGGCGCCGGCTCGACGACTCCTATCGTCGCGCTGACTGCGAATGCCATGACAGGTCAGCTCGAGCGCTGCCTGGAGGCGGGCATGAATGCCTTTCTGACCAAGCCAATCGACGTTGCACGTTTACGCGAAACCTTGGAACGTCATGGACTCGGCTTGCAAGACAACTCTTCCACATCGGCAGTACAGAACTCGCACACAGGTGTTCCCATCGATCTTGGTCGGTTGAACGAGCTCACCGCCGGAGATGCCGAGTTCGCCTACGAGCTCGCCTCGACATTCGTCGCAAGCGGCGAGCAAGTGCTGGGAGAGATCGACAGCGCGGTCGCGGCGTTCGACAGGCCGGCCTTGAGCCGCGCGGCACATAAGCTCAAGGGCGCAAGCGCAAATATTCATGCGGATCCCTTGTGTGCTCTCGCTCTGGCGCTCGAGACTCAAGCACCTCGTTTGGATCAGCCTCGACTGAAGGAGTTGATTGAAGAGCTGCGCGAGGAATTCGAGCGCGCAGCGGAATTTCTACAGCAGCAAGCACCGCAACCCGCGGCGAAGGCGGGATAGTCTGAGGCGAGGAGTCTTCAGTCCGCAGTCCCTGGTCCGCAGGCAAGAACAAGTTCCCGGCTCCACGCGGCTTTCGAGAGGGCTTCGTCTTCTGGCCTACGGACTGCGGACTGGAGACTGCGGACTTCCCCTTCTTTCATGCCATTTCTGCGCACCGCGCACTTTGCGAACCGGAGCGTTGCGGGTACGATCCCGGTGGCATGACAGACCTACAAATCCCGGCCCCGGATTGGCGCATTCTGCTGGTTGATGACGAGCCTACACAGCGGCTCATCATGGCCCGTTTGCTCAAACGGGCGGGTTACGAAGTCGAAACCGCCAGCAACGGCAAAGAGGCCCTGCAGAAGATCGAGGCAGGCGACTTCCATTTGATGATCACCGATTGGGAAATGCCCGAAATGGATGGCATTGCGCTCTGCAGCGCGCTTCGGTCATCTCAAACGAAGGGTTACGTCTATACGATCTTGCTGACCGCGCGAGATGCGATCGAGCACGTGGTCACAGGGTTGCAATCCGGTGCCGATGACTATCTGACGAAGCCGGTGATCGAACCTGAGCTCATTGCTCGCTTGAGCACGGGCAAGCGCATCGTCACGCTGGAGCGCTCGCTGCGTCACGCGAATGAGGAAAACCGACGCCTGTCGATCACGGATCCTCTCACGGGTGCCTACAATCGGCGTTACCTAATGGAGCAGCTTCCTCGTGAGATCGAGCGCGCCGCACGATACGAGCGCCAGCTTTCCGTGATCATGTGTGACGTCGATCACTTCAAGAAGATCAACGACACTCACGGCCACCTCGCTGGCGACGACGTGTTGCGGTGGTTCGTGACACACCTGCAGAAGGGCGTTCGCGCCTGCGATTGGGTAGCGCGATACGGCGGAGAAGAATTCGTGATCGTGCTTCCGGAAACGACGGTCGCGAATGCGGGCACTGCCGCTGAGCATCTTCGACGCGAGGTCAGCGTCGGACAGTTCAATTCAGGCGCGCTGCAATTCGATGTCACCGCAAGTTTCGGCGTCTCAGGCTGGCGCGCTATCGTGCCGCCAGGCGCCACGTTGGATGCATTGATGACCAAGTGCGATGCAGGCGTGTACGCGAGCAAGGCTGCTGGGAGAAATCGCGTAACGGTAGAGGGGATGGATTGAGAGCTGCGATGGGTGATGAGGAGAGGCCGTTTCGTCTCTTCTTCATCATCTGAACGAGGCCCTCTTGGATATCTCCTCGGAGAGACCCGTCGGAGGCCCCCTCCCTAACCCTTCCCCGCAAGCAGGGGAGGGAATCAGAAGCGAGGCATTGGCCTCTTTCGCCTCCGGGAATCACATGCAAAAGCATTGCGTCTTTCGTCGCCACGCTGCGCCTCCGAATACCTATCCAACTTACCTCCCTATTTCCTATTTCCTATTTCCTATTCCCTATCCCCTAGTCCCTAGTCCCAACTCTCTCTGCCCTATCCGCTATCCGCTTCCCTCCTACTCACTTCTTACACACCTCGATCGCACCGTTCAGCGTCTTGATGCGAACGCGGGCGTCGCCATCGCCTTCTTCGAAGCGCAGCGCGGTGCCGGGGCCATATTGACTCGTTCGCCTAGCCTTCGGGCCGAAGCAGTTCTTGATCTCGCCATTGAAGCTTTCGATGTCGAACTCGGCATCGACTTTGCCGCGCAGGTTCAGGCGGATCGCACCGTTGATGGCTTCTGCTGCCACGCGTCCATCTTCGGCCAGCTCGCCCTCGATGCGAATCTCACCATTCGTGGTATTGAAGCGCGCCTCCTCGATCTGCGCTGAACGCAGCTCGATCGTGCCGTTCACGGTTGTGAGCTCGAACTGTCCGCCCATCTGCTCCAGATCGATGGCACCGCTCACTGTACTGACACGACTCGATGAGGATTTTCCGCTGCCCTTGACGCGGATCTCGCCGCTCACGGTTTTCGCGTCCAGATCCTCTGATCCGACACTGGTGCGAATTTCACCGCTGACTGATTGCAGCCGTTGCTCACCTGATACGTTCTCGATCGTTTGTGAAGCGCTCACGGTCTTGATTTGCAGCGTGCTTTCGCGAGGTACGTGAATGGTTAGATCGGTCGCGCCGGCTTCCTTTTCACGCGGCCATTTCACTCGGATACGCGTGAGATCCGCATCGCGTTCGAACTCGACTTCTTCCACGCCGCGACCGAGATCCGCCTGCATGCGAACCTTGGGCTGATCCCAGCCGATCACGCGCACATCACCGGAGAGATTGACGATTTGTACTTCGCCCCGCGGTGAAGCCGCGGTTTCACGCTCAACCTGTTCGGCATGAACAGCGTGCGCGAACAGTAACGCACCCAGGACAACGAACGTTCTCATAAGTCGACCCTCGTAACGGGTGCCGGCGTCATCTGTGCGACATCGGCCAGCAACCGCAATTCACTCTGATATGTGGATAGCAATAATTCCTGCAGCAAAGGATCGTTGGGATGCTGTGCCAACGTGTCTGCAATTTCGTGCGCTGCCTTGCGGATATCCGCAAGATTGCGCTGCACCTTCTCGCGAGCAGGCCCTGGCAACGAAGCCAATCGAGCCTCGAATTGTTGATCGAGCGAGGCGCGCGCCTGAGCGTAGTCTTGACCTAAACCTTGGCCCGCAAAGCTCGCAGGCATCACCGTCAGCGCGGGTCGGCTCGGTTCCTGATCCGCTAAAGCAGGTTCCTGAACATTCGACTCGCGCATCAGGACGTAGGTCGTGAGCGAAGAGGCGATCACGAGCAATACGGCAGCGGCCATCTGATACCAGCGCATTCCAGAGCTTCGACTCGGTCGCGATTCCAGTGTTTGCGCAGAGCCGAGCTCGCTGCGAATGCCTTGCCACAGATCACGACGTGGTTGCACATCGCGCGGCAGCTTCGCGAGTGCTTGATCCAGCGAATCTTGATGGGGTGCGTTCATCATTCGACCTCAGCCATTCCGAGTCGCTGTCTCAATAGACGACGTCCTCGATGTACCTGGGCCTTGCAGGTACCTACTGCAACGCCCAACATATCCGCCACTTCTTCGTGGCTGTATCCATACACCGCCTGCAACACCATCGCGTGACGTGCGCCCTCGGGAAGTGATTCCAACGCACGCTCGACGTCCGTGACATCCATCGCATCGAACTGGCTCGGCGCTTGCTCGATCTCCACGTGCTCGGCGATGGCCTCTTCATCGGATTCCTCTCTCGTACCGTGATTGCGCTGGTGCGAGAGCACCTCATTCACGGCAATTCGATGCAGCCAAGTGCCAAATGCGCTGCGACCCTCGAACGCTTGCAGATTGCGCCAAGCCCGAACGAAAGCGAGTTGGACGCAGTCTTCGGCAATGTCAGGATTCCGAGTCATCCGCAAACACAATCCATACACCCGTGCGCTATGCACGCGATACAAACGCTCGAACGCGTGCATATCCCCACCCCGCGCCGCCGCGACGAGATGCGCATCCGTCATGGACTCTCGTTCGACGTTCACGACCGAATCGTTCCTAGGCACACGTAAGAGCATCCGCCTCGAAGCAAAGGCTCCAATCAGCCTGTGTATGGATTGGATGCGCGCCAGAAGGCTTAGGTTTAAAGGAGTCTGCAGTCTGTAGTCCGCAGTCTACAGGGAGAAATGGGCAGACTCGCGAGGGCTGCGCAGGCAGCATCGAGGAGGACTAAATCGGATATCGGATGCAATCCCGGCCAAGATCCGGCTGCAAACTGCAGACTACGGACTCTAAGCAGGAGCAACCTGCTTCCCGTTCCATTCCTTGACCGCGCACTCCAAGACATTGCCGGGCATCGGGCGGCCGATGAAGTAGCCTTGCGCGCGGTCGCAGCCGACATTGTCGAGGAAGTCGAGGATTTCTTGGGTTTCTACGCCTTCGGCACACGCGGTCAGGCGCAGCTTGTGCGCGAGCAGCACCATGGTTTCGACCATCGTGCGCGCGTCTTCGTGAGCAAAGATGTCGCGCACAAAAGAGGTGTCTATCTTCAGTTCGCTAAAAGGCATCAGATAAAGCTGCTTCAGGGAAGAATACCCGGTGCCGAAATCATCGATCGACAGGCCGAAGTTCTTCACTCGCATCCGAGTGAGCACATCCATAGTCGTGCCCGGATCGAACATCGCCGCACTCTCTGTCACCTCGAAGATGATGCGGCGCGCCTCCGCGCCCACCTGAGCGGCCATCCGAGCGACTTGATCGGGAAACGCCAGATCGTTGAGCAGTTGCGGCGATAAGTTGATCGCCACTGACAACTGCAAACCTGCCGCATCCCACACACGGCATTGGCTGAGCGCGGTTTCGATGACTTGTTCGGTCAAGCGACGAATCAGTCCATGCTTTTCGGCGACGGCGATGAATCGCAGCGGCGAGATCGGACCCAGCGCGGGATGATTCCAGCGCGCCAGCGCTTCGACCCCTTCTACGATCCAGCGGCCCGGAGCGACACGTGTTGCTTTCGGTTGATAGTGAACCTGGATCTCCCGCTTCTCGAGTGCAGCAGTGAGCGATTCGGGCGTGAGCGGCGCATCGCAACGCAAGCATTGACGCAGCGTCGCTTCGAGGTCCGCGAGCAGAATCGGCTTTTGCAACGCACCGAGCATGTTGAGACCTTGCGATTTGCCGAGTTGCTGCGCAGTGGCAAGCACGCGTTGATCCATGCCGCTTGCGACCAACACCTGCGCTTTGCTGCCACGCTCGCCTAGATAGCGCAGCAGCTCGATGCCGTCGGCCCCAGGCATCTGCAAATCCAACACGACGACTGTCGGTTGAAATTCTTGCACGGCGCGACGAAACGCATCGGGCTCAGTCACCGCCAATGATTCGAATCCCATGCCGCGCGCGGCCTCGGAGATGAACTCGCAAAGGTCGGGCTGATCGTCGATGACCAGCAGTTTGTTTTCGAGATCAGGCAACACGAGCCTCCCGGTCCAGCACGTAGCGGATTCGCATCGCGAGGTCTTCATTGCGATACGGCTTGTTGATGACTTCGCTGGAAGACAAACCGGCCGTGCTGGCAAGGACGTTCGTCTCTGCGTAGCCGGTCGTGAACAACACCTCGATGGTCGGACGCATTTCGCGCGCCCGTTTCGCGAGAGCTGGCCCGAGCATGCCTCCAGGCATCATCACATCCGTGAATAACAATTCGATCTTCTCTGGACCGGCCAAAACACGCAGGGCGGCCGCCGCATTCGGCGCTGCGAGGGCACGATAGCCAAGCTGAGAGAGTGCGGTGACGACTGTTTCGCGCAAATCCGCATCGTCTTCGACGACTAGAATCGTTTCGGTACCCCCGGGCGCCACCTTCGAAACGATCGTGTCTTCGCGTTCGTCTTTGGCTTCTCGCGAGCGCGGCAGCAGAATCTGCACCGTTGTGCCGCGAGTGGGTTTGCTTTCGATGGTCGCCGCACCGCCAGCTTGTTCTGCGAAGCCATGCACCATCGCGAGTCCGAGACCGCTCCCCTTGCCGGATTCTTTAGTCGTGAAAAAAGGTTCGAAGACCCGCTTGAGCACATCCGGTTCGATACCGCATCCGGTATCCGTGACACTCACAGAAACATACTCACCCGGCTCGAGCTGCGGATGATCTGCACAGAACGCGCTGTCGAGCACGACGTTCTGCGTACGAACGGTAAGCCGTCCGCCTTGGACCATCGCATCGCGCGCGTTGATCGCCAGATTCAAAATTGCATTCTCGAATTGTCCGGCATCCACACGCGTATGCCAGAGATCGTGCGCTTGCACCATGCGCACTTCAATCGAGTCGCCAAGACTGCGCTGCAGAAGATCGGTGAGCCCTGCGAGCTGGCGGTTCAAATCGACGACCGTGGGGTCCAGAATTTGCCGTCGTGCGAACGCCAGCAGCCGCTTCGTCAAGTCAGCGCCGCGCGCCGCCGCTCGCATCGCGGTGTGAACCTTGCGTGCCAAGCCTGGATTCTCGGCGACGCTGCGCTCGATCAGCTGCAAGTTGCCAATGACCACACCCAACAGGTTGTTGAAATCATGTGCGATGCCGCCGGTGAGCTGGCCGATCGCTTCCATCTTTTGTGCCTGCAGAAGACGGGATTCCAAACGCTTGATCTCGGTAAGGTCGTACAGAATGGAGAAGAATCCCATCACTTCTCGATTCGGCCCGATCTGTGGGACCAGATGGGTCTGCCACTCACGGGTCCGTCCATTGCGAATGCCCGACTGCGTCGCCAGCACCGCCTCACCACGCATCGCTGCTGCAATTTGCGGACCCAGTGTAATCAAGGATTCGGAAGTCAGAACCTCTCGCAAGTGCTGGCCGACGATTTGCTCATGAGCTCGATCGAGCCATTCTTCCATCGCTCGATTGGCGTACGTCACTTCCATTTTCGTGTCGACGAAAATGACCGGGGTCGGTACGGCATTGAGCGTGAGCTCGAAGAAGTCGCGCGTCTCGCGTAGCTGCCTTTCCGCCATGACGAGGTCGGTGATGTCTTGCATCGTTCCGTGCAAGCGCACTGTGCGCCCTTCGCGCCGCTCGGCTTGCAGAATGATGCGAACATGCAGATGCCGTCCGCGCGCGTTGGTCAATCGCGCTTGAAAATCGGCGGCAACACCGGAATCAAGCGCCTTTTGAACCGCGGCCTTCATCTTGATTTGATCCTCGGGATGCAGCATCGCGATGAGATCGCGATCTCCGAGAGAAGCAGTCAGCGGCAGCTCATGCATTGCGTACAGTGCTTCGGTCCAATGCACTGTCTTCGCATCGATGTCGTATTCCCAGCCGCCGATCTTCGCTGTCGCCTGCATGTCCTTCAGCAGGTTGTCCAGACGGACGCGTTCGGTCACGTCGCGAAATACTAAGACCGTGCCGACCGTGACGCCCTGCTCGGTGACCGGCATGATCTTGTACTGCACCGGCCGATACTGGCCATCCTTACGACGCAGCAGAGCACCCACGCCGCGCATGATGTCCGTCGTATAACGCACACGGCGAACGGCATCGCCTTCGATCTGATCGTTGATCAAGATGCGATAGTCGAGACCCACCAACTCGTCGCCTTCGTAGCCGAGCATCTTGGCGGCCGCAGGATTCGCATACCTCACGTTGCCGACGTGATCGAGCTCCAGCACGCCTTCGCCGGAACCTTCGACGACAGCGTGATTGCGCCGGTTCTCGGCATGGAGCGATCGCTGTGCTCTCTCGCTGCTATCGCGCGCCCGTTTCAAAAAGAAAAAGGCGCCTATGCTTGCGAGCAACGCGCCCAGGAGCAAGCCGCCCAGCAATGGCATCCCGAGCACTCCGTGCATCAGGTTCATGCGTCCATTCCCGCCCGCGCGTTATGCCTTCGGGCCAGGCTCGCGACCGGCGTACCAATTAACGGCGTATTGCATGAGCTGAGCAGAGGTGCGCAAGGACAACTTACGCTTGATGCGCTGTCGATGAGATTCAACCGTTTTCACGCTCAAGTTGAGCGCCTCGGCAGTCTGCCTTGTCGACAAGCCCTTGCCAATCATGTGCAGTACTTGAAGCTCCCGGTTCGTCAAACTATCGACCGGGTTCGACGAGATATACGCGCCGCCCGAGGCGAATTTCTCGATCATGCTGTTGCCGACGGCTTCGGAAACGTAGATGCCGCCTTCCAAGACGCGGCGCAGCGCCACGAGGAACTGGTCCGATGCCGCCTGCTTCATGATGTAGCCATTCGCGCCGGCTGACAGCATCCGCTCGGCATAGATGGCCTCGTCATGCATAGACAAGACGAGCAAAGGCAGTGAGGGATAGTGAGCGCGAGCGTCCTTCACCAACTCCAACCCATCGCCCTGCTTCAGGGAAACATCGACGATGACCGCATCGGGCTCCAACTCACGGATCAAGGACTTCGCTTCTCGCGCCGTCTCGGCTTCGCCGCAGACTTCCAGATCCGATTCCGCTTCGATCAAGCGGCGCAGCCCCTGCCGGACGATCGGATGATCGTCGACGATCAGGACGCGGCGCTTGCGATCCTTCGGCACGCCGGTCGGCGGCTTGTGCATCGTCTTGAACAGAGAAGTCCCAACAGTCATTTCTTAACTCCTTCCAAAGATCTCACTATCAACTTTGCGTACCGAGCTTTTTGCGGCTCGGCTTCGCGGGCTTTCGCTCACGTGTAGCCTTCGGCGCGCCCAGCTCGATCGGACACTCGCAAACGATGCGCGTGCCGGTGGGCGTGGAACGCTCGAATCGCACTTCCCCGCCCAGAATCCGGGCGCGATAGCGCATGATCTTCAATCCCATTCCCGGCGCACTTTCCGCCTGCGGAGGCATCCCGGTTCCATCGTCGGTAATGGTTAGACGAACCTTAGCGCGCGCTACGTGCAAATGCAGTCGTATAGACCGCGCTTCACCATGCCGAACCGCATTGCGTACAGCTTCCTGCGCTATGCGATATAAGTGATTAGCTAACTCCGCGCTCAAGGGGCGAGCCGCCCCGAGCCGATGCGTGCAAGCGATTTGTACGTTGTAAATTTCAGCCGCATGCATCGCGAGCCCCTCGAGTGCATCTTGCAACCCGCCGCGCTCCAAGTTCACCGGCGACAAGCCACGCGCCAGTGCGCGCGTGCTCTCGATGGCATTGCTGACTAGTCGAGTGATCCCCTCGATTTCGGGCAGGATGGGTGCGTACTCGGTCGTGACGCGTCCGGCCAGGCCACGCAACATGAGGGCGATGCCCGTGAGCTCTTGGCCCAAGCCATCGTGCAAATCATTTCCGATTCGATACTGCTCGCGATTGACTGCCTCGAGGATTGCTCGCTCCAATTGCTTGCGTTCGCTCACATCCTGCAACACCACCAGGCTGTGATTTCGGCCGACGACTTCGAATCTTGAGAGCACACCGGCAGCGGCGAAGTGACCACCATTGGATTGACGGCCGTCGAACTCCACACGCTGCGAACGGCTTTGCTCAGCGCCGGCCCGCTGCCATCGTTCGGGCTGTTCGAACGGCCAGCCCGCCAGGCTCGCCATTTCCCGGCCGATCAACTCACCGCGGCTGTAGCCGAACATCGTGTCGAACGCGGGGTTGGTAATCTCGATCACGCCGCGCTCGTTGATGACCGCGACACCTTCCAGCATCGATTCGATCATGCGCGCCTGAGTTGCGATCGCTCGCTCAGCGCGCACTTGCTCGGTGATTTCGGTGGCGATGAGCGTCAACCAAGATGTCCGCTCCTCCGGCTGAAAGGGCGTCACGCGAACATCGAAATGACGCTGCTGCCCATCGAATCCTTCGATCTCTGCGGAAAATCCATCGATCTGACCGTTCGCCAAAACCCGATGCAGGGTCGCCAACGCCACGGCATGTAAGTGGGGCGGGAACACATCGACGATCGGCTTGCCTTCCAATTCCTGCGGCGTGCGCTGGCCGACACTGCGGCTCGCAACCAATATATTCAGCTGTCGGTCCAGCACGAACAGGAACTCGGGTAACGCGCCCAATAATCCGCGCACGAGCGTCGTACGAAGCTCGGGGCAAAGCGTTCCCGACGGCGATGCGATGGCATCGGTCGTCGACAACTCGAGTGTTTTAGTAGCGGCGTTCACGCAGCGCGAAATCCATAAAAAATGAGCATGCTCAAACGACGCCGGAAAGGCTTCCATGGCGCCGAAATCACGAACACGATGGTCATTGAGGGCCGCTGTAGGGGATATCAGTCGATCCCCTAATGTCAGGGGTGGTGGCGGAGACTTCGGAGAGGAATGCGGCGGAAGGCGGAGCCGGTGACATAAGCGGGCGGAAGGGAGGAAGGTAGGAAGTCCGCAATCCGTAGTCCGTAGTCCGTGGCCAGAGGGGAGCAAGACAAAGAAACAATGCCCCATGCGCAGGGGTAGCAAACGAAGCGCTGGGCGAAAAGCTCTTCTCCGGCCTGCGGACTGCGGACTCGGGTCCACCCTCCCCCTCTACGTCCCCACTCCGTAGTCGTGGGAGGAGAGGAAGCACACACCGAATAGGCCTTGTCGACGGCAGGGGGTGTCGCCCGCGAAACAGCGAGCGAAGCTCTTCTCCGGCCTGCAGACTACGGACTGCGGACTACAGACTCTTCTCCCTCCCTCTACGTCCCCGTCCCTTCCCGATCCGATACCCATTGGGTGGCGTAGCGGATGAGCTCGCTGGTGGAGCGCAGGTTGAGTTTCTCTCGCATGTGGCGACGATGGGCGTCGACGGTCTTCATGGACAGTGACAGGCGCTGAGAGATCTCGCGCGTGCTGATGCCTTCGCCGATCAGTCGAAAGACTTCGAGCTCTCGATCAGTCAAGGACGATACGGGATCTTCATCTTGTCCCGGGGCACGGCCGCGAGCCACCTGGGTCAACAAGCGCTCGCCCATTGCCGCACTGAGATGGCGCTGCCCCCGCGCGACTTTGCGCAGTGCACCCAAAAAATCGGTACCGGCGACATTTTTCATGACATAGCCGCTCACGCCGAGTCGTAATAGACGCTCGGCGTACAGCGCTTCGTCCTGCATCGAGAGCACGAGCACGCGCACATCGGGATGTTCAGAGCGAATCCAGCGCACCAACTCGATACCGTCGTCCGCACCCAGCGCTAAGTCCACAACAGCCACATCGGGCTCGGATCCATCGATGGCAGCTTGTGCGTCTTGTACGGAGGACGCCTCTGCGGAAAGTACGAAGTCGCCTTGGCCGGCGAGTAACTGCTTCAACCCCTCTCTGACGAATGGATGGTCATCGACGATCACGATCCGTGTTTGTTCTGGCATGGTGTCATCAAACCTCGCGAGCAACTTTACCGACGCCTGTAGTTCTAGCATCCCATTTTGCGGTCGCACAAGCTCACAGCAATCCACATTTTCCACAGTCACCCGTTAAGTGTTAGCGTGTAGCACGGGGAACGGCGTGCAAAGCTGATGGAAAGCACGCCGAATTGGCATGGGAGCTCGTTACGGCATGTCCGCATGAACCATGATTCGGTGAGATCGCTGCGGTTTGTTCTCCTCGAGGACGACCCAAACGACGCTGAGCTGGTACAGCTCGAACTGGCGAGAAACGGCTTCGACGTTTCCTGGTGCCACGTCGCTTCGGAAAAACAGTTTCGCGAGGCCCTGGGCAACGGCGAGATCGATCTCGTTCTCGCGGACTACACCCTTCCCGGCTTCGATGGCCGCAAGGCGCTCACGATCACGCAGAAAACCTTGCCGGGTGTTCCTTTCATTTTCGTGTCCGGTTCACTCGGCGAAGAACGCGCGATCGAAGCGCTAAAAAGCGGTGCGACCGACTACGTTCTGAAAGATCGGCTGCAACGCTTGCCGACGGTCGTAAATCGAGCGCTCCAGGAATCGCGTGAGCGGCGCGAGCGACGTCAAGCGGAAGCAGCGCTCGATGAACAACGCGTGCTGCTCAGCACGGTGATGGATAGCCTGCCGGAGATTATCTACACCGTTGACACGCAAAATCGGATGACAGCCGTCAATCGCGCGATGATCGAAGCAACCGGGAAAACGCGCGAGCAGCTTCTTGGCCGCCAGGTTTCCGAGATCTGGACTGACGAGACCTCTTTGGATGTTGAAGCGCAAGCTGCAACAGTCATGCGAAACGGACGCGCGATTGCCGATCAAGAACGGGCCTGGATTAGCGCGGACGGCTCAGTGCGCTGGTTCACACTGACGCATGCCCCCTTGCGCGACCACGGCAAGATCACCGGCCTGGTGTGTGCGGTTCAAGAAGTCACCGACCGCAAAGCGCTCGAGCAAGAGATCCTGGAAATTTCTAATCGCGAACAACGTCGGCTCGGGAGCGATCTGCACGATGGACTAGGTCAGGAGCTCACAGGCTTGTCTCTGCTGCTCAAAGGACTGGAGGTCCAGCTTTCACGAGAGGCGCCACAATATTTATCGCAGATAACGAAGATCAGCGATCTATTGGCACGCGCAATTCAGAGCACTCGATCGCTTGCGCGCGGACTCGCCCCAGTGAATTTAGAACGCGGTGGGCTGCCGGAAGCACTCAAGCATTTGGCCGCGCGTTGTACGGATATGTACAACCTGCAGTGCACGTTCTCGCTCAACGGTCAGAAGGTCCCGGAGTTGGAAGAAGTCGCGGCAACTCATCTATATCGCGTCGCTCAAGAAGCGACGACAAACGCAGCCAGATACGCACGCGCAAAGTCGATTTCGATCGAGCTGCGAACCGTCGCCCGCAAACTTCAGCTATCGATCGCCGATGACGGGATCGGTTTGACCGCCGGTCTCGCACACGGCAAACCGGGCATGGGCTTGAAAATCATGGAATATCGCGCGCGCATGCTGGGCGGCAGCGTTGCCTTCGAAGAACCCGATCGCGGCACGAAGATCGTGTTGGTCGCACCATTGCATATGCTGAGGCCATCGAAGGAGAAGCGAGCGGCGGCGGGGTAAGCCGGCGTACCTGAGTCCGCAGTCTGCAGTCCTGAGTCCTCAGGTAAGACTGAACGTCTAACTCACTGCCGCTTCGCTCAAACCACCGGAGAACCGCTCTTGTCTCGCTGCAGACTACAGACTGCGGACTGCGGACTCGCCCTTCCCTCTATTTCCTCACCACCGGCACCCACGTGTGATCCGCTCCATTCCAAACATGGATGAAGTTCTCCATCTCCGAGGCTGGCATGGCCGAGGCGATGAAGTCGCCTTGAAGGGCATCGCAGCCGATCTGATCTAGGAATTCGAACTGCGCTGCTGTCTCGACGCCTTCGGCGCACGCGCTCAAGGAAAGGTTGTGGGCGAGCTCGACGATGGCACGCACGACGGTTGCTGCTGCTTTGCTGGTGCCGACATCGGCGATCAAGCTGCCGTCGATTTTCACTTCGCTGAAGGGCATTTTGTACAGCTGCGTCAGCGACGACATGCCAGTGCCGAAATCATCGAGCGACAGTCCGACGCCTTTCACGCGCAGACGCGTGAAGATGTCCATCACCAGCTCCGGGTCGTCGAGCGATGCGGCTTCGGTGACTTCCAGTATCAATTGCTCGGGGGCAGTCTCGAATTCTTTGAAGACGCGATTCAGGCGATCGGGAAACTCCAGATCCTGAACCAGGCGAGGCGAAAGATTCACTGCGACCGAGAGATCCAAGCCGCGCTGTCGCCAGTGGCCCACTTGCCTGATCGCATCGGTCATCACAAAGTCAGTGATACCGACGATGAGGCCGGACTGCTCGGCGAGTGCCAGGAATTCGCCCGGATACAACAAACCTAAACGGGGATGGCGCCAACGCACGAGTGCCTCGGCACTGCGCACCTGCCAATCGTTGGGCGCTCGAGCCACCTTTGGTTGATAGTGGACGAGGAGTTCGTGCTCCTCGACTGCTTGGCGCAGGTCTTCAGCCGAAATACGCGCCCCTGGATCTAAATGTTTCATAAGTAAGTTCTCGATGTCTTCGAGCATGGCCGGCTTCTGCAGCGTACCCAACATGCGAAGGCCCAGCGAATCGCCCAACTGACGTGCGCTCGCAAGGACGCGTTGATCCATGCCGCTCGCAAGCAAAACACCGGATGTGATGCCTTGGCGCGCGAGATAGCGCAGCGCCTCGATGCCATCCATGCCGGGCATCTGCAGGTCCAGAAGAATCAAGCAGGGTTGGCGCGAGCTCAGTTGCTCGCGGAAACGCGCAGCACTGTCCGCGGTGATGACCTCGCAGCCGACCCCTTCGCCGATCTGCTCGATCAACTCCAAAAAGTCGACCTCATCGTCGACGACAAGCAATAAATTCCTTTCAGGCCGGAACACGATGGGTCTCCTCTTTGCCGTCCAACAAGGCGCGTACCCGCCGCGCCAGTTCGTCCACTTTGTACGGCTTCTGCAATAAATCGATACTGCCGTCCAGCACACCGCGGTTCATGATGCCGCTTTCGCTGAAGCCGGAGGTCATCAGTATCCGCAATCCGGGGCGCCGTTCACGCAATTTGTGCACTAGCTGAGTTCCCAACAGCCCCCCAGGCAGCATGACATCCGAGAACACCAGTGCAATTTCCGGGTGACGCATGAATTGCTCGAGAGCTTGGTGGCCGTTCGATGCTTCGAGCAACCGATAACCCAGGCTGCCGAGAATATCGACAGCGGTGCTGCGAACTTCAATGTTGTCTTCCACCACGAGGATCAACTCCTCGCCTCGTGGCAGCTCCGCCTGGCCTACTGCTTCCAGATTTGCGCCGGTCAGCGCCGCATGTATACGCGGGAAATACAGATGAACGGTCGTACCTTGATTCGGCGTGCTCGAGATTCGCACATGGCCACCAGACTGCTTCACGAAACCATACACCATCGACAGCCCGAGCCCACTGCCCTTGCCGACGTCTTTGGTCGTGAAGAATGGCTCGAACACTCGTTTCAGTACAGCGGCAGACATACCCGAGCCGGTGTCTTTCACTTCCAACACTGCATAGTCGCCGGGGCTCAAGCCGTCATCGCTCAAGTCGTGTTGATCGCTGATGGTGAGATTGTACGTGCGAATCGTAATTACACCGCCCGAGGGCATTGCATCGCGCGCGTTGATGACTAGATTGAGCACGCTATTTTCTAACTGACCTGGATCGGCGCGCGTAGCCCAAAGATCCGAATCCAAGTGCTGCTGGATTTCGATCTCACCAGTTAGCGTGCGGCGCAGAAGCTCATACATTCCGCCGATCATCGTGTTCAGGTCCACAACCTTCGGCTCGAGCACTTGCTGGCGCGCAAACGCGAGCAGCCGCTGGGTCAACGCGGCGCCTCTCATAGCGGCACTCAGCGCGGTCTCGGCTTGTCGCAACAAGCGGGGGCTCTCGCGTAAGGAACGCGCCAACAGCTGCATATTGCCGACGATGACGGAAAGCAGGTTATTGAAGTCGTGTGCGATGCCGCCCGTCAGTCGCCCGACGGCTTCCATCTTTTGACTTTGACGCAGCTCTGCTTCGAGTTGCCGCTTATCGGTCATGTCGCGGGCAGCGACGATGCATCCTTGCAGCTCACCAAACTCATCGTAATGAGGCAGAAACAACGCATCCATGTCCAGCACCTTGCCCGCGTGAGTCTTGAATCGGCCTTGACCTTCGGCGGCTTTGCCCTGCAATGCCTGACGCACATAGGGACCGATGGCTCCATAGCGACGATCGCCGATCACATCGTTGATCACCCTGCCACGGCTGCTTGCGAGCGGCACGGAGAAGAATTCTTGGAAGGCGCGGTTTGCATACACGATGCGCTCATCTCGATCCGCGTAAGCAATGAACAACGGCAATGAGTCGAGGATCGTGCCGTAAAAATCTTGGCTTCGGTGCAGCGCTTCCTCTGCATCCACCTGCCCGCTGATATCGCTGATGGATCCGGAAAGCCGCACCGGCCGTCCTGCAGCATCGCGCACTGCCTCGCCTCGCAAACGGCACCAGATCGAACCTTCTTTACGCGATTGCACGCGGCATCGAACGTCCAACTTGGAGTGGTTCTCCAAGTGGCTGCGAATCTTCGCGAGCACGATAGCTCGATCGTCAGCGTGCAAGACGCTCTGGAAGGAGACGAATGCGTCCTTGAAGTCATCTTCATCGTGTCCGACGATCTCGCGAAATCGATTGGCGTACCACACGTGCCCGGTCAACAAGTCCCAGTCGTACAACCCGTCTGATGTGCCTCGTACTGCTCGCTCCCAACGCTGTTGCGTAGCGTGCGCTTCCTGCACGGCATCGCGGCGCGCAGAGATGTCGTGCAGCACACCGATAACCCGAAGGGGCTTGCCGTCCGCATCGCGCCGCACGACCTTCGCATAGGCTTCGAACCACTTAGGTGTTCCAGCGCTAGTCTGCAGCGCGTATTCCGCACTGAAGGAAGAGGTGCGGCCATGATAGTGATCTTCGAACTGCTGCAGAATGTCCGGGCGCTCTTCGGGCAGCAATAAACGCCCGCTTAGCTCTTCGCGATTGAGCAAGCTCTGAGGATCGATGTTCAACGAGTCGAGCCAGCGCTCGTTGTAATAAATTTCGTCTTGCGAAACGTTCCAATCCCACATGGAAAGCGAGTTCGCGGCAATCGCAACTTCCAGCCGCCCTTCACTTGCACGCAACGATTCACGAGCGCGCTTGTGCTCGGAAATATCCTCGATCATCAGAAGTAGATGCTGTGCGTCGGTTTGTGAGTTCGAGATTGGGCGCGTCGATATCCTCACCCACACGCCAATGCCATCGCGTCGATAGATGAGCCATTCCAGCGAGACGACTTGCCCGCCAGTCAGAGCGGTCCGTAGCTGCTGCTGCACTAGCGGATCGCTATCGCGCCCCGCGAGAAGCTGCCAGATCGGTCCGCGCGACAGCGCTTCGGTACCAAAACCGGTGAGCAGGGTGAACGCCTTGTTGATGCGCACAACGGCGCGATCCGGCATGTTTGCATCGAACACGACGATGCCGTGAGGCACGCTCTCGAGAACGTCACCCATGTCTAAACCAGAAATGGAAGCTGCGCTCGCGCCCATACCGATCAACTGCGAGTTCGGATCAATGACATATTCCAGGCCCACGACGCCGGACCCGCAGCTTGGATCAAGAACCGCGCCCCAAACTGTGTTGCGGCGCGCGGGGAGAGCGGTTTAGGGAAATGCCTGAGGGCGGGAGGATGGAGAGTCCGCAGTCCCCAGTCCCCAGTCTGCAGCTAGAACGAGCAAGGCGACCTTCTCGACACGCGTCCTAAGGCAGGCGGGGCCGCCAATGCGCAAGCTTCTTTTTCTTGCTAAAGACAACAGACTGCGGACTGTGGACTCCTCGCCTCGCCTTACCTCGCCAGCCATCCTCCATCCACCGGCAATATCGTGCCGTGAACGTAGTCCGAAGCATCGGAGGCTAGGAAGATCGCGGCGCCGGCGAGGTCGGCTGGGAGGCCCCAGCGACCAGCGGGGATGCGGGCGAGAATGTCGCGATTGCGTCCTTCGTCGGCGCGTAAGGCGGAGGTGTTGTTCGTCTCGAAGTAGCCCGGAGCGATCGCGTTGACGTTGATGCGATGTGCCGCCCACTCGTTCGCGAGCAGACGTGTAAGACCCGCAAGACCGCTTTTGCTTGCTGTGTAGGAGGCGGTACGAATACCTCCCTGGAAAGAAAGCATCGATGCGATGTTGATGATCTTGCCAGGCCGCGATTGACGCACCATCGCCTGAGCACAGGCCTGCGCAAGGAAGAACGGCGTTTTCAAATTCACATTGAGTGCTGAATCCCATTCTTCTTCCGTGAATGTCAGCGCGTCATTGCGGCGGATGACACCGGCGTTGTTGATCAAGATATCGACATGCCCCGCTAGCTCGATCGCGTTTGCGACGATCGCGGCTGCCTCGGTGCTGCGCTCCAAATCCGCCTTAACGCCATAAAACTTGCGGCCGAGACTGCGCACCACATCCTCGGTTTGCGCGGCGTTGGATCTGCCCACCGCGACGATGTCTGCGCCTGCTTGCGCAAGCGCGATCGCAATTCCTTGGCCGAGTCCGGTATTCGCACCGGTAACCAGTGCAACTCTATTCGCTAACGAGAAGAGGCCTTGATGCGTCATGGACGTCACTTGAGCTGGCAAATGTCGAGCACGTTCATGTCCGTGTAGTCGAGGTTTTCGCCGCCCATCGCCCAGATGAACGCGTAGTTGCGCGTCCCAGCACCCATATGAATGGACCAAGGCGGCGACATCACTGCTTCGTCGTTGCGCAACACGAGGCTTCGCATGTCATCGGGCTCGCCCATGAAATGCATGACGCGTTGGTCCTCGGCGAGATCGAAATAGAAGTACACCTCGGAACGGCGATCATGCAGGTGCGGCGGCATCGTATTCCAGACGCTGCCTGGCTTGAGCACGGTCAAGCCGAGCAACAACTGCGCGGATTTGCAGGTTGCGGGCACGATGTATTGATAGATGATTCTCTCATTGGAGGTTTCGGATGCGCCGCGCTCGAGCGGCACCGCTTTCGCAATCGAGATGTGCACCGGTTCGAAGCGCGCGTGTGCCGGCGTCGATACTAGATAGAACTTCGTGCCTTCGGCGCTTGCGGACTCGAAGGAAACGTCCTTGGAACCCATGGGCACGTAAAGTCCATCTTTGGGCGCAAGCTCAAACGCCTGGCCGTCCACTTTCACGCGACCCGCGGCTCCGCCAACGTTGATCACACCCAGCTCGCGACGCTCGAGAAATGGCTTACCTGCAGCCGACGCGGGTTCCTTCTGCTCCGGCAAGCGCAGCGCGCTCGTTTTCGCAAACGCCCCGCCAATCACGAAGCGCTCGTAATGCGCGTAATTCAGAGTAAGCGCATCGGGCGTGAACAGCCCCTCTACTAAATAGCGATCGCGCAATTGTTCGTTGCTCGCTCCCACCATCATGTCGGGATGCGTTGCGTGATAGGTCTTCTTAAACACAGTACCCCCAGCTAAAAGCCAAGTATGGCGCCGCTTGCGGCGGTCCAGAATAGCCGCATGGTAACCGGTGTCATCCTGCCCGCCAAGCCCGAAAATGCACCGAGACGTCAGCCGGGCAGTCAATCCTTGGGGCGCCCGGAGGATTCACGCACGACCAAATGAGGAAACATCATCGAGGCGACCGGGGGCGGCCCTTCAGCTCGCGCGATCTTGGCCATCAGCTTTTCCGCCGCGAGCCGACCCATGTCACGGATGGGCTGGCGCATGGTCGTGAGCGAAGGACAGAGCCTGGACGCGAGCGGACTGTCATCGAAGCCGATGACAGTAAGGTCGTCGGGAATTTTCAGCCCACGCAAATAGGCGGTGCGATACACGCCCGCAGCCGTTTCATCGTTGCCCGCAAAGATGGCGGTAGGCTTCGGTGAGCGCGATAGCAGCAACTCAGCGCACGCTGCGCCCGATTCGAACGTGTACTGACCTTCCACTACGTACTGCGGCGAGAGCGCCAGGTTCCTCTCGGCAAGCGCATTGGAAAAGCCTACGAGCCGCTCATGTGCGGATCGATACGTGGCCGGCCCTACGATCATCGCGATCCGCGTATGGCCGAGCTTGGCCAGGTGCTCTGCCACCTCGGCCGCGGATTCGCGATCCATCGACAGAACGACGTTTTCCAAGTCATCCAGTGCGGCGGAGAGTACGCGCACGTAGGGGCAACCCAGCGATTTCAACAGGGTAGCGAGCGCTGGGTTTTCCGACACGGGCGGCAACAGAACCACGCCATCCAGCTTCTGGCGGCTGACGAGATGACGAATGTCTCCTAAAAAGTCGGGGCTAGTGCGATCGCACGGATGCACGACGAGCTCATAGCCCTTTTTGCGCAATGCACTGAGCGCGCCTTCCTGAATGTTGATCACATAGGGTGCATTCGGATTGTCATAGATCAACCCCATGAGAAACGAGCGTCTAAAGGCCAACCCGCGCGCTTGAGGGTCAGGCGAGAATCCCAGCTTTTCGATGATTTCGGCCACACGTTTGCGCGTTTCTTCGCGGACGAACGGCGACTCGTTGATGACGCGCGAGACGGTTTTCTTGGAAACGTTGGCCAAGCGCGCCACGTCATTGATCGTCGGCTTCTTATCGAGCAGAGTGATGCCTGCAGGACTGTGCGGACGCGAACGCGGCGCCTGTTGTACGGGGCGACGAGAGGTTTTCTTGGCCGGTTTTTTGGCCATTCGATCCTGCCAGTTAGGCGCCAGTGCGCCGTCACGATGTTATTGTGCGGATGCCGTTCGTGCAGCATACAGCGTGCATCGACGCTTGAATCCCCAGGCAATGAGCCAAGTATCCAGTCTTGAGCGTCTGCGACGCCACACAGCTTATCATTGACTGTCCTGAACTTAAGCCGAGCCGCCGGTCCATCCATGTCATCTGTCAGCCCTCCTTCCGCCTTACGCATTGCCTCGAATGACGACGTGGCCATCGCGCTGCGTGATTTGCAAGCTTCGGAGCGGATACTGATCGGTGAACTTTCTATCGATCTGCTGGATCCGATTGGCCGCGGCCACAAATTCGCGCTGCGCGATCTCACAGCCGGCCAGCCCATATTGAAGTACGGATTTCCGATCGGACGCGCCACGAAGGCGATCGCGGTGGGTGCGCACGTACACACGCATAACGTTCAAACCATGTTGGCTGGACTCGATAGCTATCGCTTCGATCCGAAAGCAGCCCCTGTTGCTCCGGTGAGCACCGCTCGCAAAACATTCCCCAAAACGTTCATGGGGTATAGGCGAGCAAACGGCCGGGTGGGTACGCGCAACGAGATCTGGATTCTGTGCACGGTTGGTTGTGTCGGCCGAACCGCGGAGCGCATCGCTCGCCTGGCAAGTTCTCGCTTCGAAGGTCGCGTCGATGGGGTTTATGCGTTTCCGCATCAGTTCGGTTGCTCACAACTCGGCGGTGACTTGGATCGCACGCGCCAGTTGATCGCGGGACTGGCGCAGCATCCGAACGCAGGTGGCGTGCTGATTTTGGGGTTGGGATGCGAATCCAATCAGCTCAGCGAGCTGATGAAAGGATTATCCGATCTCGATGGCTCTCGCGTGCGCGCATTCGCTGCGCAAGCGACCGGTGATGAAACCGAGGCTGGCTTGCAGGCCGTAGCAGAGCTCGTGGAAATCGCGGCCCAAGACAAGCGTCAGGAATGCGGCATCAATGAACTATGCATTGGCGTCAAATGCGGCGGGTCGGATGGTTTCAGCGGCATCAGCGCCAATCCTCTCGTAGGTCGCGCGACGGATTGGGTCACGGCGAACGGAGGCACCGCGATTCTCACGGAGATTCCAGAGATTTTCGGAGCCGAACGTTTACTGATGGAACGCGCGGCGAATCAGAAAGTATTCGATGGCATCGTTTCGGTCGTAAACGATTTCAAGCAATATTTCCTGCGCAACGGCGAGCCACTGCACGAGAATCCTTCACCAGGCAATATCGCCGGCGGTATCACGACGCTCGAAGAAAAATCTTTGGGTGCGGTTCAAAAGGGCGGCCACGCAGTCCTCACCGATGTGCTCCGGTACGGCGAGCGCGTGCAGGAACCAGGGCTCGCGCTGCTCGAGGCGCCGGGCAATGATGGCGTGTCCTCGACGGCGCTCGTCGCGGCCGGAGCGACGATCGTATTGTTTACGACCGGTCGCGGCACGCCGCTCGGCTTTCCTGCGCCTACATTGAAGATCAGCTCGAACTCGGCACTCGCGCAAACCAAATCTCATTGGATAGACTTCGACGCCGGCCAGATTCTCGCGGGCAAAGACGCTGATGAGCTCGCTTTGGATTTCATCGATTTGATCGTCGAAACCGCTTCCGGTCATCGCGCAAAAAATGAATTGAACGAAGAACGCGAGATCGCAATCTGGAAGAATGGCGTCACGCTCTGAGCCGATGCCGCTTGGCTAAGCGGCATCGCAGTTGTCGGTTGGCAGTTGACGGTTGACAGCCGGAGTAGGAACCTTCTGACCGTCAACTGCCAACCGTCAACTATTCAATGACTCACCTCACATCCGGAAACCTCGCCTCACTCGCTGCTCGCGGCATTCAGCTTCCAGCGTATGACCGCAGCCAGATCCAAACTGGCGTCGTGCATTTTGGGCCGGGAGCCTTTCATCGCGTCCATCAGGCTTTTTATCTCGATGAAGCGTTGCCAAGCGATCCACGTTGGGGCATTTGCGAGGTGGCGCTGCAGAGCACCGGTGTGCGAGATGCGCTCGCGCCGCAACAGGGTCTTTACACGATCGCGATCCTCGATCAGCAACCGAGTTACCGCATTATCGGCGCGGTCAAAGAGTTGCTCGTCGCGAAGGAGTCGCCGCGAGCCGTGCTCGATCGATTGATCGATCCGGCAACGAAGCTCGTCACCGCGACGATTACCGAGAAGGGCTATTGCTTGCGCTCGGATGGCGGCCTGGACACGACTCATCCCGATATCCAACACGATCTCAGCAATCCTCAATCGCCTAGGACGCTCATTGCCTATCTCGCGCACGCATTGAAGCAGCGCCGACAAGAACGTACGGCGCCGCCGAACATCGTGAGCTGCGACAATCTCGCGGACAATGGCAAACGTTTACGGCGAGCGGTCGTCGAATTTGCTGCTCAGTCCGATGCCGATCTCTCGAAATGGATCGAAGCGGAAGTCCCGTTTCCTTCCACGATGGTCGACAGCATCACTCCAGCCACCGACGATGCATTGCGTGCACGAGTCGCCGACGCACTCGGCTTCGAGGATCGCTGGCCCGTGCAGCGCGAAGCATTCTGCCAGTGGGTCATCGAAGACAGCATGCGCGGTCCCACGCCGGATTTCGGCGCGGTTGGCGTGACGGTAACGAACGACGTGGCAGGCTTCGAGCGAGCGAAATTGCGCTTGCTGAATGGTGCGCATTCGACGCTCGCGTACGTCGGCTCGCTCGCGGGGTTGCAAACGGTGTTCGATGCAATCAGCGATCCGCATCTCGCTGCTTTCGTGCGGCGTTTAATGCTCGAGGATTTTCGACCGAGCCTCATTGCTCCACGCGGGCTGAATCTCGATGCCTACATCGAGGCTGTCTTGCAACGCTTCGGCAATCCTGCGATCAGACATTTATTGGCGCAGATCGCGTGGGATGGTTCGCAAAAGCTGCCGTTCCGAGTCCTGAATACGATGAGTGAAGCTCTGATCGCGGGCAGACCGATCGAGCGCTTGTGCGTGCCGCTCGCTGCCTGGTTTCACTTCGTGCGCCGTAAAGCCAATAAGGATGAAGCGATCACAGATCCAATGGCCGACACGCTCGCACAACTCGGCCGGCGTTGCACCGGCGAGGCACATCATGACGTTGCGCTGTTTCTTTCGCTCGAGCGCTTCTGGAGCGGTGAGCTCGCGAAAGATGCGCGCGTCCGTAACGCTCTGATCGCGGCGTACGAGCGCTTGGCTGCCGTCGACAGCGCAGCGAAGTTGAAAGAGGCGCTGGGGCCGCTTCGTTAAGCGGCCGGTTGACGGTTGACGGTTGACAGCCCGAGGAGAAGTCTTCTCTGGACATCAATCTCTGGGCACGGGCTGAACTAGATGCAGTCGGCCTACTGAGCTTGTCAGGCGATTGAGGCCACCGCCTCGACAATCTTGCATTGAACTTCGCCATAGTTCTCGAACACGCATCGCGACGTTTGACCGACGCGAACGTCGTGCACGCCCGTAATCATGCCGGTGGAGATCACATCTCCTTCATGGAGACGACGGCCTCGTTGAGCGCATTTGCCCAATGTGAAGGCAAGCGCGCCTAGTGCGCCGTCGCGGATCGATGCCGTGCCCTGCCCTACGTGAGAGCCGTCGATGAAAGTCTGCGCCGCGACCTGCGAAAGCGAACGCCAGTCCTTGATCTCCTCGCCGACAATCACGCCCCAGTTGTTGCCGAAATCGGAAATCACCGCGCCTGGACCCAAGTGATTCAACGTAGCGAGAGGACTGCTCGCCATCTCGACGCCGATGTGAACCGATCCCACGTATCCTTCCGCTTCATCAAGCGTCCATGTGCGCTCGTCTGCAGGCGAGGTTCGCGCGACACGAATGACGATCTCCGCCTCGACCGCAGCGAAGCCACCTCGAAACACCGGGCACTCGACGACGGTATCGGAGGACGCATAATGAATGTTGCGCGAGAAAGCGGGACCGATCAGTCGTTCCTCCGGATATTGCTCGCGAGCGTGGGGCGCGATCCGAGCGACCTTCCAACCGCCGATGCGATCAGGCCAACGTTCGATCGCCATTTCCTGGCAGCGATAAGCAGTCGCCAAATCAGCGGGCACGACACCTGGGTAGTCTCGCAGCGCGCGAGCCTCGCGTCTCGCGGTGACGAAATTCTCGACGATTGCCGCGACGTCGTCGCGACTTTGAAGTGCGCTTCCTGCCATAAAAAGATTCCTGAACAATTGAGCCGATGAAGGTCGGAAAAGTGTATTAGGAAACCGGTGTCATCTACAATAGAGTGAGGGTGATGTGTAGGTGATGGAAGTGATGAAGGCGATGGAGAAGCGAGCTCCGTCCACCTTTGTGCTCACGAATGGGGGAAGTCGAATGCAGCACAACTTGCGTGTATTTGGAATGGCGTTGTTTGCGGCTCTTGTCAGCGCAACGCTCAGTGCGGCTGAGAAACCGATGGCCTTTCCTGGCGCACAAGGCGCAGCGGCGTATACGCCGGGCGGTCGCGGCGGCAACATCTTGAAAGTTACAACGTTATCGGCGAGCGGGCCGGGCTCACTGTTGGAAGCACTCGATCACGATGGACCGCGCATCATCGTGTTCGAAGTGGGCGGAGTGATCGATCTTGCGCAGCACGAGATCAAAATCACCAAGCCGTTTCTAACCATTGCAGGACAGACGGCGCCCTCGCCCGGCATCACATTGATTCGCACCGGAATCGATTTGCTGACGCACGATGTCATCATGCGGCACATTCGCATTCGCACCGGCAGTGCTGGCGCGGACAAGACAAGCGGCTGGGCGCCGGATGCGATCTCGATGGTTAACGCGCACAACATCATCATCGATCATTGTTCGTTGACGTGGGCCGTCGATGAGAATCTCTCCGCATCGGGACCGCGGTTCACGGGCGAGACTCCCGAAGAGTGGCGCAATGCTGTTTCGCGGCGAGTCACGTTCAGTAGCAACATCATCGCCGAAGGTCTCGCGCACTCGACCCATCCGAAAGGCGAGCACTCGAAAGGCTCGCTGATTCACGACAACGTCAATGACATTCTGATCGTCGGCAATCTGTACGCGCACAACTACGAACGCAATCCGTTGTTCAAGGGCGGCGCACGCGGGATGGTGATCAACAATCTCATCTACAATCCCGGCCCGCGAGCGGTTCACTACAACCTCATTCCGGAAGAGTGGTACGGACGCGCGTATCAGAACGGACAGATGACGCTGATCGGCAACGTGCTGCGCGCAGGTCCTTCGACGCCCGAGAATATTGCGTTCTTCATGCTCGGCGGCTCGGGCGATGTGGAAATCTTCGCGGCAGACAACATCGCCGTCGATAGACTCGGCAATCCCTTGCCGCAGACGGGTCGCTATACGACGTCCAAAGCAAAGATCATCTCCATGCCAAAGCCTCCGTTGCCGCTTGGCGTGGAGGTACTGAGTGCAGTTGATGTCGAGGAATCCGTCATCGCAAACGCAGGCGCGCGGCCCTGGGACCGCGACTCCATCGACGCACGTATCGTTGCTGACACGATCGAAGGCCGCGGCGAGATCATCGATAGCGAGGAACAGGTGGGTGGCTATCCTAAGTATCAGCCGACGCGCCAGCCGTTCAACGAAAAAGACTGGGATCTCAGTACGATGACTCCGCGAGTGGCGCCGACCAAAGGCAATATTCCCCGATAAATGCGACGTCGAACGACTGTGACGACGCGTCGCGAAACACTGAAGTCGATATTGCTTGGCGCCGCAGCGGCAACCACACCTGTTGTGCACGCCGCAGAGACCTCGCGCCGCGATCAGCGTGTGCCGAATTGTCTGCCTGACGCATCGACGCTGCATTGGGCGCGTGGCGTGGAGGGTCAGCGAAAAGCCGATCTAGGCGATGGGACGTTCCTGAACCCGATCATGCCCGGCGATCGGCCTGATCCCACCATCCTCAAGGATGGTGCGGACTACTACATGACGTTCTCATCGTTCGATGCTTATCCCGGCGTCGTGATCTGGCATTCGCGCGATCTGGTGAACTGGCGAGCACTCACTGCCGCGCTCGAGACGCCGATCGGCTCGGTGTGGGCGTGCGATCTCGTCAAACACAAACGCCGCTACTACATCTACATTCCCGCGCGGAAGCCGGGTTATCGATCCACGTACGTCATCTATGCGGACAACATCGAAGGACCGTGGAGCGAGCCGATCGATTTGAAGCTACTTAATCACATCGATCCCGGGCACATCGTCGGCGAGGACGGACGACGTTATCTATTCTTAAGCGGCGGAGATCGAGTGCGACTCACCGACGATGGTCTCGCAACCGATGGACCGGTTGAGCATGTCTACGATCCGTGGCGCTATCCGTCCGAATGGGATGTGGAATCGTTTTCGCCCGAGGGACCGAAACTTCTGCGACATGGCGATTACTTCTACATGGTGCTCGCTGTCGGCGGCACGGCTGGTCCGCCGACCGGACACATGGTAATCGCCGCTCGCTCGCGCTCGATCCACGGCCCCTGGGAAAACGCGCCTAACAATCCGCTTGTGCGCACGCAATCGCGGGATGAGAAATGGTGGTCTCGTGGTCACGCATCGCTCGTCGAAGGCCCGGACGGACAATGGTGGATGGTTTATCACGGCTACGAGAACGGCTTCTGGACGCTAGGTCGTCAAACGTTACTCGATCCGATTGAATGGACTGCGGATGGATGGTTTCGAGCGACGGGCGGGGATTTGTCGAAGCCGATTCATAAACCGCAGCGAGGATCGGCCGTCGCCCACGGATTGGCGCTTTCCGATGACTTCAAGACGAACAAGTTTGGCATTCAGTGGGGCTTCTATGATCCCGCGCCGGACGAACTCCAACGCGTGCGCTACGAGGACGGCGCACTAGTGCTCAAAGCCAAAGGCACTGAGCCGCGTGACTGCTCTCCGCTCAGCTTCATCGTCGGCGATCCCTCCTATCGCGTCGAGGCCGACATCGAAGTCGATGCAAGCACACGCGCCGGCCTGCTCTTGTTCTACAACCGCCGGCTGTATTGCGGCCTTGGCTTCGATGCCAACAAGTTCGTGATGCATCGCTACGGACTGGAGCGCGACGCACGCAAACCCCTCGCCGGCCGCCGCATAAGATTGCGAATCACGAACGACCGCCACATCGCGACGATTCACTACAGCGCCAACGGCCGCGAATGGACGAAGTTCGACGTGCAAATGGAAGTCTCCGGATATCACCACAACGTCGCGGGCGACTTCTTGAGCTTGCGGCCCGCCATCTACGTTGCGGGAAGCGGTGAGGCGAGGATTCGCGAGGTGAGCTATGAGGCGCTGAGAAACGAGTGACGAGGTGACGGGGTGACGGGGTGACGGAGTGACGACGTCAGAGACCCTCATCCTAACCTTCTCCCTAAAGGGAGAAGGGACCTGAAAAGGAGAAGAACCTTAAAGGGAGAAGGGACCTGCGCTGTCTAGACTATCCGCTATCCGCTCCGCCATCCGCTATCCCGCTATCCGCTATCCGCTTCTCTTCCTAGTACGTCCCCCTCTGTATATACGGCACGCTCGCGAACAAACGTCGTTCGGCACCGCGAGGATCATTCTGCAGCTTCGACTCGGCGTCGAAGACCATCGTGGCACGATCGGCCAGAGTGTACGGACGCCACTCGGGGACCTCGGGATGATTCGGGGTGCCGGTCCGTGCAAATGCGATCAACGCATTGCTCATCGCATCAGCGGCGCGTTGTGCTTCATCACTCGTACCGATGCGCGATCCCGGCTGTGCAATGTTGTCGAAGACCAGCGGAATATCCATGCCGTGCATCGCGCCGTATCGGCCGCCTTCGAGCGGTGAGCGATAGTTGAGTTGATAGGCGAACGTTCGTGTGCCTTGCGCAGCGCGCAGCTCGGCCTCGATCACCGCACCTCGCCAGGATCTGCCGGCGGTCGTTGCCGCAAAAAACACCTCGCTCGCCGTATAGTGCGGATACAGCTTGCGATACTCGGCAACGACATATTCCGGTTCGATGTCCACGTGCAAGGCCGAGAGCAATCTTTCGGACAACTCCTCCCATCTCAGCTGGTGGATCCCCGGATCGTTTCCATGGAATGCTCGCGTTTCATCGCGAGTGTTGCCGATCACCATCGGAATGTCGGCCGACTGCGGCGGCGCATCGGGATAGAACGGATGCCGCTGCAATGCGTCCTGATCGAGCACGGGTCCGAAGTACACATTGCGACCAATCATGGTTGGATCTGCAGCGGCGGTCGCCGCCACGAGCTCGCTGGTGTCCGCTTTCGACAACGCATCGATCCCGCTCACTTTCATTAGATCCAGACATGCGCGTGCACGTAGCGTCGCGCTGCGTGGACCCGCAGCCGTTATCTGTTGTCCGCTCATCGTCCATGCGCGATGGAACAGTCCACGCGCTGCGGGCATCGCCATCAGCGTCGCGATCTTCGCGCCGCCACCGGATTGACCGAACACCGTCACGTTCTTGGCATTTCCACCGAACTCTTCCGCGTGATCGCGCACCCAAGTTAATGCTTGTACGAGATCGAGAACCCCTACATTGCCCGAAGTCGCATACGCGGAGCCGCCGATACGATCGAGATACAAGTGGCCGAAGATGTTGAGCCGATGATTCACCGTGACCACGACGACATCGCCGCGGTGACAGAGCCGAGTCCCGTCGTATAAATCGCTGGAGCCAGAGCCGCTGCTGAACTCACCGCCGTGAAAGTACACGAGCACGGGGCGTTCGCGTCCGTCGCGCAGCGCAGGCGTCCAAACATTCAAGCAAAGGCAATCCTCGCTCATCGCCTCCTTGATATTCGGCTGGGGGCACGCCGGGCCGTACTCCAACGCGTTGCGAGTTCGCTTCCATGCTTCAGGCTCAATCGGCGCTTTGAAGCGAAACTGACGAGTATCCGCGCCGTAGGGGATGCCTTTGAAAACATGCACGCCGTCGATGCGCATGCCTGCGACCTTGCCGCTGCGGGTCTTCGCAATGCTGTGCGATGAACTGGCCGCATAGGCAGCTTTGTCGGCGGGCAGTGCGCCAAACGCCAACGCTCCTGCGCCCGCGAGCGCGCCTTGCAGCAGGCGGCGTCGTTCCGGCGATTCAGGTGCTGTTTTATTCATGCGGGACTCGAAGCTGTGATCCAACCCTCGCTCAACATCCACATCTGCACGCGATCGATCCAGCGATCTGGTGTGGTGGGATTGATTAGACCAAAGCCGTGCCCGCCGCGTGGGTAAGCGAGCAGCTGTGCCGAGATCTTTCGTGCGACGAGGGCTTCGAAATAGCGCACGCTGTTGCCGACGAGCACTGAGGAATCATCGGCCGCGTGGATGAGGAAAGCGGGCGGTGTTGCATCCGTGACTGCCCGTTCGGTCGAGAACTGTTCGATGCGCTCCGCGGACGGCGAAGCACCAAGCAATTGCTCGCGAGACACCGCGTGCGTGAGATCGTTCTGCATACTAATCACGGGATAGACCAGCACCGAGAACGCCGGCCGCACGTGCTCACGCTCATGCCGAGAGAGCACGGGCTTCGCGAACAGTGTGGAGGCGCTTGCGGCGAGGTGGCCTCCGGCCGAGAAGCCGACGATCCCGATGCGAGCTGTGTCGATACTCCACTCGCGTGCCCGCTCACGCACGACAGACATCGCCTGCTGCGCGTCCTGCAGCGGACCTGTCGATGCATTCTTCATGTGCCGAGGACTCGGCGTTCGATACTTCAGCACGATGGCCGCGACGCCGAATCGATTGAATGCGTGAGCGACGCTATACCCTTCCTTATCGATCGAAACGCCGCGATAACTGCCGCCTGGACAGACTACGACGGCCGGCGCAGCGGCACGCGCTTGTGCTGGCAGAAAAACGGTCAGCGTCGGTCTGGAAATATTCTGGCGATAAACCCACGCTTCGTTGGGATCGCGCGTCTCCTCTTCATCCGGCGCCTCGATGGCGCCGGGAATCGAGCCTGGATACAAGGGTATTATGGTTTCAGCGGTGGCTAGGGCTTCGCCTGGAGCCGCTGCGGATTCAATCGAGCTCGCAGCGGCCCCAGCGAGAACCGCCGCGACCATTTCGCGTCGTGTGAGCTTCGGCATCAGTTAGTAAGAGTCTTGCAATCCCAAATAGTACTGCCGTCCGGTGCCGAAGTAGTTGTCGATCCGCCGCGCTTGCGTGTCCATGAGGTCGGTGCGGAACTCTTCGGTCAGGTTCAGCACATCGTTGCCCCCTGCTAAAGAGGTTCCATAATCCTTGTCTTAGGATGAGGCGATTACTTCGCCTGCGGCCCTGCGAGTAACGGAACCAGAATCGGAGTGGTCCATGCCGGCAACAGCTCGTGATCGAGCGTCGGCACCCACCCGGCGTCGAAGCCGAGATCGGGATCGTTCACCGCATTCCAGGCACCGAGGACATCGACCGGATTGCGCACACGCGGACCGATGACCAGCGTGTCCGAGACAGATAATGCCGTGCCATTGAAGCGCGCGATGATTCGATCGACGGTGAAGTTGCGGTTCGCGATGAAGACGTTCTCTTCGGCATAGATCGCCGATTCGATGCCGACGCCCCAACTGTAGTTGTAGCTCGGTGTGTCGCGCAGGTCGTACAAGTTGTTGTACACGTGCACTTGACCAAAACGCACGCGGGGCGCTCGCTGTCCGATGCCGTCGAACAGATTGTGGTGCAGGGTCACGCGCAACTTACCGCGATCGGCGACCGCGCTGTCGGAGGAGCCGATCAACATCATCTTGTCGTGATTGCGGAACTCGTTCCATGACACGGTGACGAGATCGGATGCATTGGTGATATCGAGCAGACCGTCGTGCACTTGATAGAGCACGCCGAAGTGCTGCGGCAATGTCGAATCGCGGGTCTCGCGATCCTCGAACGTGTTGTGATCGATCCAAACGTTGCTCGTGTCGCGCAGCGAGACTGAATCGTATAGTGCATTCCAGCTTCCGAGATCGCCGTCGGTCGGATCCCATTCCGGGAAACAATCGTAGGTATCGCGAAACGTCAGATTCCGAATGATGATGTTGCTGCGACTGTTCGGTACGTTCGCGGTACCGCGAATATCGAACCAGGCACCTTTGATGGTCGCACCCTTTCCGATACCCACAATCGTCGTGTTCGAGCCGATCCGAATGCGAACGCGCGCTTGCTGTGCGTTGCGTGAAGCGAGGCGCGCGTCTTCCAACTCACCGCTCGGCTCATCCTCGCGGCCCCACACTGCAGGATCGTACGTGGCGAGGAAGGCCTCCAGCGTGTAGCCGTCCTGATAGTAGTCAGTGCAGGTAAGCGGATTGTTGGCATCATCGACGTTCGCATCGATGGTGCCTTTGACATAGATGATCTTTGGCTCATTCGATGGGTTCGAAGGTGACGTCGAGGAGACGACGCCATTGTTCAGAGCAGCGATGAGCTCGCTTCGATTTCTAACGATATAGACTTGTTCGGCAACTGCGGCAGAACCTCCAGCGACACCGGTTCCGCTCGCGGCCCAACCGTTCTGCGGGTGAAGTGTTTCGCGACCGATATTCTGTTTACTGTGGGCGCTTGCAGTAGTCGTTATCGAAGCTAGCAGTAGATAGGCCAACAAAGACGTTCTCGTGGCGAACATGCGAACCCCCTTCGATATTCAGCGATCCGCAAATCAGGGCACCACAGTTGAGCTAGGGGCACCGGCCCGCGGTCTCGCGTAAGTCGTGTATGAAAAAAGATAATCAGCGATCAAGAACACCTTCATAAAAAGGCGCTGGACAATCCCAGCGCCGAGCTGAGGAACGCGTATCTTCAGAACTTGTAGCGGCCACCCAAGAAATACTGTCGACCAGTGTGGTGGTAGTACGAAGAGCGGTTGCCGATGGAATCGACCCATTGATCTTCGAACTCATCCGTTAGGTTGAGCGCTTCAAAGGAAAGCTCGAGACTGTCGGTGAGCGACCAGCTACTGGAGAAATCGACATTCAACGTCTCCGCCGTGCCTTCCACGTCGTTGTCATTGCGTCCAGGCACAGTCGTTAGATACTCGTCACGATAGGCGGCCGAAACGCGCGCGCTGAACGTGCCGTTATCGAAGTAGAGCGTTGCGTTCGCAGATCGCTTCGACAGACCCGCGAGCGTTTCCTTCGCCGCAAGCTCGCCTTGCGCATTCAAGTACTCCACTTCCGAATCCACATAGGTGTAATTGAGCAGCATGCCGAAGTTGCTGAACACGCCCGGAAGGAACGTGAACGGCTGTTGATAGCTGATCTCCACACCTTGCAGATCACCGCCAGGAGTATTGGTGGGAAGGTTGAAGCCCCATCCCGCCAGACACTCAGCTACATCGGCCGCATCACCTGGATCGAACGTGCCGGTGGTATCGCTCGAAGCGCATTGAGCGACAGCATCGCTGTCGGGCAGGCCGAACGGATTGTCGGAGAAGTCGCCGGTGGCGCGGATTGTCTGTACGAAAGAGCCGATATCCTTGTAGAAGAAGGCCAGCGACAACAGCGATTCTTCGGCGAAATACCACTC
>JAICPY010000233.1 GCA_025929585.1 Steroidobacter sp.
GTGCAGCAGGGTCGGCGCGCGGAGTTCATCGCGCGCATTGCCTCGGAAGGGTCCGTCAGCGGTTTCGAATCGCAGATCTACCGCAAGACGGGCGAGGTCATTTGGATTTCCGAGAACGCTCGAGCAGTTTGCGATGACGACGGTCGGCTGATCTGCTTCGAAGGGACCGTCGAGGACATCACGGAGCGCAAACTCTACCAGGCTCGCATCGAGCAGCAGGCCAAGTACGACACGCTCACTGGTCTCGCGAATCGCTCATTGTTGAATGAGCGGCTTCATCAAGCGATCACTGCGGCCTCGAGCAATGGCACGCGCCTGGCCGTGGTGTTCGTGGATTTGGACCGGTTCAAGTTCATCAACGACAGTTTGGGGCATCACGTCGGCGACGAATTGTTGCGTGCCATTGCTTCGCGGTTGAAGGCAAACATGCACGAAGGCGACACGGTCGCTCGACTGGGAGGCGATGAGTTCGTTCTGTTGATCAACCGCCAACGCGATCCGAACGAAGTCGCGCTGATATTGGAGCGAATGCTGGCGGATATCTCGCAACCGTGGTCGATCCCACAGGGCGACTTCGCATTTACTTGCAGCATGGGTGTTGCGCTTTTTCCCGATGATGGCGATAGCGCCGAGACGTTGCTGAAGCATGCCGACTCGGCGATGTATCGAGCGAAGGAGACGGGGCGAAACAACTTTCAGTTCTTCACCGCCGAGCTCAACGCGGTTATCACCGAGCGATTGGATCTGGAGAACAAATTGCGTCGGGCGCTCGAGCGCCAGCAGTTCGAGCTCAACTACCAACCGCGGATCGACATGCGCACCGGAGAAATTGTCGGGGCAGAAGCCCTGATTCGCTGGCATGTCTCGGAGGAGGAAACGATCGCGCCATCGCGCTTCATACCGATCGCGGAGGAAACCGGCTTGATCTCGCCGATCGGCAAATGGGTGCTGAAAACGGCGTGCATGCAGAACAAGACGTGGCAACGCAGCGGTTTGCCCGCCTTCGTCGTTTCAGTCAACGTATCGGCCCGGCAGGTTCATCAGGACGATTTGGTGCAGACGATCTCGGCAGTGCTGCGCGAAACCGGATTGGACGCGAAGTATCTCGAAATCGAGCTGACCGAAAGTGCTGTGATGCATGATGCCGAACAATTCGTCGCGACGCTGAATGAGCTCAACGATCTCGGTGTGCAAATCGCGATCGACGATTTCGGAACGGGCTATTCAAGCTTGAGCTATCTGAAGCGCTTCCCGGTCGATCGCCTGAAAGTCGATCGTTCGTTCGTGCAAGACATCGCGACCGATGCGGACGATGCGACTATCGTCCGTGCGATCATCGCTCTCGGCCACAACCTCGGCCTGAAAGTCGTCGCGGAAGGCGTCGAAACCGAACAGCAATTGCAGTTCCTTCGCGATAATAATTGCGATGAGCTGCAAGGCTATCTGTACGGCCATCCCCTCGCGGCAGCCGAGTTCGCGGCGCGGATGAAACGGGATGGCGGCAGGGGCGAGAGTAGATAGGTTTCGGAAGGGCCTCTCGCAAAGTACGCCAAGCTCGCGAAGGGGAGATCAAGAAAAAGATTCGGCGCGAAGCCTCATCTGAAACGCTGGGGTTTTCATATCACTAGCCGTGCGAAGAAATAATCTCGCAGAGACGCGGAGCACGCGGGGATCAGACGAAAAACTCGAGATGATCTTTTCGTGTCCACGCTCCGCGACGGCGGCTGCCAACCTAGTTGTCGCCTCTGGTTCCTTCCCACGCGTTCGCTTACTGCCCCCTCCCTACCCCCCCGTAAACAGGGGAGGGAATCTATCTCTGCGAGATATTCTCTTTCCTATCTTCACTGTCCCTGCCGTGCCCGCCGTGCCGTTACGAGAAACTCTTTGTCTACGCATGCAGCGGAGCTGCCATTGCGATCGGCACTGCCGCTCTGACGTCCATCACTTCCATCACTTCCATCACCTACGTCACCCAGACCTATCCAAAACCTACATCACTAACTCCACCCTCAACTCCCGAGTGTCGACTCGCCCACGGTCATCAATTGCGCGTACGAGGTAGCGTCCGCTGGTTTGCGGCTTCCAGCCGAGAGCGACGCTCGGAGCGCTGGTGCCGACGTACGATTCGTCGATGAACCAATGGAGCCGACGCACTTCGCTGTCGGCGTTCGCAGATAGTGGGATCGAATCCTTGCCTAGGTGAGCGATGCGAATGGTGTAACTCGCGGCGATCACCGGCGAGGTGATCGAAGGAGCCGTGCCGCTTTGGACGTCGCGCTGGCAGTCCGAGCTTGGCGGCGGTCGACGTCGAGGCATGCCGGCCTGAGCGAATAGCTGCAGCAGATCCGTCGGCCAGAACTCGAAGATTTCGCTGCGCGTGTGAGCTGGATCGTACGGAGGACATGCTTGCGCGCCGGTTCTTTCATCGATCCAAACGCGGCGATGGAGCTGGCTGACGCGCATCGGAGATACACCTGGGATGTACCAGGTGGTCGTTGTTTTCGGACATTCGGCATTCGGCAGATCGCCGGATGCAGTGCAGATCTCGACTTTCTCCAAGCGGGGCGGCTGCCGAAAGCTCGGTTCGTACAACCGTGGCTCGCTCGCGGCGATCGAATCGACCAGGCGAAAGAAAAGCGGGGCGGCTGCTTCGATTCCAACGAACGCAGGGTTGCCTTGTCCGTCGAAATTCCCAACCCATACGACGATGACGTAGGGACCGAGTACGCCTGCCGTCCAAGCATCGCGAAATCCCCAAGAAGTGCCGGTCTTCCACAACGGGTAGACATTGCCAGCCTTACGAATTTGGAGTTCGCCGGGACGCGCAGTGCGCAACATCGCGAGCGTCATGAAACTCGCTTCCTCCGAGAGCAGCCGGGGCCCACTCGTCCGCGACGTATCGCTGAAAAAGTTCAGCGGAGAAAGCACGCCGCGATTGGCCAGCATTGCATAGAGCGTCGCGGCTTCTTGCATAGTGACCTCACCGCCGCCCAATGCAAGCGCCAAGCCGTAGTGCTGCTCGCTCGCCATATCGGCAACGCCTGCGCTCTTCAGCAGTTGATAGAAGTTGGGATTGGCGAGCCGCGAGGACAAAGCGATCGCGGGAATGTTGCGCGAGCGGCTCAGTGCATCGCTTGCCGTGATCGGCCCCACGAAGCGCCCGTCGAAATTCTCGGGACTGAACGGACCGAATGAAGTTGGCGCATCTTTGAGTACGCTCAAGGGATGGATAAGCCCCTGATCGATTGCGAGCGCGTAGATGAACGGCTTCAAGGCCGAGCCAGGTGAGCGCTTTGCCGCGGTGCCGTCCACTTGCCCTTCGATCCGTGCGGAACCGAAATCGGCCGAGCCGATCAGTGCGCGCACTGTCATGTCGCGATAGTCCACGATGAGGGCGGCAGCATTGTGAATTCCGACGCTGCGATGCTGCGCGACGTACGCTTTCAATACACGTTCGGAGCGTTGCTGCATCGGCAGATCGAGCGAGCTTGCAATAATATGGCGCTTGTCTTGGCTCGCAGAGCTCGGGCTCACTCGTTTCGTTCGGTGCTCACGTAGCAGATGCTCGGTGTAATGAGGTGCTTCGAATGGAAGCGCCGCAACAGCATTGAGCTCGAGCGGCTGAGCCAATTGTTCGGCCAACGTGCTCGCTTCAGGATGATGTCCCAACCATCGTGTGAACAATCTCTGTCTTGCTTCGCCTAGCTCCAAGGGTTCGCGCACGGTGCCTCGAGGCGAGCGGCGCGAAGGTGACTGCGGAATCAGCACCAGACTCAAGGACTGTGCGAGATCCAGCCGATTCGCTGATTTGTCGAAGTAGATGAGGCTCGCTGCGCCGACGCCTTGGACATTACCGCCATAAGGCATCAAGTTGATGTGCGCTTCGAGAAGCTCCTGCTTCGAATAGCAAAGCTCCAACTGCATGGCGCGTAGAATCTGATGCAGCTTTCCTGGAATCGTGCGCGTGTTGAGTTCGTACTTCAGACGCGCTAGCTGCATCGTGATCGTCGAGCCGCCTATACGTGGCCCGCCGAGGTAGCTGGAGAAGGTGGCACGCACTAGGGAGAAAGGGTTGAACCCGAAGTGTCGATAAAAATGCTGATCCTCGTGGAGGAGCAGCGCCTCCAGAAACTCCGGCGAGACATCATCGAGCGAAGTCCACAGCCGATACTGCTCATCCCTCGCAAGCGTGAGCCGCAACAACCGGCCGTGACGATCGAACACGGCTGTGGAGGAGGAAATACTGGCAGCCAGCGGTTCGCGTGGCCAGAACCGAACAGTGCAGGCGAGCGTCACCAACGCGATCACAGCCAGTGCAGCGACGATCAGATGCCGATCCCGCCTCCTCATTCTTATCACCGTCCGTTCAAGGGCGAGTCACCACGATGCGTCCAGCACTCGATCGAGCGAGGACACTGCGGTCGTACATCGCTTCACCGTAGGCCGGCGGTACGACGTAATTGCCGACGTTCGTCGCCTTGATTCGGTACACGATCTGCGAGACGTCTTGATTGGCGCTCACATAGAA
>JAICPY010000257.1 GCA_025929585.1 Steroidobacter sp.
CGGCCGTCGCTGCGCACCGCGAGCCATACCTCGCCCATGCCGCCGCGACCGATCAAACGCTCGATCGTATAGGCACCGACGCGCACGCCAACCAATGTTTTGCAGTCGGTGTGCGAAAATGGGGACTCGATCAGGAAACCTTCGGAATCGAGCTTCGCGCGCTCGACCAGTAGACTGCGAATCGCGAGCACGATTCGCGGTTGCGTCTTCGCGAGCTCATTTAGAAACGACTCGCGGTCCTCATCGTCGAGCTCGAGCGCGCGGTCGAAGTCAGGCAGGATTTCGTCCCAGACCGCAGTGCTTTTTGAGGGACTCATATCTGCGATACATATCTAAGGCAATGGCTGATCGGTCATCAGGCGATGCAGAAGCAAGCGCGCCTTGTCCCACTCGCGCCGTACCGTGCGTTCTGACATACCCCAAAGCTTGCCGATGTCGTCATAGGATAAGCCGCAGAAGAACCTGAGCTCGACGCATTCGGCGAGTCGCGGATGGAGTACCGCAAGCTCATCGAGTGCGGCGGCCAGCTTTTTCGTCTCGACGTCATCGACACCTACCCGCAACTCGACGGGCAAAGAGGTGATCTCGAACTGACCGCCGCGCTTTTGTGCCTGACGATTGCGGATATAGTCGACGAGCAGGCCGCGCATCGCACGTGCGGCATACGCCATGAAGCGCCCTTGATCCGCAAACAACGCGGCATCGTTTCGCGACATGCTTAGAAACGTTTCATGTAGGAGCGTCGTTGGACTCAACGTGGCGCCGGCATTGCGCCGAAGCTCGCGTTGGGCGATGCGATGCAGCTCCGCGTAAAAGGCAGCAAACAGCCGTCGGCGGTCGTCGGCGTTGCCGTTCTCTGCCGACTGCACGAGCGTCGCCAGCTCGATATCCGCCATGTTGGTATTGATTGCACCGAAGGAACCGACGCCCCGATAGTACCTTCCGGCCTACCGGCTCACAAACCTCGATCCGTGATCGCGACGTGGACGAGCGCGTCACGCATGCAGGTTGTGTGCGTATCAATCGCGTGTCACGCAGCGTCCGACTGCCGAATATCTTTACAACTTGCTGACCGGCAACGAATTCTTTTCGCGCGCATGTCCGGAACACGTGGGCTTTTTCGATTACTTGGATGACGGCGGTTTCGGTTCCGGAAACGTGGGCACTCGAGATGGTTGCGGGAGTATCGAACATGCGATGGATAAAAATTGCGCTGGCGGCATGCTGTGTGACGTTCCTGGTGGATGCGCGCGCCGTCCCGATTACCATTTCGGCTGCAGAAAGCGGTCTTCTTTCTGCTGGAGCGACGGCGTCGACCAATCGGTATTCCGATTTCCTTGTCCAAGACTGGCAATCTCAGGTCGTTCAATTCGCGAAATTCGACAACTCGCTTGGTACGCTCCTGAGCGCCGAGCTGACACTGACCTCGGCGACCTACCATCCGACTGAAACGTTGTTTCTCCCGGAGGTCTCCGGCCTTCCCATCGAGCTACCGTTCGGAGCGATCGCTCAAGATACCGAGCGCGAGCTGCACGGTCCTTTCAATTTGTGGGCGTACTACGACGCTCGCGTCTCCTATCGGGCCGACTACCGCTTGACGGTAGATCCATTGAATTCCAACCTATTTGCGCCAGTGGCTGCAGAAGCCGCCTTCGGTTCTTGTGCGCGTTCCGAAGATCTCTTTGGAGATATAGGCAACCAGAATCCGTACTGCTTAGCCAGCAACGACGGCTCACCGTTGGGAGATTTCAGCTACTCCTGGGGTGCGTTGTCCGGAGCGGATCTCGCGCAGTTCATTGGCAATGATCTGCTGCTGTTCGACACTCGTATCGACAGTGACATTTTCGGCTACTGCGATGACGACGACATAGGCGACTACTGCAGGGTGAACCTAGTCATGAACTGGGATTGGGCTCTGTCCTTGTCGTACACCTATGAGCCTACCGTGCCCGATCCGGGAGGCGGAAATGGCGGTGGCGGCGATCCAGTCCCCGTTCCCGAACCCGGTACGCTGGGCATGCTGAGCATCGCACTGTTCGGGCTGGCCGCAACGCGCCGGCGCCGTGCGGGCGTGCAGAGGTGCAGGGGTGTGGGCGTGTAGAGGTCGAAAAGGACACTCGTAAGTAGGTGCGTCTTCTGCCTGACCCTCTACACGTCTGCACGTCCGCACCTCGACAGGTCGTTTACAGAGTGAGCTAGGCGAGCTCATTAACCATCCATCTCGCGCATCTTCGGGCCGCGAGAAGTTTGCCAAAGCCGCTTCCAGGTTGTCGCGCATCTGCGTCGGCAAGCGGAACTCGCCTAGCTCTGTTCGATCGGTCGTTCGTGTCATCCAATTCTCGGTTTGCACGTTGTACTGCGATATTGTCATCGCGAAGGAAACTACGTGCGCCACCGAATCCTGTTGCTCGCTGCTTCGGCCTTGCTTTGCGTCGCAGGTTGCGGAGGGTCGAGTGGCTCGGATGCCGATCCCGCCCCTACTCCACCTGCGAATTCGTTCGCTCAGGTGGATGCCGTAGCGCGCGCAGCGTACGAAGAGCAGAACGTCCCTGGCATGGGACTCGCGATTTATGACCGTGCCGGTACGCTGATCTTTCAACAGGTGTATGGCGACTTCAGTGCCGATCGGCGCGTTGCGATTGCCTCCGCATCTAAACTGGTGTCGGGTACAGTCCTCTTGCGACTTATCGACGCTGGTTACCTATCGCTGGATTCGACGACCGCAGAGATCCTCGGCTGGACCGACGAAAACGGATCGATCACGCTGCATCAATTGCTGTCCTTCACGTCGGGATTGCCGCGCGAGCACTTCTGTACATTACAGGTCAACATCGATCTCGCCGATTGTGTGGCTGAGATTGAGCTAGAGAGTTTGATTGCCGCTCCAGGCACCCGATTCGACTATGGAAGCACCCATCTACACGTCGCTGCTCGAATGGCCGAAGTCCGCGTGGGCGCCGCATGGAACGATATCTTTCATGCACAACTCGCAGCGCCTTTAGGTCTCGCAGGGCTCGAGTACTACACCTATCCCAGACAAGGTGAAGGCACGTCGAATCCGCTCATCGCAGGTGGAATGCGTGCATCGATGAATGAGTATGCGCGCATCTTGCAGTTCGTCTTCGACAAAGGTGCTTGGGAAGACAATCCGCTTGTCGATCCCCAGCTATTCGATCTGCAAACGAAGGAGCCTTTTCCCGGCGCTGTCGTTGGCAACACTCCACGTTCGCAGTTCACAGACAGCTCGCACTACGGCCTGACCGCCTGGCTCGAGTGCGCGACACCGGAAGAAGGGTGTCAACAGCTCTCCTCGCCCGGCGCATTCGGCTTCACACCCTGGATCGATCGCGAAGCCGGTTACTTCGCAATCCTCGGCATGCAGCTCGATCGAAGCGATTCCGGCGTCGTCAGCTTTGCGGTTGACTTGAAGCAAACGCTCGCGCCACTGATC
>JAICPY010000094.1 GCA_025929585.1 Steroidobacter sp.
CGGGTGACGGGTGACGGGCAAGATGAAACTGCTAAGTTCAACGGTCGTGCACATATCTATGGCGCTCGTCTCGATCAATACCTCGTAGGCACTGGGCGCACATGCCAACCCACCGCTCTTCCCCCGTCACTCGTCACTCGTCACCCGTCACCTGTTACAGCAACAACGTTGCTATCTCCCTCCACGATCTCACCCTTCGATGCCGCGGTGCTTCCAGTTGCGCATTGTGAGGTGCGTGGAACAGGTAGGTCTCGCCGGGAAAGAAGTCCAAGTTCTTGAGGTGATCGTCGATCATCAGATCCGCGCGGATGATCTGCTTCGAACCGCAGAAGACGATTTGCTGCCATGTGATGAACGGGAAGTGTTCGTTCAACCACGCCTGTTTGTCGGTCAGGCTCTTTGGGTACTCGGTGGCGGCGGAAACGATGTAGACGTTGTAGCTCTGATTCAGCCGATACAGCACGTCTTGGCTGTCGGCGATCACGGATGGGTTTCGAAAGAAGCCATCCGTATGCAGATATTCGTGGATGCGAGCGAACGCTTGTAGCTCGGGCACGCCTTCGATTTCTTCCAGTGTCTTGCGACGTCCGAAATCGCGAGCATCCAAATCCAGAAACAGCGCCAGCACATCGGCCAGCACTCCATCCATGTCGACGGCGATCGTTCTCATAGCGCGAACGCTGTGACCAGGCGACGGCGCGAAGACGTCAGATGAGACTCAGCTCTGCCTTCGTCAATCCGTCACCGTCACTCTTCATCCCGCCACGGTGGCCTTCTTCTCTGGCAACGCGACCGACAGCTCGAGCACTTCATGGCCATCCTCTTTTTCGAGGTGGACTTGGATCGCGTCGGGATCGACGTTGATGTACTTGCGAATCACCTCGAACAACTCCCGACGCAACGTGGGCAGATAGTCCGGCCCACCGCGCGCGGTACGTTCCTGGGCGACGATGATTCGCAGGCGCTCTTTGGCCACATTGGCAGTGGCCGGCTGGCGGCGAAAAAATGCTAGTAGGCCCATTTATTAACTCCCGAACATGCGGGCGAGCAGGCCCTTCTTCGGTTCGACGACGAAGCGCATCGGCAGCGTTTCACCCAGAAGCCGCGATACCGCGTCTTCGTATGCATCGGCGACGTCGCTATCGCTGGCCAGAATGACCGGAGTACCGGCGTTCGAGGCCGATAGCACGTCTGGAGATTCCGGGATCACACCGATCACATCGATTCCCAAGATCTCTTTGACGTCCTCGACGCTCATCATCTCGCCCGTCGTCACGCGACGCGGGTTGTAACGGGTGAGCAAGAGGTGTTCCTTGACCTTGGCCTCGCCCTTTTCCGCCAACTGAGTCTTGCTGGACAACAACCCGAGAATGCGATCGGAGTCGCGCACCGAAGAGACTTCCGGATTGACGACGACGATTGCACGATCGGCGTAGTACATCGCGAGGTGGGCGCCTTTCTCGATGCCGGCGGGCGAGTCACAAATGATGTACTCGAACCCATCGGCGATCAGGTCATCCAACACCTTGCGGACACCTTCGGTCGACAAGGCGTCCTTATCGCGCGTCTGAGAAGCCGCCAAGACAAACAGCGTGTCGAGGCGTTTGTCTTTGATGAGGGCCTGCTTCAACGTGCAATCGCCATGAATGACATTGACGAAGTCATACACGACGCGCCGCTCGCATCCCATGATCAGATCCAGGTTGCGCAGGCCGATGTCGAAGTCGATCACGGCCACTTTCTTGCCACGCTTGGCAAGACCACAGGCCAGACTGGCAGACGTCGTCGTCTTCCCGACGCCTCCCTTGCCCGAAGTAACGACGATGATCTCAGTCAAAACTCTCTCCCGAAAAGATGGTTGAGCTACCTTGTTTGAAGCGGCTGGTTCTTCTACTGCAGCTGGCTGCGCATCAGCGACCAGCGAAATCGATGCTTCGTCTGTCATGCTCCGATCCTCCCAAACCGCAGATCCTCGCCATCGAGCCAGGCTTGCACGGGCTTACCCGCAAGCTCCGGTGGAATCGTTTCGAATACTCGAAATACGCCGGCAATCGAGACGAGCTCGGCCTGAAATTCTTGGCAGAACACTCGTGCGGTGACTTCGCCCCGGGCTCCCGCCACCGCACGACCGCGCAACGCTCCATATATATGTACGCAGCCGTCCGCGATGACCTCCGCGCCTGCACCTACGGCGGTCGTCACGATCAGGTCGCGGTGGCGGGCATAGAGTTGCTGCCCGGAACGCACCGGATGGTGGTGCATCAGCGTCGGCGTATTGAACCCTTCGGGCTCCGCGACGGGAGCAGGTGCGGGCTTCGGCGCTGCCGCTTCCTTCGGTGGGGACGCAAGATGCCCAAGCTTGGCTTGAACTCGAAACTGCGTGAGAACCGGAAGATCCAGTGTTCGAGCGATCGATTCGACAGTCGCCGTGCCATGAGCCAGACCTACCGGCATCATGCCTGCACGTCGAATCGCATCGATCAGTGCACGCACTTGCACGGCTTCGGGCTCTTTCTCGAGTCCGCCTAAATCGAGGCAGGCTGCGGTTCGCTCGAAAAGCTGCGGAGCAGCGGCGAGCCGGGCCGCCAGTTCATCGTGAATCGTGCTTGGGTTTGTGGTGCGGACGCGAACCTGTGCCAGACCAACCTGACCGAAACGAATTTCGAAGGCGGACTCGCGCTGAGTCTCGGCTTTATTCATCAATCGATCGATCTTTTCGCATGGGGATTCTTGGCGATCTTTGAGCGCCGCACACAACGGCGAAGTGTAGCGGGAGTGAGCGCGCGATGCAGAACTCTCTCAGGATTATTTTTCATCTTCGCGCGTCCAACGTCGAGCCCACTGCAGTCTTGCGACGCGATCAAGTTTCTTCAACGCGATCTCCGCTTTCAGCGCTTCGGATTTCGTCGCGAAGGATTGAGCGGCAAGCACTTTCACCGGCGGATTGGATCGAGTGAAGCGCGCACCTTTGCCGGACAAGTGGACGTTGAAGCGCGCTTCAACGTCGAGCGCAATCCCGGCATATGTGCGTCCGTCCTGGCATCCGAGAAGATAAAGCCACCAGAGCGGCGAATGATTCGCCGCCTGTTCATCGGAAAGATTGCGCGCCGAACCTTTTCGAGTCGACATGAGTACCCGATCCGAAGAGCTGCCGAATCGTGCCGCGCAAGAGTGTGCAGGTCAAGGTGCAAGAAGGCGTGGCACGCGGGTGTGCGGCTAGCGAACGAAGTAACATTCCAGGGCATGATTCGGGATTCGTGACTCGCGGGTAGCCAGAACGCAACGGCAGCGATATCTTGGACCTCTTCACTACCCACGACCCGCTGCTTCTTCATCACCGGTGTCGCATGCCACATACAGTCAGCTTACGATCTCGTTCGGCTCGATTGGTCATCAGCCTCTGCGTTCTGATTGCTGCGTTCGGCTCGGCAAGTAACGTTCTCGGCGCTGAGCAACACACGGAGATTCCGATGCAAACCGCCACAGGACCCTTCGACGTCAAAATAACTCCCGAAGAGGAGCCGAACAGAGCCGAAGACTCGACGCTTGGGCGCATGAAGCTCGACAAACAGTTTCATGGCGATCTGGAAGCAGTTGGCAAAGGCACGATGCTCACGGCCATGACCGACCTGAAGGGATCGGCCGCCTACGTCGCGATCGAACGCGTCACCGGCACCTTGCACGGCCACCGTGGATCCTTCGCGCTTGCCCACAAAGGCACGATGACCCGTGGCGCCCAAGAGCTCACGATCCAGGTCGTACCCGATTCCGGCACCGGCGAACTCCAAGGATTATCGGGCACCATGAAGATCAACATCATCGAGGGCAAACACTTCTACGAATTCGAATACCAGCTCGCACCGCAACGTTGAGCCATGTGAACTGAACCATCACGCGAGGCAGGAGTTATAGAACCGGTCGTACTTGGGACCTCGTTCCTCGGAGTTCGTCACCTCGACACTGCGTCACCCCGTCATCTCGGCCCCTCACCCTCGCCTCTCACATGCCTGCTCAAATCCCTCTCTCGGTCCTCGACCTCGCACCGATCACGGCTGGAAGCGATGCCGCGCAATCCTTTCGCAACTCCTTGGATCTAGCGCAGCACGCGGAACGCTTAGGTTATCTGCGCTTCTGGCTTGCGGAGCACCACGGCATGCCGGGAATAGCGAGCGCGGCGACGTCCATCCTGATTTCCCATGTGGCGGGCGGAACGTCGAAGATGCGCGTCGGGGCTGGCGGAATCATGTTGCCGAACCACTCACCGTTGGTGATCGCAGAACAATTCGGCACGCTCGAATCGCTGTATCCGGGACGGATCGATCTGGGTTTGGGTCGAGCACCCGGATCGGATCACGCCACCGCGCGAGCACTTAGACGCAATCTCACCAGCGATCCGGAGCAATTTCCGCAGGACGTCTTGGAGCTGATGGGTTATTTCGAAGGCGACGCGGCGAGCTCCGCGATTCGCGCCGTGCCAGGTGCCGGCCTCAACGTGCCAATTTGGATCCTGGGATCAAGCTTGTTCGGGGCTCAAGTAGCAGCCGCCCTCGGCCTGCCGTATGCGTTCGCTTCTCACTTCGCACCGGGTGCAATGTTTCACGCGATGGAGCTATATCGCGCGCGGTTCAAACCCTCGAAGCAATGCGCCCAACCCTATGTGATGCTCGGCTTCAACGTGTTCGCAGCGGAAACCGACGCAGAAGCTCGCATCCTGGTGACATCGATGCAGCAGGCCTTCGTCAATCTGCGAAGCGGCCGCCCGACGACGTTGCAACCGCCCATTGCCGGATACGAAAACCATCTTGCCGCGCACGAGAAGCTGATGCTCGATGAAGTTCTTTCCTGCTCCGCCGTGGGCTCCCCGGCTACAGTGAAGCAGCAGATGCACGATTTCGTCTCGCGTACGCAACCTGATGAGCTGATGATCGCATCGATGATTTACGATCACGCGGCCCGCGTGCGCTCGTACAAGATCGCCGCCGAAGTTTGGAACTCTGGTTGAGCATCTGCGTCCGCCCGCACCAAGAGGGGTCAGGCGAAGTCCGCGGAGGTCAGAAGAAGAACTTATGAAGAATGCTCATCTCGAAGCACAGTGCACGTTCGCGTTCCGCAGGAATCTCTCGCAGCGGCGGAGGGATACATGGATCTGTCTTATCGGGTCTCCCTCTGCGAACTCTGCGTCTTTGCGAGATAAATCTTCATCGTTGCCTGTTTGCCTGCTCCCGCACCGTAAGCGCCCTAAGCGCGAAGATCTCTTCACTTCTTCTTGAACATCGCTTCCAGTTCTGCGCGAGCGCGTTCGGCAGCGGAAGGTTCGGGCGTGCCGGGGGTTGATTTCGATCCGCCGAAGAGCCCCTCGAGCTCGGATTTCGCTTTGTCAGCAGCGGTTTGGCTGACGTTCGAATACGCATCTGGGCGCGGCTTGTAGTAGTCGCAGAAATTTGCTCGCTCTTTGTCTTTGACTTCTTCGGCGATCGGTTCGCGGCAGTGCTTCGCAACCGAAGTGTCATACCACTCGCATAGTTTGCAGACATGCAGCTCGGCATTGCATTGCTTGCATTCGTCGAGTCGCTGCAGCGGCAGACTCAGCGCGGCAAGTGAAGCTCCGCATTTCCAACAGACGAGGGGCATGACCAAGACGTGTAAGGTGCAAAGTGAAAAACGTGTAAGGTCAGAAAAGACACTCGGCGCCATCGCGAAGCGATCTTAACTTTACACCTTTACACCCGACACGCTTACACGCCACCGCTAGGTGGCTATCGCATCATATCCGCGACCGATGAGCTCGATCAGACAGATCCCGTGGCCGAAGGGATCGGCAAGCATTGCGATCTTGCCCCAGGTGTTTGCCTTGACCGGACCTTCGAGGCGAGCACCGGCGTTGCGTGCGCGGTCCAGAGCGCCTTCGATGTTATCGACGATGAAATCCAGATGAATGGGGGTCCAATGGCGAGCATAGGAGCGCAGGTGCCGGCTCGTGGCGGACGCGACGCTGCCGTTTGGTTTGACGACTAGAAAGATTGGCGAGGTGGCGCCCAGAAGCTCGACGGCATCGGTGCCGAAGCGGCGGCCGATCGTTAGACCGAGTCCTTCGCAGTAGAAGTTGATGCCCTTGTTAAGGTCATCGACATCGATGTTCACGAACATTGCTGCTGGCATGCGTCTCCCTCGAAGTGGCCGAACGATGCAGGGTAACGCGACGGCTCAAGGGAGTGAATGGGCAACGTACGCCCACTGCCAGCGAACTCGGATCAGCCGGCTCGCATGTCCTGCGTCAACACGACCTCATGCACATCTGAGCGATCTTGGATGTAATCAGGCTGTCCGTACTTTCGGTACAGCTTCTCACGTCTGCTTGGGTCGACATTGATTTTCGTGATGTCGTTGTCCGCCCAAGCCAGGAGCCGGCGGTCCATGACTTTGAACCACAGCGGAGGAATCGCAGCGAGACCGAAGCAACCCGGGTAACCGCTGGGCAACTGCGGTAGTTCGGGAAAATCACGCAAAGCCTGGTAAGGGCGCGATGCGTGCGCATGATGATCGGAATGACGCTGCAGATGGAAGGAGATCAAGTTGGAGTACTTGTGGTTCGTATTCCATGAGTGTCGCGGCTGCGTCGGTTCGTAGCGGCCGTTGGGCAGCATCTGCCGGAGCAACCCGTAGTGCTCCACGTAATTTGCCTGGGTGAGCCCGTACCAAGCGTAGACATAGTGGATGATCAGAAACGGCACGAGCACGAGCCCGAACGTTGCGACGAGCGAAATCGCAATCGCTGCGGTCAAGGCCCACGATAGCAAGATCTCGTTCTGCAACGACCATGCGCTCTTGCCTAATCTCTCGAGCCGCTCCTTCTCGAGGATCCAGCCGCGACGCACTGCACCCGGAATCTCACGCGCCGCAAAGCGGTAGATGCTTTCGCCCATGCGGGCGCTGACGCAATCCTCGGGCGTCGCGACACTCACGTGATGACCGCGATTGTGTTCGATGCGGAAATGTCCGTAGCCGACCAGTCCGGTGGCGATTTGTGCGGCGATCCGATCGAGGACGCTGTTCTTGTGGCCGAGCTCGTGGCCAACGAGAATTGCCAATGCACTTGTGAATCCGGTGCCGAGCGTCAAGGTCAAGTACGCCCACCACGGCAAGGAGTGCGTTCCGATGAACCAGGCAACGACGAAAAACTGCGCGTACAGCAGCACGAGCCCCACGTACAAAAGCACGCGGTAGTACTGATCCTCCGCCATGAGCGGCACGACCTCTTCGGGAGGATTGTGCTGATCCTCGCCAAAGAAGACATCCAAGATCGGAATGATGACGAAGATGTAGATGAGCGGAAACGTGAGCACCGCCGGTTGTCGACCCGCCAAGAAGTAAGCGGCAACAGTCAGCATCGGAATCAACGGCCCGCTCAGCGATGCGAGCCAAAGGTAGCGTTTGCCGTCTATGTATCGGACTGTGCGTCCGTCTTCTGTCTGTGCGATGAACTCCATCCGTTCATTTTACGCCTGCACCGTGGAACGTGTAATGGGAGTCGGCGACTTTTTACAGCGATGCAGCCTTATCGAGACTTCACAACGCTGAGATCTCGCGTTCTTTCGCGCGCAACGCGCTCTCCTCCTCCATCTGCTTGGCTTCGAGTTTGCGCCCCTCGACGAAGTAATAGATGAGGTAAGCAAGCCCGACTCCGGTCGGAATCAAACCGAAAACGGCTTCTTGTTCGCCAATGGACTGCATGCTGATCAGCAATGCGAGACCGACGAACAGCCAAACGAGACCGGGCAACAGCGAAGTGCGTCGGCGTCTTCCACTACGTCCGTCAATGATATCCAGCGGCAAAGGCGGCAATTCCATACCCCGCTCGATGGCGGCCATGCGCTCGGTGTGATGCAACTCCATCAAGCGCCGGCGCTTGCGGTAGTTCAGCACTGCAAGAATGATCGGAATCGACACTGGCAGTCCGATCGCAAAGACGATACCGAATAACGGAATGAGCTCGGCCAACATTTGAATTCCTCGGGCCAGCAGGCCCCTACGCTAGTGCGTTTTGATACGCCGGCAATACCAATAAGGTTGCGCTCGGTCAGTCACATAGTTTCACCGGTGAGCTGCGGTTCACTACGGACCGCGCCGACCTCACCCTTGCTAAAGTTATCCCACCGCAACCTTCCTCTTCCCAGCAACGTCTCAACCCATGACGCAAGCGGCCACCGCTACCCAGGCAGACGCAGATGTGCATGAGCGCCTGCACGCCAAGCAGTACCGCGAGGCACTGGCGTTGCTGCTGCCGCGCTACCGGGATAAAGTTTTTCGCCTTTGTATCAGTATGTTACGAGATCGAGCACTGGCCGAGGATGTCACTCAGGATATTTTTCTGAGAGTCTGGCGTGCCCTGCCCGGTTATGGGGCACAAGCGGCCCTTTCGACCTGGATCTATGCCATTTCGAAGAACGCTTGCCTGTCGGAGCTTCGTAAACGCAAGCCCACAGTCTCCATCGACCAGGATCAGGACGACTACAATGCAGAAGTTGCGGCTCTCTCAGCTCCGGATCAGGATGACTCGGCTACCGTGAGCGTGACGCAGGTATTGGATAAGTTGCCGGAACGATACCGCCAGGCCGTGACGTTGTTCTATATGGAGGACAAGTCATACGAGCAGACGGCAGAGAGCCTCGGATTGCCATTGGGCACGGTCAAGGCACTGCTGCATCGCGCGCGCAAGCGCCTCATTGAATTGACACGGGAAACCGCAGCCGAAACCGAATCTGCGTGAGACGCATGAGAAACCCGGAACACGATCTGGAATGGAACGATCGCCTGCAAGACTGGCTCGATGGTGACATCGAAGCGGGCGAGCAGACCCTGATCGAATCGCATCTACGCGAATGCGATACCTGCCAGCAACACTTGCTCGAATTCGAAACACTCGACACGGCGCTGAGCAGCGCCGCACCCCCGATTGCGCTCGACGATACTTTCGATGCGCGCGTACTCGCGCAGATCGATGCCACGAGCGATGCGCGGCGAGTACAAGCGCGTCAGCGCGTGCAAGCCGAAGTTCAAGCCGAGCTTAGAGAACTCTCGCGCAATTGGCGACGTACGCTCGGTACGATTCTGCCCGGCGTACTTGCCGGCATCGCGATCGCACTCTCAATGGCAATCTACTTCGACACCGCCGAATGGGTTCGCGCGTTCGCGGCGCAGAGCGCAGGAGAAATCGAAGGGCTGAACGCCACGTTCATCCACCTCTTTCTAACGAGCAGCGTCGGCGCTGCGATCGGTTACACCGTAGCCCGGTGGCTTACGCCTGCGGCGGATTAGATCGAGCGTTTCGCGAGCTTAAGCTTGTGGTCCGAAGCAGGGCCGCCGCATTCCTTTCTAGCCGCAGACCGCGGACCGCAGACCATCGGCTTTCATTCGGCCTCCCACCTCGGGCCCGGCTCGTTGAACGCGTGCGCAAGGCCTACCAGTGCAGGTAACGCGGCATGGATGATGTACGTCGGAATGGCGGAGAGATACTCCGCGTAGCGGCCCTTGTCTTCGAACCGGTCGCGAAAATGCGAGCTGACGAACAAGCGGCCGAGCTGCGGCACGATGCCGCCGCCGATATAGACACCGCCCAAAGCGCCAAGCGTCAGCGCTAGATTGCCGGCGAGCGTGCCTAGCAACGCGCAGAAGATGGTGATCGCCTCCATGCAAGTGCGGCAAGAGCCTTCCATTGCGCGTCGAGTGACATCCGGCGGCGTCAGCTGCTGAGGAACGATGCCATCGACCGCACACAGTGCCTCGTACAGATTCACGAGCCCCGCTCCCGACAACACACGCTCAGCGGAAACATGCGAGAAACGTTGATGAAGCTGCTTGAGGACGGCGATCTCGCGCTCGTTCATCACCGAAAGTGTGACGTGCCCGCCTTCGCCCTGTAGAGGAATCCAATGTTCGCCGCTTGGAATCAACCCCGAAACGCCGAGACCCGTACCTGGACCGAGCAATGCGATCGGACTGTTCGGTTGGGGACGCCCGCCCCCGATCGCCTCCAGATCGCTGTGGGGCAGATGTCGGACTGCCATCGCCAACGCGGTGAAATCATTCATGAAGATCAGCCGATTTAGTTTCAATCGCTGACGTGTCTGCGCGGCGGAAAACTGCCACACATGATTGGTCATCCGAATCACATCGCTCGTGACGGGACCGGCAATCGCGAACGCGCCTTCCAGCGGTCGACTCGATGCCTCGTTCGCGCCGACGCGGCGCAGATAGCTTTCGATCGCGCTGACGAGGTCTGGATAGTCCGCACAAGCGAGGACCTGCTCGTCGCGAAATTCCTCGTTGTCGAGCAACGCGAAGCGCGCATTCGTTCCGCCGATATCGGCAATCAATCGTGGGGCTGAAGTTCGCACAGAAGGCATGTCTCGGTCCGGCATCAAAACAGGTGGCGAAGCATACACGGCCGCCCGCTTCGAATGGACAGGTCAGGCCAAAGAGGGGCGTGAGGCGGGAAGCTGGTGCGGCGTCAGGTCTGGTGTCGGCCCTAAGCAGATCGGAGTAAGAGGCGGGACGTTGTTTTTTCTGACGACCCGCGAATCACTATTCACGAGTCACGGAAGGACGCGGGTCGTCCTTCAGGGAGCCCAGAACACATCGACGGGGACTTCCTTCTGGTGCAGTACGCCGCGAACAGGCAGCTCAGCAGTGGGGCCAGGCGACCGTGCGCGCTGATAGACGTCCCACTTCGACGGGCCCTCGAAATGAAGGACGATCCGACGGGAATCCAGAAGCGATCGCAAATTCAGGCTGATGCGCGCATGCGGGGCCGTCAGCGCATTGACTGCAATACACCCCGCTGGGGCAGCGGGATCCAGTCCACGTGCCAAGGCTAGCGAGCCCGGAAACAACGAGGCCGTATGCCCGTCCTCACCCATTCCCAGAATCACCACGTCGTACGGATGCGGTACTCGCGTCAACGCGCGAGTTGCCCAATCCGCGCCTGCTTCGGGCGTTGGGGCAGGGTTTTTCAGGCCCACGAAATGTGCGGCGGCAGCTGACCCGATCAGCAAACTTTCGCGCACCAGTCGTTCGTTACTCGCATCGGAAGTGGTTTCGACCCATCGTTCATCCGCCAGAGTCACCCAGACCTTCGACCAAGCTATTTGCTCGGTCCTCAGCTGTTCGAACAAGCGCACGGGTGTCTTACCGCCGGAGACGACCAAACTCGCGACTCCACGTGCCGCTATCGCCTCCTCGAGGTCGACTTTGAGCTCGCCGGATAAAGCGCGGACGAGAGCCGTCGAATCTGGAAAGCGATGTTCGTGAACCCAGGAGGAAGACATAGAGGAGAAGGCGATGGGGGATAGCGGATAGGGGATAGGACAAGAGGTACAAACCTGGATCGCAAGCACAGGAGCTTATTCCATTGCGCCGGAGAACTCTCCAAATCCGCCGCACGGCCTCGTTATGTGAGATCGCAACTCAGTCTTCCCTGTCCCCCATCGCCCATCCCCCTATCGCCTTCCCTCCTACAACTCATTTCTCCAGGCGAATCCGTCACGTCCAATCAACGAGCTTGCCGCAGCCGGACCCCAGCTGCCGGCTGTGTAAGACTTGGGGCGCTCGTCATATTGTTGCCAGGCTTCGCGAATCGGATCGATCCATTGCCAGGCGGCATCGAGCTCGTCCCGACGCATGAACAGCGTCAGATTGCCTTTGATGACATCCGTCAGCAGGCGCTCGTATGCATCTAGGCTGCGAGTCTTGAAGGTTTGAGAGAAATCGAGGCTCAAATTCACTGGTTTCAAGCGCATACCTTCGCCCGGGCTCTTCGCGAGCACGGTCAAGGTGATGTTTTCCTCTGGCTGCAGCTGAATCACCAGACGATTCAAAGCGTGTGCCTCATCTGGCCGCTCGTAGATCGAATGCGGCACATCTTCGAAGGTCATCACGATTTCGGATTGGCGTTCTTGCAAACGTTTACCGGTGCGCAAATAGAATGGCACGCCGGCCCAGCGCCAAGAATTCACCTCGACTTTCAACGCAACGAACGTTTCGGTGGCGCTGTCGGGCGGCACATCCTTTTCTTGTAGATACCCGACGACTGGCAACCCCTTTGCCGCCCCGGCTTTGTACTGACCGCGAACCGCCTTCGCCAATACGTCGCGTCCGACAAGCGGGCGTAGCGCTCTTAGCACCTTGAGCTTTTCATCGCGCATCGCATCCGGATCGCTCGTTGCCGGCGGCTCCATCGCGATAATGCATAGGAGCTGCAACAGATGGTTCTGCACCATGTCTCGAAGGGCGCCGGTGCGATCGTAAAAATCGGCGCGCCGTTCCACACCCAAATCCTCCGCAACGGTGATCTGCACGTGTTGAACACGTCCGCGCCGCCACAGTGGTTCGAACAACGTATTGCCGAATCGCAAGGCAAGCAGGTTCTGCACGGTTTCCTTGCCGAGGTAGTGATCGATGCGGAAAATCTGCCGCTCCTCGAAAATCGATCCGACACGTTCGTTGATTTCTGCAGAGGACGCGCGATCGTGGCCGAGCGGCTTTTCGAGCACGACGCGCGAGTTCGAAGTCGCGAGCTTGTGGCGCGCGAGACCGTCGCAAATGGGCGCAAACAGATCTGGAGCGGTGGAGAGAAAGAACGCGCGAACGTTATCTTCTCGACCTTTCAGCTTCGCAGCCAGACCAGCGAAATCTTCTTCGACCGTTGCATCGATCTTCGTATAGCTGAGGCGCTCGGCAAATCCATCCCATACCTTGGGATCGAACTCCTCGCCCAAATGGGTCTCGCAGCTTGCTCGTACTTGCGCTAGATAATCTTCGCGAGTCAGCTCGCCTCGAGCCGCGCCGATGATGCGCGACTCAGGCGTCACTTGTCCGCATGTCACTCGCCAATACATCGCCGGCAACAGCTTACGCATCGCTAAATCGCCGGTGCCGCCGAAAAGAACCAAGTCGAACGTTGGAAGAAGCTGCATTGATCAACCTTTAGCTGAAGGAGGCGCCCAGGAGGAAAGCGTAGCTTTCCGGGGCTCGCTACGTTAGCGCTGTAAGCTTTGCGCCGCAAACAACTGTTTCACGTGCGGATACAGCGACTTGAAATACCTGCCTCGCAGCCCGCAGTAGAGGGCCTGCTAGAATCTCGGATTCCATCGAACCAGCGCTGAGGTTGAAGATTTTGAACGCTGCCGCACCCTTACACGAACGTATTCGTCGCGTCACGGAGCGAATCCGCGAGCGCAGCGCGGATCATCGCAAGCAATATCTGGAGAGAATGGAGCGCGCACGCGCAACGGATGTGACGCGCGCGGGCTTGTCGTGCACGAATTTGGCCCATGGATTTGCGGCGATGGATGGTGCGGACAAAGAAAAGCTGAGGTCCTCGCGCTGGCCGAATCTCGCCATCGTGTCATCGTATAACGACATGCTATCGGCGCACCGGCCTCTGGAGCACTATCCGGAACTGCTGAAATTGGGTGCACGTGAAGCCGGCGCTGTGGCCCAGTTCGCGGGCGGCGTGCCAGCGATGTGCGACGGTGTGACTCAGGGACAGCCTGGCATGGAGCTGTCGTTATTCAGCCGCGATGTGATCGCGATGGCGACGGGCGTTGCGCTCTCGCACAACATGTTCGATGCGACGCTGTGTTTGGGTGTGTGCGACAAAATCGTGCCTGGGCTACTCATGGGCGCACTCGCGTTCGGACACTTACCGACTGTCTTCGTCCCCGGCGGCCCGATGCCTTCGGGTATTCCGAACAAAGAAAAAGCCCGCATACGACAACTCTACGCGGAAGGCAAAGTGGGCCGCGATGCGTTACTGGAATCCGAAGCGCAGAGTTATCACTCGCAAGGCACATGCACGTTCTACGGCACAGCGAACAGCAATCAGATGCTGATGGAAGTCATGGGCCTGCATTTACCCGGTGCAGCGTTCGTGCCGCCGAATACCGCTCTGAGAGACGCGCTCACGAGCGCCGCGGCACGACACGCGGCGAAGATCACCGCGCTGGGTTCGAATTATTTGCCGCTCGCGAAAACGATCGATGAGCGCGCGATCGTCAACGCCATCGTCGCGCTGCTTGCGACCGGCGGCTCGACGAATCACACGATTCATCTAGTCGCTATCGCAAGAGCGGCGGGGATGATCGTGAACTGGGACGATTTCAGCGAGCTTGCCGAGATCGTGCCGCTGCTCGCGCGCATTTATCCGAACGGAACTGCCGACGTGAACCACTTCCATGCGGCAGGCGGCACCGGTTTCTTGATCCGCGAGCTGCTCTCATCCGGCTTGTTACATCCCGATACGACTACGATCATGGGACAAGGGCTCGAAGCGTACACGCAGGAGCCTTTCCTCTCCGATCAAGGACTCGCATGGCGCGCCGCTCCGCTTGTGACTGGCGATGCCGACGTGCTGCGGCCGATGACGAATCCGTTTGGCGCCGACGGAGGTTTGAAGCTACTGAAAGGAAACCTGGGCCGCGCCGTGATCAAAACCTCGGCGGTGCAACCTCAGCATCGCATTGTCGAAGCTCCCGCCGCGGTATTCGACGATCAAGGCGATGTGATTCGCGCATTCAAGTCCGGCGCACTCGACCGTGACTGCATTGTCGTCGTGCGTTACCAGGGTCCGCGTGCGAACGGCATGCCTGAACTGCATCAACTCACGCCCACTTTGACTTCTCTGCAAAGCAAGGGATTCAAAGTGGCGCTGGTGACCGACGGCCGCATGTCGGGAGCGTCGGGTGCGGTGCCGGCGGCCATTCACGTGACACCCGAATGCATAGCCGGTGGCATGCTCGACAAGATTCGCGATGGCGATGTAATTCGCTTGGATAGCTACACCGGCATTCTCGAGGCTCAGGTTGCAACCGATGTTCTGAACGCTCGCACGAGCCCAGTCCCTGACTTGAGCCGCTGTGAACAAGGCATGGGACGCGAATTATTCGGAGCTTTCCGACGCTCCGCCGGAGATGCCGAAGCAGGAGCGATCGTCGCGGGCTGAAGCTAGCTTCGCTCGTGACTAGTGATTCGTGACTCGCGGGTCGTCGGATCCGAGCCCTATCTTGCTATCCGCTAGTCACGAGTCACGACCCGCTTCCGATTCAGCCGTGCACTGCTTTGCTCGGCGGATCGGGCATCAGCTCGAAATCGAACAACGATTCTTGTTTCGGCTCAGGCTCGACAGCCGGCGAAACCTGGGGCGCATCGAGTGCCGTTGGTTCCTCCAACGCGAGGACCACTTGCTCGCCCGTCCAGGTATTTTCGGCGGAGGATTTCGCAGCTAGTTCATCTGGTTGTGTGACGACATCAAGCGCGGACGAAGTCGTATCGACGGGCAAGGGTTCAGGTTGCGGTGCAGGTGGCGCAACAACCGCAGGCGAAGGTTCCGCAGCCGTTTTTGTAGCGGGGGTGGGAGTCGATGCCGGTGCCGGTGCCGGGACAACTCCAGTCAAAGCCTCGAGCGGCAATAGCTCTTCGAGCTCGTCTGCCACGCCGCGCGCGCGCTCGCTCATCGGCGTGACCGAAGCGTTGCTTGGTTTCGCTATCTGCCGCGCAAAAATCTCCAGAACATCTCCATCGCTCGACGAGGTCGATTCGGATCGGCGATTATCTTGCTCCGCCCGTGCCTGTTCTTGCTCGACTCGCCATTTCGGCAGCTCTTCGGTCTTCGCGGGCGCGACCTTTGACTCCAGGGAATCAGGATCGGACAGCTCAGCGATCACTGCAGTGTGATCCTTCTTCGCCACCGGTGGAGGGGGCACAGGTGCGGCAACGACAGGAGCCTCTACTGCTTTGGGCGTGACGATCGCGTTCGTCGCCAGCGCTTCACGACCAACCAAGTTGCCGTACAGCTCGAGGTACTTCTGCAACGAACGCACATAGACAAAATTCTGCAGTGCGTGTTTGCGGGCTCCTTGAGCCATCTGCAGACGCTTGTCCTGCGGCATCTGCAATACCTTGGAGATTCCACGAATAAATGCGGCGGGACTGCCTGGCTCAACGGCAACGCCATGCTGACCGATAAGCTCTCCTTGGGCGCCCATTCCGGTCGCTACACACGGCACGCCGCACAGCATTGCAGTAGCGAGCGTGATGCGAGCCGAATCGTTCAGTGCGCTGGAACACACGAGATCGCAAGCGTTGAACAACGAAGCGAGATCCGACCACTCGCCGAGCAATTGCGTTCGCGTCCCCAGCGTCCCGCCCCCGACCATGGCCATCAACGGAGCATTACCGCGCTGCACGCCGTGACCGGCCAGCAACACGTATATATTGGGATTTGTTTTGATGAGCTCGCCGACCGCCTTCAACAAAGTTGCATGATCGTATTCAGGTTGAAACGGCGCGACCATGCCGATGACGAATGCTTCGTGCGGCACCTCGAGCTTCTCACGAATCTTGATCCTTGCGGCAGAGTCCGGCTTGAAGCGAGCAGCATCGGCGCCAGGAGCAATATTCTCGTGTCCACCATCAGGAAAGCCGACTCGGCGGTGATGCGCGGCACCCGCTTCGGATGTGTAGACGATGCGATCAACTCCGTTCGACGCCTTCGCCGCGTACTTCAACTTTTGACGATCGATCAAACCCGCTTGCTTTGAAAGTGGCGTCGTATCGGCAATGCTCCAGATGAGCTTCGGCTTCCAGTTGCAGCGCTTGCGAGCCCACGCTGAAGCGATCTGGGCTGTGTGTCCCCAAGCTTGAATGACATCGGGGCGAAACTCATGCACGGCTTTGACAAGCGCCGAGTATCCGCCGGCGGAGAATTTGCGACGCGACAACGAAACGTCGTGGACCGGGACTCCGTTCTGCCGCAGCACAGCCGCACGCACACAACCCGGCGCGAGCGAGATTACTTGCGACTTGACGCGCTGCTTGGGCAGCCGCGTCAGCAGCGGCATGAACAACGAGGACTGCATCGCGTCTGCGATGCCGCCCGAGCTCACGATGTGCAGAACTCGCAGTTGACGAGGGGTTCCTTCGGTCACGATGAATTGTTGACTACGCTATTTGTTGACTACGCTAAGAGTAATCAGATGCTAACAGTACTTGTATTACTGACGCGCGACGCACAACCCGAATTTGTTAATCCGCCCACACTTCGCGGGTGACAAGAATTGGCAGGTCGAGAGGTAGGTCACAGGAAA
>JAICPY010000006.1 GCA_025929585.1 Steroidobacter sp.
ACCTTGTACTCGCCAATGCCCAGTTGAGGAAATGGGTTGCCGCGAGTCGAGGTCTGCCCGCTGACACCTCCTCGCAGCACGTAATTCTTCTGTCCCACTCCGTCGATGAATACGTTCACGCCGTTGGCGGCCTGTGCCCCACTGCGAATCTCGCTGGTTTCGCCGTTGGGGCTGGTAACAAACTGCACGCCTGGAACCGTATCGGCAAATGCCAAGAAGTTACGTGAGCCTTGGGGCAACGCTTCGATCTGGCGAGTGGAAACGTAGGTGGCAATTTCCGAGGTGCGGGTCTCGAAAAGTTGGCTTGCCTCGACTACCACCGATTCGATGGTTTCTTCCGCTGGAGCCGGTGCAGTTCCTAGGTCTAGGCTGGCCGTTTGACCGACTTGGAGTGTAACCAGCTGCGCTATTTTTTCGCCTTCTGCTTGCACCTCGACCCGATAGGTGCCAGGCGGCAGCCCTCCTAGAACATAGTTTCCACCTTCGCCTATCTGCGCTGTGCGCGCGAAGCCAGTCTTAGTATTCGTCGCGGTAATGCGTGCGCCACTCGCAGGTGTAGTTCCGGTCGTGACTTGACCCTTCAGCGTAGCGCTCGATGATTGCGCGTGAACACTCGCGCCAGACGCGAGTAGACAAGTGCTAATGGCTGCAGCGACCAGGTGGCGGTGCATAGCACCGCTCGCCCGCTTTGAGTAACCCATGGCGCATTCCTTCTTTGGTCTGATCCTATGACCTTGCGCGTAGTGAACTGGCAGGTGAACTACGATTTTACCGCAGTCGAGATGGTGCCATCACACGAGCGGCGCACGATCGTGTAACCCTTTCAGGGAAGGGTCGCATTGCAACGTAAGATCGAACCAGAGAGTTCCAGGATGGAGAAGAGAGAAGCAGTTGGCGATTGGCGGTTAGCGGTTAGTTCGCAAGCGCCCTCGCTGCGCCCATCTCTGATCATCGATATCCATACAAGTGGGGCGACTCTGTTAGTTCACGCTCATCTGACTATCCCCTATCGCCTATCCTCTATCCGCTTCTCTCTTACTAATGGTGATGCATCGCTTCGTCGAGCGGCATCCAATCATGCAAAGCAGACATCAAGGACGCCAGCCAAGGGCCGCTCAGTGTGAGTATGGCGCAGATCACTAACAGCGATCCCGCAACATGCCCCGCGGTCGGTTTCGCAACGAATCCGGCGAGCCGGTGTGCACTGAACGAGGCGATGAGCAACGCGGGCGCCGTTCCTAGACCGAACGCAGCCATGGTCATCGCGCCGCGAGCCGCATCTAACTGAAGTGTTGCGATCAACAGCACGGCATAGACAAATCCACATGGCATCCAGCCCCACACCATGCCGAAGGCGAACGCACGCGGCACGCTCGTGATGGGGAACAACCGACGGCCGAACGCCGAAAGCTTTGGCCACAGGCGAAAGCCGATGGCGTAGCCCGGATCGCGTACGCGCCCGAACACGACTAGCGCTCCCAGCAGCAAGGCGAGCGCCGATAGCGCACGCAAGGTTCTGCGCACCGCTTCGATATCCAGCACCGCGACGACTCCGCCAAGAATACCGGCGAACAACAGGCCGGCCAGCGCATACGAGGTGATGCGCCCTAGCTGGTAGCAGCTCAACAGCGTTGCACGAGGACGACCGGTACGGTCTTTGGCGGTCGCAAGCCCCAATGCGGAGGAAATGCCGCCGCACATCACTAGGCAATGACCGCTTGCGGCAAGACCGAGCAAGCAGGCCGCGCCGAGTGTGAGCACATAGGTCATCGTCGAAGCTCCTCGCCCGCAATGGGCTGCCGGACAGGATTATCATCCAGCGCCAGCAAGCTCGGCGTATCCATATCGTCGAACTGATCGTGATTCACGGCCCAAAAGAACGCGGCCACCGCGCCGATGAGCAGCACGATAGACAATGGAATCATCACGAGGAGGATGTTCATGCCACACCCGCCCGAAGCTCGGCGCGTGCGCCGTTGCCACTCGGCCTCAGATGCGCCGCAGCCTGCCGCCCGATGCGTAGCGCATTGAGAATCACGCACAGCGAGCTGAACGACATGCCGAGCGCCGCGAGCCACGGGTGTACGAAACCCAATGCTGCTAACGGCATCGCCACGAGATTGTAGAACAGCGACCAGCGCTGATTCTGTCGCACGACGAGCAGAGTATGCCGCGCAATCGCACGCGCGGGTGCGAGCGTATCGAGCCGCTCACCCGCTAGCACGATATCGCTGCTGGCCTGCGCCAACTCCGCACCACCGGCCAGCGCGATCGCCACATCGGCTCCCGCCAGCACCGGCGCATCATTGATGCCGTCGCCCACCGCAATGACGCGCGCGCCTCCGGCACGCAACGCCTTGAGTAGCGCGAGCTTGTCGCTCGGTAACTGCCTGGCATGCCAGTCAACAAGGCCGAGGCGTGCGGCAACATCCGCGACTTTTCCTGCCGAGTCGCCGCTCGCTATGATGATTTTCAATCCCTGGACCTGCAGCGACTCGACTGCCTCGCGCGCACCTGGCCTCAGCCGCTCGCTCAAGCGGAACGCAGCAATCGGTCCAGCATCGTCAGCGAGCAATACTGCGTCATCGCAATCTGGTCGCCCAGACGAAAGCTCGAGCAAATCCTCGGACGAAAATAGTGGGAGTGCGAAATCGGCACGGCCTAATCGCATCTGCCGGCCGCCCGCCTTTGCGCTTACGCCGAGGCCGGCGTGAGATTGCACATCGACCGCTGCGTCGAGTTGCTTGTCCGCGCACGCGCCTGCAATGGCGCGAGCCGCCGGATGATGACTTTCGCGCGCGATCGATGCCGCAAGTTTCAGTGCCGCTTCGCGCGACACGCCATTGAAGGTTTCGATGTCGGCGAGTGCCAGCTCGGGCTCGGTAAGCGTGCCCGTTTTGTCGAACACGACATGGGTCGCTGCGGCCAATGCCTCAATGGCATCCGGCTTCACGACCAGCACACCGCGGCGCGCCAACACGGCCAATGCACGAGTGATCGCGGCCGGAATGGCGAGTGCGAACGCACACGGGCAGGACACTACCAGCACGGCGAGCGCAGCCGTGAATGCCCGAGCGGGATCGACAAAACTCCACACAACAACAGTAAGCGCGGTCAACGCGAGCACACGCGCTACGAAACGAGTCGCAGCGCGCTCGCCGGCGCGTGCTAGTTGGGGCCGTTCCGCCTGCGCACGCCCTACCAGCGCTGCAATACCCGCGAGCGTCGTGTCGGCACCGACTCGTTCGATGCGCAACTGCGCCGGGCCATCGATCAGGATGCTGCCCGCGATCAGCGCATCGTGACGCTGCTTGTTCACCGGTGCGGATTCGCCGCTGAGCAGCGCTTCGTTCACGCGACAGCGTTCGTCGAGCAGCACGCCATCGGCGGGTACGATGCCGCCTTCGGCCACCTGCACTCGGTCGCCTACCTGCAACTCATGAATGCCGATACGCTCGAGTACACCGTCATCGCGGCGGCGTTGCGCGAACGGTGGCGTCAAGCACGCCAGTGCATCCGTTAAGTCGCCGGCGCGATGACGCGCACGCATCTCCAGATAGCGTCCGACGAGCAAGAAGAACACGAACATCGATACCGAATCGAAGTAGACATGGCCTTCACCACTCAGCGCTTCGATCAGGCTCGCGCCATAGATCATCGCGACGGCAAGCGCGACCGGTACATCCATACCGAGCCGATGCGCCCTAAGGTAACGGAGCGCGCCGGCAAAGAACGGGCGCGCTGAGTAAAATACGACGGGCGTTGCGACGAGAAACCCCAGCCAGCGAAACAACTCGTGCGTCGTCGGCTCGAGAGTATCGGTACCGCCGAGGTATAACACCGCGGCATACATCATTGCCTGCATCGCGCCGAAGCCCGCCACGAGCAATCGCTTCAGAGCATCGCGCGATTCGCGCCGGCGAACATCGTCCAGCGCTCGTGCGTCGAGGGGCAACGCGCGGTAACCGGCACGGGAAAGCACCGCAAGGATCTGCGGCAACGTGATTTCGGCATCGCGCCAGATCACGCGCGCGCGGCGCGAGGCAGCGTTGACTTGCACGCTGAGGACGCCGGGCATGCTACCTAGCGCGCGCTCGATCAACCACACGCATGCAGCGCAGCGCACGCCATCGATCAACATCATGGTTTCGCGGCGGCCCGTGCTCAGGTTGCGAGTCACATGACGCGCAATCTCGGGTCGCCGCCATGCGGCATGGTCTGCGTACGTGTCGGGATTGGGATCCGGCTTCTGCGCCGGCTGTTTGCGCAGCCGGTAGTAATCACCCAGGCCGAGCTGTTCGATCCATTCGGCGGCGCCGCGACATCCCTGGCAGCACATCGGACGCAACTCACCGCCGATGCGTGCGTGAATGACATTAGCTGCAGGCAGCGGTTCGCCGCAATGCCAGCAGCTAGTATCGTCCCTGTTCACTGCGGGGATTCCGGCTCGCGAAACGTTGGCATCTTCAGCAGTTGCTCGCCGGCGGCCGGCAGCGGCTCGTCAGGATATCGCGAGCCGAGTACGACCATGAGTACACAGCCGGCGATGGACGTGAGCAAGATCGCAGCACCGAGCCACAGAATCGGCAGTTTGTACCAACGCTCGTGCGCCGCGGTCCTCATCAGCTTGTCGGTTTCGCATGACCGTTCTGGTGAATGCGGCCGCCTGCAGGAACACGCTGCGCAACGAGCCACGCGGCAATCGTCCGTACCTCATCCTCGCTCAATCGCTCGCGCCAACTCGGCATCACTCCGGTGCGGCCATCCCGGATCGTCTCCGTGACGCGCGCGAAGTCATCGCCATGGAGCCAGCTTCGGTCGGTAAGATTCGGCGCGCCGAGCTGCGAATTGCCGCGGCCCTCGATACCATGACAAGCAGTGCACATCGTCTCGTAGCGCGTCTTTCCGGCTGCGACCCAATCTGCAGGTGCGTTCACGCCGCTCAGGCTCACGACGTAAGCCGCCACTTCGTTGACGCCTTTGCGACCTAGCGCAGTACCCCACGCAGGCATGACGCCGTTGCGGCCATCCAGAATGCTGGTGAGGATGCTTTGCAGGTCGCCGCCGTACAACCAATCGTCATCGATGAGATTAGGCGCGCCCAGCACTGGATTGCCGAGCGCCTCGCCGCCATGACAGGCAGCGCAATTGTCTAGATAGAGACGATGGCCTATCTCGACAGCCGCTGTATTGCCGGCCCATTTCTCCAGGCTCTCCCCGCGATGCCGCTGAAGCACCGCCTCAATCTTCGCGTTGTTAGCTTGCACGTCGCGCTGCAATTCCTCGGCGGACGTCCAGCCCAGAACGCCTTTGAATCCGCCGAACCCGGGATACAGTGTGAGATAGATAAATCCGGCGATGAACATCGCTGCCGACAACAGCGCCCACCACAGCGGCAACTTGCGTACGCCCTCGCGCAGCACACCGTGTGCCCAGACGTGGCCGGTCGTCCCATCGGCTTGCGTCGGAATCTTGATCCGCAGCGCCATGATGAACAGAAAGAAGGTGATGCCCAGATTGATCACCACCAAGAGCTTCACCCAGCCCGACCAGAACCCGCTCATTGCGCCCTGCCCTCATCGCTGGCTGCATCCGGCGCATCGTCATCCATCGGAATGCGCGCCAAGGTATCGAAACTGTTCTTGTGATACGGCAGCCACGCCCACAGCCAGATTCCGATAAACACCAACATCAAGACGAGAATCATCACGCCGACGCTGTTCGCCCACACGGAGCTCATCGCGTCACTCATGATCTTGCTCCGCTACGTTCTTCGAGGCCGACACATTGGCGGCGCCGAGGCCTTGCAGGTAGGCAACGATCGCGTCGAGCTCGGTTTTACCGACGACGGCGGCCGCTGCCGCGTGGATCTCCTCATCGCTGTATGGATCGCCGAGCATCTGCAACACGCGCATGCGCGCTCGAATGTCTTCGCCGTCGATCTGCGCGTTCTCCAACCACGGATAGTTCGGCATGTTCGATTCGGGCACGACAGAGCGCGGGCTCACGAGATGCAATCGCTGCCACGCGTCCGAGTATTTGCCGCCGACGCGCGCGAGATCCGGTCCAGTGCGCTTCGAGCCCCACTGGAACGGGCGGTCGTAGACCGATTCGCTCGCGACCGAATGCTTGCCATAGCGCTGTGTTTCGAAACGCAGGCTGCGAATCATCTGCGAGTGGCACAGATAGCATCCTTCGCGCACGTAGATATCTTTGCCGGCTAGCCGCAGCGCGTCGTAAGGCTTGAAGCCAGGCGCCGCCTCCACCGTGTGCGCCTTGATGAATAGCGGTGTGATTTCGGCGAGGCCGCCGAGCGACACCATTATCGCGATCAGCACGCCCAATAGACCCGCATGCTTCTCGATCTTCTCGAAATGTTTGTAGCGTAGCGGCATAGCTTCCTCAGGCTCGTGCCGGCAGTGGCGCCGGAATCTGATCCTCGACCGGCTCAGGAATCTTCTCGGGGATCGGCACCAGAATCGGTTTGATGCGATTGGCACGCGCCTCCGCAGCCGTGTGCCAAAGATTCCATGCCATCACCACCATGCCGCTAAGAACGAACAGCCCGCCGAGAAGACGGATCACATAGAACGGTTTGATGGCGATCAGGCTTGCGAGAAAGCTGTAAGTGAGCGAGCCGTCGGGATTCGTCGCGCGCCACATGAGTCCTTCGGTCACCCCGGCGGCCCACATCGCCGCGACGTACAGCAGCAACCCTGCGGTGTGCAACCAGAAATGCAATTCCATTGCGCCGTGCGAATGCATCGCCGGACGATCCAGTGCGCGCGGCGCCATCGCGTACAGCGAGCCGATCGTGATCATCGCGACCCAACCGATCGAACCGGAATGTACGTGCGCGATAGTCCAGTCGGTGTAGTGGGACAGAGAGTTTGCCGACTTGATGGCCAGCATCGAGCCTTCGAACGTAGAAGCGGCGTAGAACACCAGCGCGAGCACCATGAATTTCGCGGCAGGATCGGTTCTGAGCTTGCCCCATGAACCGTTGAACGTAAGCAGACCGTTCGCCGCCGAGCCGAGGCTCGGCATCAGCAGCACCAACGAGAATGCCATGCCGACGGATTGCACCCAGTCGGGCAACGCGCTGTACAGCAAATGATGCGAGCCCGCCCACATGTACACCGAGATCAGCGCCCAGAAGTTCACGATCGAGAAGCGATAACTCCACAGCGGCTGTTGCGCTTGGCGAGGCACGAAGTAGTACATCATTCCGAGGAAGCCGGCCGTGAGGAAGAATGCGACAGCGTTATGGCCATACCACCATTGCACCATCGCATCGACGACGCCGGAGTAGATCGGATAGGACTTGAACAGCGATACCGGAACGGCAAGGTTGTTGACGATGTGCAGCAGGCCGACAGCGATGATGAACGCGCCGTAGTACCAATTCGCGACGTAGATATGCCGGATTCGACGCCGTGCGAGCGTCGCGAAGAACACGACACCGAACGACACCCACACCACGGCGATCAGCAGATCGATGAGCCATTCGGGCTCGGCGTATTCTTTGGCTTGGGTGATGCCGAACGGCATCGTCGCCATAGCCAAAAGCAGCGCGAGCTGCCAGCCCCAGAACGTGAACATCGCGAGCCGCCCTAACGCGAGCCGCGTGTGACCCGTGCGCTGCGCGACGTAGTAGCACGTACCCATCAGCGCCGAGCCGCCGAAGGCGAAGATCACTCCGAACGTATGATTGGCGCGGATGCGGCTGAAGGTCAGCCAAGAAACATCGAAGTTGAGCGCCGGCCACGCGAGCTGCGCGGCGGCAAACACGCCGATCGACATGCCCACGATGCCCCACACAGCAGCGGCAAGCAGGAAGAGTCGAACGATATGATCATTGTAGGTTTCTGCTTTTTGCATTGAATGATCGGCAGCGCTGTAGCGTACGAAGCGCTGCGAACATAGACGAAGGTCTGCAGCGGCTCACTAAGGGGAGCCCGAGAAGAGATCCGCGGCAACACGCAGAAGAATTTGTTGTTGGCTCGGAGCAAGCGGTGCAAACGCTTCTCGTCTCTGCGAATCAGGATCCGCCTCAGGCCGCTCGAGGTCTTCGCCTTATGTCTCGCCGTGATGCCCAGCCAGTTCTTTGCTCCGTCGTCGCAGTTGCTCAGGCGCGACCGCATCCGGAAAGCGAGCGCAAGATAGGCCCTCGCCTGCGCAAGGGCGACGAAAGGGGTGCCACTCGGTGTCGATACCTATGTTCCGAAGCAGAGGGCAGCATCTGACGCGGACAAGAAGAAGCCCCGCGATGACGGATATAAAATCTATTGAGCTTGGTTAACTCCCGCTGTAAGCGGGAGGGGCTTCACGCGCTACTGGCGAGATTGGCCACAGACGTGGCCACAATGACCTTAACTAAACGCTCGTGAATTGGTCGGGACGAGAGGATTCGAACCTCCGACCCCTTGCACCCCATGCAAGTGCGCTACCAGGCTGCGCCACGTCCCGACATGTGAAGATGAACCGATGCGGTTCGATGAAGGTGGTAATGATATGCGAGGCGGCGCATGAAGGCCACCCAGTGTGTGGAGGTCGACTCGTGTAGGGCCGGGATGAGACTCCTCCCACACACCTCTGCACATTACACCTCGAACACCAGTCCGTTGGCTCGAAGCCGATCTACCGCCGCAAAATCCTCAAGATCTCCTCGAGCTCTCCCCTAATCTGCCGCACGATCTGCTGCGCCTGCGTCAGATCGTCGCGAGCGTCTTCGCCTTGGAGGCGATTGCGCGCGCCACCGATCGTGAAACCCTGTTCGTACAGGAGCGTGCGAATCTGGCGGATGACGAGAACATCCTGTCGTTGATAGTAGCGCCGGTTACCTCGCCGCTTGACGGGTTTGAGTTGGGGAAACTCCTGCTCCCAATAGCGCAGCACATGCGGCTTTACGCCACATAGATCGCTCACCTCGCCGATAGTGAAGTAGCGTTTACCCGGAATCGCCGGTAGTTCGCTGTTATTGCCTGGTTCCAGCATATGCCTCGACTCGTGCCTTCAGCTTTTGTCCCGGCCTGAATGTCACCACGCGGCGTGCGCTGATGGGGATCTCTTCACCCGTTTTCGGATTTCGGCCGGGCCGTTGGTTCTTGTCGCGAAGATCGAAGTTGCCGAAACCGGAAAGTTTCACCTGCTCGCCTGTCGAAAGCGATGCTCGCAGCTCCTCGAAGAATAGATCCACGAGCTCGCGTGCTTCGCGTTTATTCAGCCCAAGCTGATCGAACAAGGCTTCCGCAATTTCAGCTTTCGTCAGTGCCATGTTTATTTGTCTCGGATCGTGGCATTGAGCTGTCGGCTCAATCTCTCGATGATCTGCGCCGCGATGGCATCAGCATCGGCGTCCGCCAGGGTTCGTGAAGTATCCTGTAAATTCATTCCTAAGGCTATGCTCTTCTTACCTTTCTCGATTTGTTGACCGCGATAGACAGACAGCACCACCAAGTCTTGCAACAAGGATCCGGCGCAGTCCGTAATGACGCCGCTCAGCGACGCCACCGGAACGGATTCATCGACGATCACCGCAATATCCCGACGGATGGCCGGGAATTTGGATATCTCCGTATATAGCGGAATGCGCGCGGTGAGACCTGTCCTCGTCTCGATCTCGAAAAGAATCGCTGGATATGTCAAATCGAGACGACGCACGTGTTGCGGATGGAGCGCGCCAATCCAGCCGACAGCCTGGTCGGAACGATAGATTCGAGCGGACTGCCCCGGATGTAGCGCTGGATGGATTTCGGGAACGAATCGAAATTCGCTCGACGTTCCGGTCAATGCGACGAGCGCTTCGATGTCTGCCTTCACATCGAAGAAATCGACATTTGAGGATTCGACAGCCCACTGCTCAACTACGCGCCGCCCGGCCGCTAGGCCGGCGATCACCTCAGTTTCGCGGCCGGTATCAGAAGCATAGCGACGCCCGACTTCGAACAATCGCACGCGAGATTGCTGCCGACGTTGATTCTCCCGCAGCGCCTGAAGCAGTCCGGGCCACAAAGAAACGCGCATTGCGCCCATCTCTGCGGAAATCGGATTGCTCAGCGATAGTCCGGCGTCTGCGCAGAGTGCGGCTTGCGCCTCGGCATCAGTGAACGTGTACGTAATCGCTTCTTGATAACCTCGATCGACCAGCAGGTCCGCAGCACGTTCGTTGCGAACCTGCGCTTCGGTGTAGCTCACGATCGATTGGGGTGCGCGTGCATCGATCTCTGGAATGTTGTCGTAGCCGTACAGCCGCGCGACTTCCTCGATCAAGTCCTCTTCGATCCGCAAGTCGAAACGCCATGACGGCGGCTTCGCGGTCCAGGACGAGTTCTTCTGCGGAAGATCGGATGATTGCAGCGTTATTCCGAGCCTTTGCAGACAGTCGACGACATCAGAGCTCGAAACCGACACTCCGAGCACGCGCTGCACTCGCGCGTGACGCAGCCGAATTTCATCGCGTCGGCCGCTTGCACCTTCGGTGCGAACGACCTGAATCGGACCTGCCTTGCCGCCAGCGCATTCGAGCAGCAATTGTGTCGCGCGTTCGATTGCGGACTCTTGCAGTTTCGGGTCCACACCGCGTTCGAAGCGTTGCGAAGCATCGGTGATGAGCCCGTAGCGCCGACCGCGGCCCGCGATAGTGTCAGGATCGAAATACGCGACTTCCAAGAAAATGTCGGCGGTGGAATCGCTGATGCCTGAATCTTCTCCGCCCATCACGCCGGCCATCCCTAAGGTCTTCGTCTCATCGGCAATGACGAGCACGTCCGGCGTCAATTCGATCGTCCTGCCATCGAGCAATTTCAAAGTTTCATTCGAACGAGCGTAGCGCACGACGATCGCGCCCCGGAGCATCGCCGAATCGTACGCATGCATCGGCTGCCCCAACTCGAGCATCACGTAGTTGGTGATATCGACGATCGCGTTGATCGGACGAAGGCCGGCACGGCGCAGGCGTTCCTGCAGCCAGAATGGCGACTTGGTACTTCCATTCACACCTTTGATCAGGCGCCCCACGAACTTCGGGCAGCCGGCGGCTGCTTCCAACCGAATCGGAAAACTATCGGAAATCGCCGGGGCAATGGCGGGACGTGCCGCGGGCTTCAGTGTTTGCTTGCGAATAGCGGCCACTTCCCGTGCGACGCCTAGAACACTCATGCAATCGCCGCGATTCGGAGTGAGATTGACCTCGAAGATCGTGTCGTCGAGCGAAAGCGCGGTGGCTAAGGCCTCTCCACGGGGCAACTCACTGGGTAAGTCGTAAAGGCCACTCGATTCCTCGGCGATTCCAAGTTCTTTTGCCGAGCAAAGCATTCCAAAGGATTCCACACCCCTGAGCTTTGCCTTTTTGATTTCGGTGCCGTTAGGCAAAATCGCGCCGATCTTTGCAAGCGGAGCTTTCATGCCCGCGCGCACGTTCGCCGCCCCACACACGATCTGAACCTCTTCGTGTCCATCGGTGACGCGGCAAACATTGAGCTTCTCGGCATCCGGATGCTTCTGAACCGCCAGCACTTCCCCGACCACGATTCCCTTCAATTCCGGACCCGCGCGATAAACGCCCTCGATCTCGAGCCCGGCCATCGTGAGCGCGTGCGCAAGCCCGCGCACGTCATCGCCCGTATCGACCCATTCGCGAAGCCAGTTGAGGCTTACTTTCATAGAAGCGGTTAGCGGTTAGCGGTTAGCGGATAGTCAGGAAAATGGCGTTTCGCCATCGCACAACAAACGAAGCTCCACGCTGCCGGATTCGGCTCCGAACTAACCGCTAACCGCCAACCGCTAACCGCTTCACTCTTACTCATACGAATTGCCTCAAAAATCTCAAGTCGTTCTCGAAGTACATGCGGATGTCGTTGACGTTGTAGCGCAGCATGGTCAGTCGATCGATGCCCATGCCGAAGGCGTAGCCCGTGTAGCGTTCTGTATCGATGTTTACGGCGCGCAAGACGTTCGGATGAACGACGCCGCATCCTGCGACTTCGACCCAGCCTGTGTTTTTGCAAACGCGACATCCGGAGCCGCCGCACGAGACGCAGGAGATGTCTACTTCCGCAGAAGGTTCGGTGAAGGGGAAATAGGACGGGCGCAATCGCATTTTCACGTCCTTCTCGAACAGCGCCTTCATGAAGCCATGAAGGATGGCCTTCAAGTTCGCGAACGAGATGCCTTCGTCGATGACGAGGCCTTCGACTTGATGGAACATCGGTGTGTGCGTCATGTCCGAGTCGTTGCGGTAAACGCGACCGGGAACGATGACGCGGACCGGCGGCTCCTGAGCCTGCATCACACGCACCTGGACAGGCGATGTATGAGTCCGTAGCAGACGTCCGTCGGGAAAGTAAAAAGTATCGTGCATTGCCCGCGCAGGATGATTTGCGGGAATGTTCAAGGCTTCGAAGTTGTGCCAGTCGTCTTCGATTTCCGGACCGTCGGCGATGGTGAATCCCGCGGCACGAAAAATCTGTTCGATGCGTCGGCGCACTCGCGTGACAGGATGCAGACCGCCGATCGTCTGTCCTCGACCCGGCAACGTCACATCGATTGCATCGCTCGCTAGTTGCTCGGCGAGCTTGCGTTCTTCCAGTGCGGATCGTTGTAGATCCAGTGCACTCGTGAGTGCCTCTTTCGCTTCGTTGATCTTTGCGCCTGCAGCGCGACGCGCCTCAGGATCCATCGCGCCCAGCGATTTGAGCTGCGCGGTGATCTCGCCTTTCTTGCCTAGCAATCGAACGCGAATCTGCTCGAGTTGATCGATGCTTACCGTCTGAGCGATCTCAGAGCGCACACTGTCGATGAGCTGATGAAGGTCAGGAACAGATTCAGTCATGGCGAGCACAAGTGTAGACGATCAGCTCGTGCGAACCGAGCGCGGACCTAAGAACAGGCATTCCCATCTTGGCTGGGAATTAAGGCGTAGGCATTGGCGCCGGTTTCATCGGCGCCGACTCGTAGTGTGGATCTGCTGCACTGACCGGCTCGGGTCAGTGCAGCAGAGCGGTCGGTTAGGCGGCTGCCTTGAGCAAGCTGTCTTTCGCCTTCTGCGCAATCACGCCAAACGCTGCCGGATCGTGAAATGCCAGGTCCGCAAGTACCTTGCGATCGATGGTCAATCCAGCCGCATTCAAGCCTGCGATCAGCTTGCTGTAGGACAAGCCGTGAACGCGTGCTTCGGCGTTGATACGCGTGATCCACAACGCACGCATGTTGCGCTTGTTGGTCTTGCGATCGCGATAAGCATATTGGCCGGCCTTGATGACCGCCTGCTTCGCCGCGCGGAAAACTTTGCGACGGGCGTTGTAGTAGCCCTTCGCCTTCTTGAGAATTTTCTTGTGTCGGGCGCCCGCAATGACGCCTCTCTTAACGCGTGCCATGTGTCACTCCTTACTTGGCGTGGGGGAGCAATTGCTCCATCCGCACGAGATCTTGTTTCGCCACCATGCTCGGCGCACGCAGCTGACGCTTACGCTTGCTCGGCTTTTTGGTGAGGATGTGACGACGATGGGATTGGGATCGCTTGAATCCGTTGGCAGTCTTGCGAAAACGCTTCGCCGCTGCCCGGTTGGTTTTCAACTTAGGCATAAATAAAAGAGCTCCTGGCTCTGCTTGTATAGCCTTTTAGGAATGTCGTGCGCAGCGAAGAGCTGCGTCGTACACCCTGTCGGGCGGGACAACGCGTCGTTATGATGCGTTGCTCACTTTTTGTTTGCTCGCCTGCGGCGAGCAAGTGCATGACGTGTAAGGTGCAAAACGTGTATGGCAAGAAAACGCTACCGCGCCTTTTCCCTTACACCTCTATACCTCTTACATCTTCACACTAGCGCTCGCCTGCAGCGAGCAGTGCACGACGTGTAACGTGTAAGCGTGTATCGCAAGGAGCGCTACTGCGCCTCTTTCGTTACACCTCTACACCTCTACACGTTCAACACCTTCACATGAAGGAGTAAGCAAGAGCTTACTTCTTCTTCGGTCCGAACATCATCACCATCTGCCGCCCTTCCATCAGCGGGTTTTGCTCGACCTGCGCGTACGGCGCCAGATCGTTTTGCACCCGCCCTAGAAGCTCGCGACCGACTTCTTGATGCGCCATTTCGCGACCACGAAATCTCATGGTCACCTTGGCCTTGTCTCCCTCCTGGAGGAAGCGAATCAGGTTTCGTAACTTCACCTGATAGTCGCCCTCTTCCGTGCCGGGACGGAATTTCACTTCCTTAATTTGAATCTGCTTCTGCTTTCGCTTCGCTGCATGCGCCTTCTTGTTCTGCTCGAACAAGAATTTGCCGAAGTCCATGATGCGACACACCGGCGGCTCCGCCATCGGCGAGACCTCGACGAGATCCAGCTCGGCGGCCTGCGCCATCTGCAGTGCTTCGAATCGGCTGATCACGCCGACCTGGTGGCCCTCGGCGTCGATCACTCGCAACTGCGGCGATGTGATGTCTTCATTGCGCCTGATGCGCTTACTAATGGGAGCAGCGATGCGTCATACCTCCAAAATAGTCCGGCCGCGGCTCGCGACTTCCCGGGCAAGTTTCTCGGCGAGCGTCTCCACTGACATCGCTCCGAGATCTTTGCCACTGCGCGTGCGCACGGCCAGAGAGTGAGAACCTGCTTCGCGATCGCCAGCTACCAATAGGTAAGGAACGCGCTGCAGCGTGTGTTCGCGGATCTTAAAGCCGACCTTTTCATTCCGCAAGTCTGACTCGACCCGAAGCCCCTGATTTTTCAGGGTTTCAGTGACCTCAAGCACATAGTCAGCCTGTTTATCGGTGATGTTGAGCACAACAGCCTGCACCGGCGCGAGCCAAGTGGGGAAGGCGCCCGCGTGCTCCTCGATGAGGATGCCGAGAAACCGCTCGAGCGAGCCGAATATGGCCCGATGCAGCATGACGGGCACCTGTTTGGAGCCATCCTGCGCGACGTATTGAGCATCCAACCGACCAGGCATCGAGAAATCGACCTGCAAAGTGCCGCATTGCCATAGCCGTCCGATCGAGTCTTTCAAGGTGAACTCGATCTTCGGGCCGTAGAACGCTCCCTCGCCTGGCTTCTCCTGCCACGGTAGCTTGCGGCTGTCCATCGCCAAGGCGAGTGCCTTTTCAGCCTTGTCCCAAACCTCGTCCGCGCCGATCCGGTCCTTAGGCCGCGTCGCAAGTTTGTAGCTTATCTCTTTGAATCCGAAATCGTCGTACACCTGATGTAGTAGATCGATAAAGGTTGTCGCCTCCCCTTCGATCTGATCTTCCAAGCAGAAGATGTGAGCATCGTCCTGCACGAACGACCGCACGCGCATCAACCCATGAAGTGCGCCAGAGGCCTCATTGCGATGGCATGAGCCGAATTCCGCCAACCGGAGCGGGAGGTCGCGGTAGCTTTTCACGCCTTGATTGAACACCTGAATGTGGCATGGGCAGTTCATCGGCTTCACGGCGAAAGTCCGCTTCTCGGACTCCGTGATGAACATGTCCTCGTGGAAGTTCGCCCAGTGGCCCGACTTCTCCCACAGCGAGCGGTCGACGAGCTGCGGCGTGCGAATCTCGCGATAGCCGTTCTTCCGCCAGATCTCACTCATGTATTGAGTGATGGTTTGGTACAGCCGCCAGCCCTTCTCGTGCCAGAAGACCATGCCCGGGGCTTCTTCCTGCATATGAAACAGATCGAGCGCGCGCCCCACCTTGCGATGATCTCGCTTATCTGCTTCTTCGATCCGGGTGAGATAAGCCTTCAGGCTTTTCTCATCCGCCCATGCGGTGCCGTAGATTCGCTGCAGCATCTCGTTGCGCGAATCGCCACGCCAATACGCGCCGGCGAGCTTCGTCAGTTTGAAAGCGCGCAAGAAACGGGTATTGGGCACGTGCGGGCCACGGCACATGTCCACGTATTCTTCGTGGTGATACAAGCCCATCGCTTTCTCATCGGGCATGTCTTCGATGAGCCGCAGCTTGTAGTCCTCGCCACGTTGTTTGAACGTTTCGATGACTTCTGCGCGGGGCGTCATGCGCTTGATGACGTCGTAGTCCTTTGCAATCAGCTCGCGCATCCGAGTTTCGATTGCCTCGATGTCATCGGGCGTAAAGGGCCGCTCGTAAGCGATGTCGTAATAGAAGCCGTCTTCGATCACCGGGCCGATGACCATCTTCGCGCTCGGATAAAGCTGCTTGATCGCGTGACCCATCAAGTGCGCGAAAGAGTGCCGGATGATTTCCAGCCCCTCATGATCCTTCGGCGTAATGATTTGCAGCGAAGCATCGCGGTCGATGGTGTCGGATAAATCGACCAACTTGCCGTCGACCTTTCCGGCGACAGCCGCCTTCGCGAGCCCGGGACCGATGTCCGCGGCAACTTTCGCAGTGGTGACTGCTTCGCTATAAGTTCGCTGGCTGCCGTCGGGCAGAGTGATGACTGGCATGGCAAAGAGGGAAGCGGTTGGCGGTTAGCGGTTAGGGGTTAGCAGGAGAGATCCTTGAGAGATCTCACCGGCAGCAAGAGATGGCAACCAGGGACGACTCCACGATTCAAACCGGGCTGTATTCTGAAACTAACCGCTATCCGCCAGCCGCTTCTAAGAAGATTGGTGCGCGCGACAGGGATCGAACCTGTGACCCCCACCATGTCAAGGTGATGCTCTACCGCTGAGCTACGCGCGCGCCGAAAAAGGCGGGCAAGGATAGCGGCGCCTGCGAGCGCAGGCAAGGACCCGATATCCGATCGGGTCGTGATGGGGTGACGAAGTGACGGGGTCAGAACCGGGACGAGCCCGAATTTCCTACCATTTACGCCGCCGCAACGGGCCGCTCCGCTCTGACGTCGTCACTTCGTCACCCCGTCACTGCGTCACTTCTCTCGGTCACCCTACCCTGGCTAGCCCCAATTCCACCTTTCTCAGCTTCTGCACCTCATCCCTGATCTTTGCAGCTTCCTCGAATTCCAGGTTTCGGGCGTGCTTGAGCATTTCCTGCTCCAGCTTTTTGATACGGCGCACCACCTGTTCGGGCGTGAGCTTCGAATAGTCGACACCGCCTTCGGCGATCTTCAATGTGCCGCCGCGATCGCTGCCCGAATACGCGCCTTCCATGATGTCCGCGACGGCTTTCTTGATGCCGCGCGGGGTGATGCCGTGCTTTTCGTTGTACTCGATCTGTTTCGCGCGTCGACGATTCGTTTCATCGATCGCGCGCTGGATCGATCCGGTGATCTGGTCTGCGTAGAGAATGGCTCGTCCGCTCAAGTTGCGAGCTGCGCGTCCGATCGTTTGAATGAGCGAGTTCTCCGAGCGCAGGAAGCCTTCCTTGTCAGCATCGAGGATTGCGACCAGCGATACCTCGGGCATGTCCAATCCTTCGCGCAGCAAGTTGATGCCGACGATGACATCGAACTTACCCAGGCGCAGGTCGCGAATGATCTCCATGCGCTCGACCGTATCGATGTCGGAGTGCAGATAGCGGACCTTCACGCCGTGCTCTTCGAGGTATTCAGTGAGATCCTCGGACATGCGTTTGGTCAAAGTTGTGATGAGCACGCGCTCATCGAGCTCGGCACAGCGTTTGATCTCCGAGAGAACATCATCGACCTGCGTGCGTACGGGACGGATCTCGACTTCCGGATCGATCAGTCCGGTAGGACGCACGAGTTGCTCGACGATCTGACCGGAACGCTGCAACTCATATTGTCCAGGCGTGGCCGAAACGAAAATGGCCTGTGGAGCAAGCCGCTCCCATTCATCAAAACGCAGCGGACGATTGTCCAGTGCGGATGGCAGCCTAAATCCGTATTCGACCAGTGTTTCCTTCCTCGATCGATCGCCGCGATACATCGCACCCAACTGCGGAATCGTTTGATGGCTTTCATCGACGACCAGTAATGCGTTCGCAGGCAGGTAGTCGAACAAGCAAGGCGGCGGCTCGCCCGAGGAGCGTCCCGACAAGTACCGCGAATAGTTTTCGATGCCATTGCAGTAGCCGACTTCTCGCATCATTTCGATATCGAAGCGCGTGCGCTGTTCGAGACGCTGTGCTTCGAGCAGCTTGCCGGCATTCTTCAGCTCGATCAGTCGCGCATGCAGCTCCTCACGGATCTCCTCCACCGCGTTGACCAGACGATCGCGGGGAGTCACGTAGTGGGATGAGGGGAATACCGTAAATCGAGGTACTTTGCGCCGCACTTCGCCGGTAAGCGGATCGAACAGCATCAACGAGTCGACCTCATCGTCGAAGAGCTCCACGCGGATCGCCTCGCGTTCGGATTCCGCCGGGAAGATATCGATGACATCGCCGCGAACCCGATACGTTCCTTGTGTGAGGTCCATTTCGTTCCGTGTGTATTGCATGTCCGTCAAGCGGCGCAGGAGCTTGCGTTGATCGATCCGATCGCCTCGGGAAAGATGCAGCACCATCGACAGATAAGCTTGCGGATCGCCCAGGCCGTAGATTGCGGAAACCGTCGCCACGATGATGGAGTCGGATCGCTCGAGCAGCGCTTTGGTCGCCGACAAGCGCATCTGCTCGATGTGCTCGTTGATCGAGGAATCCTTCTCGATATAGGTGTCCGATGAGGGCACGTACGCTTCGGGCTGGTAGTAGTCGTAATACGAGACGAAATACTCCACCGCGTTATGTGGAAAGAATTCCTTGAACTCACCGTAGAGCTGCGCCGCCAACGTTTTGTTGTGTGCGAGCACCATGGTCGGACGCTGTATTTTCTGAATGACGTTCGCGATCGTGAACGTCTTGCCTGAACCGGTGACGCCGAGCAGAGTTTGGTGCGTCAAGCCTGAGTCGATGCCATCGACGAGCTTGGCAATCGCCTCGGGCTGATCGCCGGAAGGCTTGTAGTCTCCGATCAAATCGAAACGGATTGGATTGGATTCAGACATGCGGACGGTCTTGAGAGTGAGGAGTGATCATGTGAATGGGGGCGAGATTCGAAATTCCCATTCGGTTGCAGAGCGAGAACACTCCACGCGGTGCAGGCCGTCTCACTGGTGTTCCGGTCGGATCGCAGCCCTTTTTGCGGTGGATGTGGAGGCAGAACGCGTTTTTCCCTAGAATGAACGTCGTCCAAATTCCTCCACCGGTGCCCTCGTGAGTCTACCAGTTTCAAAGCGCGTCCAGCGCGTCAAGCCCTCCCCGACCGTCGCTCTCACCGGCCGCGTGGCCCAGCTCAAAGCGGAAGGCAAAGACATCATTGGATTGGGCGCGGGCGAGCCGGATTTCGACACGCCGACGCATATTGCCGATGCAGGCGTAGAGGCGATTCGCAAAGGCCACACACGCTACACAGCGGTGGAAGGAACGGCCGATCTGAAGGACGCGATCATTGCGAAGTTCAAGCGCGAGAATGGCTTGGACTATAAGCGCAATCAGATTCTAGTTTCGACCGGCGCGAAGCAGACGATCTTCAACTTGATTCTTGCGCTCATCGACTCTGGCGATGAAGTCGTCATCCCAGCGCCTTATTGGGTTTCGTATCCGGATATGGTGATGCTCGCCGAGGGCATTCCGGTCATGCCCTACGCTGGGCCTGAACAAGGCTACAAGATCACTCCCGCGCAGCTGGAGGCGGCGATTACTCCGAAGACGCGCCTCTTCATTCTCAACAGTCCAAGCAACCCGACCGGCGCCGCCTATACGAAAGCCGAGCTGCGCGCGCTTGGCGAAGTGCTGATGAAGTATCCGAAGATCGTGATCTGCACGGATGATATGTATGAGCACATCTATTGGGCGAACGAACCTTTCGTCAGTCTCGCAAGCGTCTGCCCAGAGCTGTACGAGCGCATCGTGACGACGAACGGCGTTTCGAAGGCGTATGCGATGACAGGCTGGCGCATCGGCTACTGCGGCGGGCCGGTCGAGCTCGTGACTGCAATGGCGACCATCCAAGGTCAGAGCACTTCCAATGCTTCCTCAATCGCGCAAAAGGCCGCGGTCGCCGCATTGAATGGCAGCCAGGATTGCGTGCGAGAGATGAACAAACATTTCAAGCAGCGCCACGACTTCATTGTCGCCGGCCTCAACAAACTACCCGGAGTCTCGTGTCTTTCAGGTGCCGGAACGTTCTACGCATTCGCGAACATCGAGCAAGCGATGAAGTTGATGGGCGTGAAGGACGACAACTCATTCGCGGAGCATCTGTTGGTTCACGGCGGTGTTGCCGTCGTCCCAGGCAGCGGCTTTGGAGCGCCCGGCCACATGCGCTTGTCGTTCGCGTGCAGCATGCAGACACTCGAGGAGGCCTTGCGGCGCATGGATAAGGTCTTGAAGACCGCCCAAGCCGCGTGAGGAACAGACTGTAAGCGGTTGATAATGGGCTGCACCGGCAGCCCATTTTTTTGCGTAATCTCCTTCAGGGGATGCCTGCTGCCACGTCCCTCCTTCTCCCAGCGGCAATGTTTTGCCGCTCCCACTACTGTAGCGATGCGGCACGGAGCCGTCGGCACAGCATCTCGCCTCGATGTTCAGAAGAAATCAACGCCCTCCCTCCACCTACGCATTAACGGTCTGGAACCTGGTTGCTCGTCGCGGCCTGACTCCTTCCGTTGCAGCCAGGCAGCTCGAGACGAGCACTTGGCGCGTCGAGCGCATCGTCGTCGGCGTGAGCCGGCGAAACGCGAGCAAGTGGTAGGGGAAGAGAAGAGAAAGAGTCTGCAGTCTGTAGTCCATAATCCGTAGCCAGAGAAGAAGACAAATCCGGTGGGGAGCGCTTGAATTCGTAGCCTCGGGCTCTTGTCTCGCTACGGACCGTGGACTGCAGACTGTAGACTCTCTGTCTTCCTTCCTTGACACCCTCGGCCGCGCTCAGCAAAATCGCGGCCCTTCGATTGAGCCCCTTCTTACGTGTTCCCCGGTAGCTCAGTGGTAGAGCGACGGACTGTTAATCCGTTGGTCGCTGGTTCGAGTCCGGCCCGGGGAGCCACTTCAGCATCGTTTTCTGCACGCGGCGGACAGCCGGTGTAACCGATCTACAACGTCTTTGGCGGTGCTGAAGCATCCGGTTGTAGTCGCGATGGAAGGTGCTTTCCGATGAGGCCGATGCGTCCGATCAGCGGCAGCTTCAAGCTGAGGCGACGAGGATCGATGCCGAAAGTCAGGCCGAGCACATTCACTTCAAACCCTTCCCTCCAGCCCAACAACACGCCGATCAATCCAAGGACGTTGAGCTGTAGACCCGTGCCGCTTGGGGTTCTCATCAAAACGCGGTTACCCAAATAGTCTTTCCCGATGGCGGTCGCGGGCAGGTCTGCGCGCAGTTTCGGCGCATGACGTAATACCCAGGCGACAAAGGTGTTTGAATTCGGACCCGGCCAGACTCGATACCGATCTGCATAGGGATAGCTGCGAACGCCGGCCTGGATATCGGTGATGAGTTGGTCCACGCCCTCGCCTCGCACGTCACTCAGCAATTCAGGCTTCGCGCCAAACCAGTATCCGTCCGGATGTCGATTGCTGGCCGCGACGACGTTGCCTGATCGGATGCGATAGCCGATGACTTCATAGACGGTGAACTGTCGGGCTTCGGCTCGCTTAACGGCTATCCAAGTGTGAACACCGATATAGCCACGCCACCCGACCGTTCTCGCTGCGTAAACCTGGACGACGGCTTCGGGTGTTGTTCTGGGGTCCGGTGCAAAGCCAGCGGGTTCGCGGCTCGCGGTCCACCATTCGCTAGTACTGACGGAGCGGGAGAAATTCAAATACAGAACCGCGATGACGCAGTAGCCGAAGAAAGCAAGAGCGAACAAGTTTCAACCTCGTGACGCGAAAGCCAAAGAGAGCCTAACGATGTGCTGGATCGATCGAAAAACAAGGCCGTTCTGTTAGTCCATAAGTCCACAGTCCGTAGTCCGCAGCCAGACACGAGCACTAGCGGCTGGAAGCCTTCACTCATATCTTCTGCTCTGGCTACGGACTGCGGACTGCAGACTATGGACTGCCCGCCGCTTACAAGATCAATCCACCGCCCGCCGTAACAACTGTCTGCGATTTGAGTCGCTTCGTGCCCTGCCGCGTCGAGACGCGGCGGGGTGACACTCAGTGTCACTTCTAACTACATGAGGAGTAAATAATAACTTATTGATTTTACTACTGTACTGACATGGCACAGGCGTTGCAAAGCACTGTGGTATCAAACGCAAATAGGGTGCGACGCCGTAATGAAAGCCACATGCGAAGTAATCGGTTGGGTGCTTGTCGATCCAGATCGGACCGAGGTGTTAGTACGCGAGGCAAACGGAAAGGTGCGCACGCAGAAGGCGAACCCGGAAAGCGAGGCCGGTGCACGTGCGATCCAGACTGGCGCGTTTCGACGCGGCAAGCGGATCATCGATCCCGTGACACTTGAAACGCTGGGTTACGAAATGCAGAGATTGCTCGATCCGTATCTGGTGGTGTGAAGCAAGTGACGATCGCCCACCCAGCACGATTCCGCGCTTAGGTGGACTGCTCCGACAAGGTCGCGTCCGTTGCGGGCAATTTCGAACGCGTTAAGCGGACGCGCGAGATAACTCCGCCTGATCTTTGCGGCGCTGTTGTTCGTTGAGGACGTCTTCGAGCGTCAAATGTGTCTGCTCCGCGATCACTAGGAGCAGTGGGTGCGATGCAGATACCGGCAAGCGCAACGCATGCAAGCGTTCCCAAACCCCGATGCGCCGTTGAGCGTTGTTGTGAATCGACGTTTGCTCATCGAGCTCCAGCCGACGCGCTTCATTGCGCTCCTGCTCCAGCCTTTGTGCGGCCGCGCGGCTCTCCGCCGGGGTTGCTCTGAATAGTGCGGTAGGGTCGAAATCGGGCTTGCTGTTCATCAACATCTCCTATCGTCGCAGGTCGGCACTTGAGCGCGGATGCGTCAAATGTGCTTTCGAGCGGCGAGCCAGACAGCGAAACGTGCTGCCGACGTCGGTTCGTAACAGTTCGGTTTACTCGCGCTGCCGCCCGCGAGACGGGCAACGAAAGGAGCTAAAAGGAAAAGAGCGAGCCAACCTCACTATACAGCGTCAGCCTGGTGTCCGCGTAACGAAGTGCGGCGAGACGCGATAGAGGTAGAACTCGCTGACATCGTCACCAGCGAGTTTTAGTGGCAGATTAAGCTCGCGCCAAGGCGGCGCCGCGCATCGCTCGCGCATAGTCCTGAAGGACGACCAGTCCGCTTGCCTCCGCATCTGCAATCCATGCCTTGAAATGCTGCAGAAGCCGCTCGTTACTAAGATGTGCACCACTCCAAAGTACGTTCAGGCGCTCGCGGAATTCATAGACCGTTTTCAGCGTTGCGTTGGATGCCAATAACTCGCTCAATGAGCGTTGCGCATTGTGATCCAGCAGCAATTTTTCGCGCACTAGCAGCCGTTTAGCTACACGCAATCCGTTGCCCGCGGCGCCCCGAAGCTGCTCGCGGCAGACCGGAACGGTCACGTTCTTCGCGTAGTCTCGCAACACGTGCATGCGATTGATCAGTACTGCTCGCAACGTTTCCACATCGATCTCGTGGCGACCTGTCACTCGAGCGAGCTCCGGAGCAACCTTGCGTACTTTCGCGAGCCCCAGAGTCTTGAACACGGTGATGTAAAGCCAACCCATGTCGAACTCCCACTTGCGCAACGAGAACTTTGCGGAGGAAGGAAACGCGTGGTGATTGTTATGTAATTCCTCGCCGGCAACCAGCAAGCCCCAAGGAAACACGTTACGCGCGGCGTCCGGGCATTCGAAGTTCCGATAGCCGGTGTGATGACCCAGGCCATTGATCACGCCCGCAGCCATCAAAGGCGTCGCAAGCATCTGAGCCGAAATAATGAGGATGCCGGGTACACCGAATAGCACGAGGTCCAATACGACCATCAGCACGATGCCTAGTGGCCGGTGACGACGGTAAAGGTTGCGCTCGATCCAATCGTCGGGGGTGCCGCGACCATACTTCGCTACCAGCTCCGGATCGGACGCTGCAACCTTATAAAGCTCCGCACCTTCGAGTAGTACTTTCTTCAACCCATAGATGACTGGGCTGTGGGGATCTTCTTCTGTTTCACAGCGCGCATGGTGCTTGCGGTGCACAGCGACCCACTCGCTGGTGAGCATGCCGGTCGACATCCACAACCAGAACCGGAAGATGTGTCGCAGCACGGGATGCAAGTCGAGGCTTCGGTGAGTCGCATCACGGTGCAAGTACAACGTGATGCCCATGAAAGTGAATTGAACCATCAGGAACGCGACGAGCACGTAGCCCCAAAAGCTCAAATCGATCAGGCCGTACAAAAAATCAAGGTTCATCGTTCATTCCTATCGTTAAACGTGCACTGCTCAGGACTCATCTCAGTGCTCAGTCTTGTTCGTGAGTGGCGGCGGCGGCCTTCGCCTTGGCGAGTGCAAAGTTGACGCTCGTGCCGAAGCCCCGTTCGATTGCTTTCTCGCGCACGTCGTCGCGACGGCGATGGAGCTGACCGGCAATCCGCATGACGATTTCGTCAGCGTGTTGCCAACTCTTCGCCACCTGCCCTTCCAAATGCGAATCAAGCTCGGTGAGCTCGTGCGATTGCCACTGGCCGCCAGCTTCGTCATCAAGCAGCCGACGCGTATCGTCCGATTGTTGCTTGCGAAGCGCGTCCGTCAACGCCTCGATAACAGTAGCTTTGTGCCCGGCTGGGAGATCGCTACCGACGATATATTGCAGCGTCGAGCGAATCGCCGCCGGAGTGTGTACGTCTCTCATAACCAGAACGCCCTGTAAGCGCGAATGACGCAATGGTGAAGGATAGCCTATCGGCACCGCACAGTGCGGGTTTCACCGCCCGTTTCGAGGAAGAAACGCCTGAAAAACGCTGAGCGATGCCCCTACGCTCTCAGGTTCACGTACTCGGCTTGAAGGGGCGCTCACAAACGGCGACCGCCGTAACACGATTGAGTGACAAACGGAGCTTGAATGCGGGAAAGCGTGAGCCGATATTTCGGCTCACGCTCCGATCGACAGAACTCACGGATCGTCAAATTCAGTCGGCTCAACCCGCCGGCATCTCGGTTTTCGATTTCATTTGGCTCGAGCAATTCTTCATCGCCTGCTGCTGCGTCGTCGCGGAATCCTTGGCGCGTTCCTTCGAAACACAATCCTTCATCATCTGGTCATGACTCTTGGCCTTATCGGCGGTCTTCGTTGCTTGGCGCTGATGAGGTGTCGAGCTCGACGAAGGTTCTGTAGCCGTCGTCGTCGGCGATTCCGCAGCATCCGTCTCAGTGGTTTGTCGCTGATGAGGACTGGACGCGGCTTCAGGAGCTGTCTCGTCGGGTTGCGAGGGCGTGGTCGTCTGTGCAAAGGCACATGATGCGGAGACAAACGTCAGCAACGCGAACAACGTAAATCTGGGATGAGTGGCCATAAGCAATCTCCTTCGATCGATTCTGCGAAAGAATCCTTGTTAGGGGCGAGAGCGTGTTCGCCAGTAAACGAGCAGGCGCGCACGCGTCGGTTGCCTGATCAACCGATGAGAACCTCATTCAGTTCCTACGTAGGGATTTGACTTGCTTGTCGGTGCAGCCGTACGTCGTCCCGGCACCCACTTCTCGGTCGAAGCCAAGTGGAACTGACGAAAGAGCTGGGATATTTAGCTCAAGGTTCCCCATGATCGAATCCATGCAGGAGAGCTGCCGTGAACACACGCATGTTTGCCCGCGTCTTCGGAATTATCTTTCTTGTTGTCGGCATCGGCGGATTCATCCCTGGGCTCACTCAACCGCATGATCATCCCAATCTCGCCGTCGAGGCCGCCTCCGGAATGGAGCTCGGGTTGTTCCCGGTGAACGTCCTGCACAATCTCGTGCATATTGCTTTCGGAATCTGGGGACTTATCGCCGCCCGCAGTATGAGTGCCGCACGTGGCTACGCGCAGGTCGTTGCGATCGCTTATGCGGTGCTCACCATCCTCGGGCTCATACCTGCAACGAATACGACATTCGGTTTAGTGCCCATTTACGGTCACGACATCTGGCTGCATGCGTTGCTAGCGGGCGTGGCTGCGTACTTCGGATTCGTAAGACACGACACCGAAGTGAGAAGCACACCGCATCTGACCGCCTAGGTCCTGGGCCAGCAGACGAGCTGCGTCGTGGGTACACGGCGCGGCTCCAGAAGAGTACCGGGTGAATTCTCGTCCGCGGGCAACCGCAGCTATCGCGCCAGCAGCATGATGATGATCACGAGGAGGAATATCAGCGCGAGTGCCCTCCAGAAGGCAACAGGATTGCGTTCCAGGATCGGTGGACGAGTCTTGCTTAGATAAGTTGCATTCGGATGCCGCAGGTCATACATGAACTCGGAAAGCTCCTGATATCGCTTCTCGGGATCGGGGTGAGTCGCTTTCCTGAGCACCTCGTCGATCCAAGCAGGGATTTCTCGATTCTCATCGAGCACTGAGCGATAGGTTAGCTTTCGTTGAGCGCTTCGCGTTCTTGCTTTGGGTACTTCGGCTCCGAAAGGCAACCTCCCGGAAAGCATCTGATAGGCGATAACGCCGAGCGACCAAATATCCGATCGGGTGCTCCCCGCCTCGCCGAGGAAATATTCCGGCGCCGTGTACTGCGCGGTGCCCAACAAGCTGTGGCGTTGCGTGGCACTTTCGATCTCCATCACCCCTGCAACATAGGTGGACCCGAAATCGATGATCTTAACCGTGCCACTACTGTCGATCATCACGTTATCGGGGCGCAGATCCTGATGCAGCATTTCGAGGCGATGTAACGCAAGCAGCCCTCTCGCGAGTTGCTCGATGATGCCGCGAACGGTTTCGAGCTGAGGCTTCGGATGATCGATCATCCATTGCGTCAAGGTTTGACCCTCGATGTACTCCATTACCGTGTAGAGAAAGTTTCGCTTGCGCCCTTGTGCACATGCTTTCAAGACGTGCGCGCTATTGATGCGCTGTGCAATCCAGTCTTCCATCAGGAATCGCTCGAGGTATGCCGGATCTCCGCGCAAATCCGTGGAGGGAACCTTCAAGACGACGCGGTTCGAGCTCTCCTCATCGACCGCGAGATAAACATGGCTTCGACTGCTCGAATGCAGCTCTCGAACGATCTGATAGCCATCGAACTTCACTCGCGCCGCTAGCTCGGGCGGAAAAGGCAATTCGTTTAGCTGCTGCTGAAACTCATTCACGTCCTGAGTCGGGACCTCTTCGATCCGGACAATCTGCACTGTTAGATTGTCGTTGCTCCCTTGTGCATAGGCCTCCTGAACGATGATCCTTGCCGCGCCATCGAGATCGCTCGAGTGGTCCCTGATCGTCTGGAGAATGAATTGATCGTTGGCGAACTCGTAGACTCCGTCCGTTGCGAGCACAAACATGTCGCCCGGATCGACGCCTAGCTGCCGATAGTCGATTTCCAAGTGAGGATTGATGCCCACCGCGCGACTGAGATAGCTTTCCTCCTGCGATAGCCGGAGTCGATGATCGCTCGTCAGTTGCTCCATCGCATTCTCGTGCAAGCGATACACGCGGCTATCGCCGACGTGGAAGAGATGCGCAGTCGTCGACTTTAAAACGATGGCACTCAACGTGCAGACATAGCCGCGATCCTTGTCATAGCGAAACTGGCTTTGACGAGTTTGCGAGTGAAGCCATGAGTTGATGGCCATCAATACCCGCTGGGCGGACTTCTTGACGGACCATGCTTGTGAAGTGCAGTAGTAATCCTCCAGCAGCGCCTTCACGGTCGCTTCGCTCGCGATACGGCTCACACTGCTACTGCTGATGCCATCGGCAAGCGCAATTGCGATGCCTTTGGTACTCAGCTGCGGTTCCTTCGGGATGTAGGCGCCATAAAAATCTTGATTCGTTTCTTTTCGGCCTTTGTCGGAGTGTTGCCCCAAGGAGATTTTCAACTGCAAGGGCATCGGGCTATTCCTAGTGAGTAGAACCTCGGCCCGAAGGGGCCGAGGTTCCGCGGGACGCTATTTGAACGATCGCTTTGGCGCCGTCTTCAAGTGCGTCGAGTATAGCGTGAGCCCGGTGAAGGCCAGGCCGCCGACCAGGTTGCCGACTACCGTCGGAATCTCGTTCCACACCAGATAGTCCATTACGGAAAAATTGCCGCCCATGATCAAAGCGGATGGGAACAGGAACATGTTGACAACGGAGTGCTCGAACGCCATCGCAAAGAACAACATGATCGGCATCCACATCGCGATAACTTTTCCGCTGACCGTGGTCGAGATCATTGCGCCGACGACGCCTGCGGAGACCATCCAATTACACAGAACGCCTCTAATGAAGAGCGTAAGCATTCCAGCGGCCCCATATTCTTTGTAACCAATGGTTCGCGCTTCGCCGATCCCGGCAATCACTTTGCCTACCTCATTGGGTTCGTTGGAGAATCCGTTGGTGAAGACAATCGCCATCATCACCGCGACAGTGACCGCGCCTGCAAAATTACCTGTGAACACGAGGCCCCAATTCTTCAGGACGCCGCCGAGTGTCACGCCCGGACGTTTGTCGATCAGCGCGAGGGGCGACAAAACGAGAACGCCGGTCAGCAGATCGAAGCCGAACAAATAGAGCATACAGACTCCGACTGGAAACAGGATCGCGCCGACGATCGGAACGCCCGTCTGTTGGGTCACCGTGACGGCAAATACCGCCGCCAATGCGAGAATCGCTCCAGCCATATATGCGCGAATCAACGTGTCGCGCACGGACATGAAGATTTTCGACTCACCCGCATCGACCATCTTGGTCACGAACTCCGAGGGCGCCAAATAAGACATGCTGTTCTATTCCTCTATGGTTGGGATCTAACGCAGAACGCCTCCTTCGGACTCGTGAGTGTCCGAGGCACGTTACTGCAGCAACACCGATGCTTTAGTGATCTCGGTTCACGATGTGCGGTCGCGCGAGAACGCATGACCACCGATGCGGTAGAGATGCTTTCTTTACAGTCACGCCATCCCCCAAACCCGAGACGTCTAGAGCGTCGATCGCCAGCTATTGAAATGCTCTTTGTAGAGGCGGCTTCATTGCTGAAGTGCCGGCGATCGCGCTGAGAGAGGAAGCAAACGCTATGCCAGAAGCGCCGAACGTATACATGCGCCGAAATAGCGCTGTTTTGGTAGCGGATAGACTGCGGCTGCGAGTTGGCTGGGCAGTCAGACGCGCTAAGTTAGTGCGCGCCGGACATCTGGGCGCGCACTAATGGGTCACGACAGATCCGCACTCTATTGCTTCACTGATCCCTGCAGTGACGTCCAGGGAAACGTGTCCACCCATTGGGTTCGGCATTGGCGCACTTGCGTGCCGACGCCGTGCCAGCAAGTGCGAAACACATAGCGCACATGTTGATGCCCTGTATCGACCGTAAAGCCCCAGTCTTTCTTGAAATACACATGTTGGTTGGCGAGAAGCCGATGCTCGCCATGCGGGAAATTCCAGTATCCCTTGATATCGCCAAGTCCGCTTGCTGCTGCTGTCCCCACGCTGGTGAGCTTGACGCTCTCGATCTCGATCGCGCGATTGCTCCTGTTCTGCAGCGTGACTCCAAAATGGCTGTGATCGAATACCTTTGTCCCATTCACTTCGATGACACCGCTCGCTTCAAAGTTGGGCACATTTGGATCGAAGAACAGCCACACTGGTTCTGCGCGGCGCAAGCCATCGTTTTCCAGAGCATCAATGGTTTGGGTCACGTCCAGGGACTCTTCTGCGTTCCCTAGCCGCTGCGCCAACGTGCGCATTCTGCGCAGCGCTGGAAGGTCGTATGGGTTTTCATCAAGGGCCTTGCGCACCCAGCGGCGTGCATTCTCGAAATCCTCGATCTCGTAATAGGCATCGGCCACGGACAACTCCACACCACTGCCGACGCCTTCCAGTAGTTCGATAGCGAGCTCAGGAAACCCCAAGTACGAAGCACGGTCACCGAAGAGCTGCAACATCAACGGATCCTTCGGTGCTGCGCGCCGAGCTTCTTCATACGCCAAGAAAGCTTGAGGAAAAACGAAACAGTCTCGAAACCAAATCTCTGCTCGATACAGAGAGGCCACCGCTTCCGACCGAGCTTCCAGTTTGGAGAGGAGCTGCTCGATCGATCCATCGAAGAACCTGCCGCCAGCAATATCGTGGTAGCCGCCACGACCAAACTGCGCCAAGCCGAACGCGTAGGGTGTGTTGTTGTTGCGTAGGTAGTAGTTTCCTTCTCTGTCATAGAAAAGGTTCTTCCACGTTTCCACCAGGTCGACGCGCCATACTCCTTCGTCTCGCCTCAGCAGAATCGGCAGGAACCCGTGCGCTGGCTTCTTGCTCGTGACGACTGCGCGATCCTCCCGGATCAAGTACTCCAGCGGCATGGAAGCTTCGATTCTCTCCGCACGCTTGATCTCCTCGAAGGGCGCGAGCGGATAGTGTGCACGCATCAGACGGGATCCTTCGGTGAATAGGTCGAGAGATGGATCGCCAGCGAAATCTTGGGTCGCGCGCAAGAAAGCAGCTACGGATTCTGCAACCTCGCTCGAGGGTCGGTACGACTCGCGCTCTGCGGCGGAAAGCTCGCGTTTGAAGTCGGCGTCCAACGGTACGGAGGACAACAAGCTCTTGGCACCCGCGCCGCTCGATGCGTATGACACGAATTCCTGATAGGTCGGATGATCCTTATAGCGATCGAACAACTGGAGATTGCCGATTGCCGCTGCCGCGTAGACGTGATCGCGCAGGTAGTGCAGTACATCCATGACGGCCATTCCCGCTGCGCCATACGATGCATAGGGTGCAAGCTGATCCCGAGCAATGCGACCCATGTGCAGGTCGGTGAGCGCCCCCTCCAGAGAGTAACCTACTTGGATTCGAGCTTGCTTCAGCCTCGGATTGAGGATGATTAGCACGCCTCCAGTGGGGGCATCCAGTCCAATCCGTTTATGCTCGAAGATCGTATCGGATTGCGCCTCGATCGATCCGAGCTCGTCGTTCAGAGTTACGATTCGAAGATCGATCCCAAGATCTTCCTGAAACGCGTCTGCCATGCGCCCTAGACGCGGCCCAAATGGGCTCAGAATGCCTATCTCATCTTCAATGCGTGAATGCTGTGGGGTGGTGACCGTCTTTGCGAGATGAGGCGCCGTCTGTGGATTCTGGTCTGCGACGGCAACTGATTGCGTCGCGGGGAGCTGTGCATCGAGATGCAATTTGAACGCCAGACCGCCCGATAGGAACAACAGGGCTAGTAACAAAAGTATTCGCAAACGCATGGTATTCCCTGCCCACTGTCGCGCGGGCCTACGCCTTCACACCGGAGCGAATCGTGAAGGCGACTAGCGATGAGCGAACGTCGGTTTCGTCACACTTCTGCTATCTAAATGATGCTCAGGAGAGATTAGCTGCCTCGGCTGCGTCATCGAGGGTACCGGCCATGCTCCGGCGAATGCTTAGATCCGCATTCGCATGAGACAGTCAACTCAGCGTCGCTTCCTTGGTCCAACGAGGAGGCTCGGCGGTGAATGTCATCGTTTGATTCTGTACAGGGTGTGTGAAAGTGAGCTCCCACGCATGCAAGCAAAGAGGTGCCGCATCCACATCGAGTGTCTGACTTTCTCCGAGAACATTGCCGATCAAATACGCCGGATCGCCACAGACCGGCAATCCGAGATGCCACAGATGCACGCGGATCTGATTCGTTCGTCCTGTCAGTGGCCGTGCTTCCAATAACGTCGTGCCGTCTGCAAAACGCTGCAGAACCTTGAATTCCGTTCGTGCTCGCTGACCTGAGATTTCATCGACGATTCGTGAGCCGAGCTTGTGCGCTTCGACACTGATCGCAGCGTCGCATGCAAACTCATCCTGCGCGGGATTGCCTTGAACGCGTACCAAGTAGCGCTTTTGAACTTCGCCACGCGCGAACTGAGGCTGAATTAACCCGGCGAAATGTCTGGTGCGCGCAACGACCACGACACCAGTCGTGTTCGCGTCCAATCGGTGCGAAGGCGCCGGCTTCTGCGGCCGATACAGCGCATCGAGAACGTATTTGAGCGTGTTGCGATAAAAGCGCCCTGCTCCATGCATCGGAAGCGGCGCGGGCTTGTTCAACACGATCAACGCTTCATCCTCGTGCAGGATCTCGATCCGCATGTTGACGTCAGGCTCGATGACGCTGGGCAGCTTATGCAGGAATCGCTCGCCGCTTCGGACGATATGGTTGGCAGGTACCGGTACTCTTTCTGAGCTCAAAACCAAGCCGTGCGCGCAGCGTCGCTCCCATTCTTCGACAGGAATATGGCGCACGACGCGGCTCAGTGCATCGATCAACCTCTGGCCGTCGCACTCGGCGGGCACGTTGATCGGCTTGAAGTGATCGTGCGGCACGCTGCCCGGCAGCGGTACGATCAGCTCGCGCATCTCCTGATGGCGACGAGCAATCGTTGCCGCCATCTGCTCAGCCGGCGTCTTGAAGCAGTACGGACAACTCTTTCCAGGAACGAATCGCTCGTGCTGCTGCTCCTGCGGTGTCAGTGGACTACGACAATTCAAGCACTGCACGGAGCGGGTCTGATGCAGGCTAGGATCGAGCCCGGTCCGCTGATCGAACACGAAACATTCGCCGTCATAGTGCGCCCCGCCGCACTCCTCGAAGTACTTGAGAATGCCGCCTTCGAGCTGAAAGACATTCTTGAAGCCCACGCTCTCCATGAAGGGACCAGCCTTCTCGCAGCGAATGCCGCCGGTGCAGAACATGACCAGTGGTCGTTCTTTGAGCTCCGGCGATAGCTTGCTGACTGCTTCGGGAAATTCGCGGAAGTGATCGACGCCGATCGGCAATGCGTGCTTGAACGTCCCGAGCTTCACTTCGTAGTTGTTGCGAGTATCCAGCAACGTGATCTCGCGCCCTTCGTCGAGCCAGCGCTTGAGCTCCTTCGGCGGTAACTTAGGCGAGGTCCGGCGCGCCGGTTCGATGCCTTCGATACCGAACGCAATGATCTCCTTCTTCAAACGCACGAGCATGCGACGAAACGGCTGATGATCCGTTTCCGAGTACTTCGCTTGCAAATCCTCGAGCCCCGGCCAGCTGCGGAACTCCTCGAGCAACGACTCGATGCGCGGCGCATCTCCAGCAACGAATAGATTGATGCCCTCCGGGCTCAGAAGAATGGTGCCTTTGAGATCCCATTCCTTACAGCGCGCTTGCAGATGCGCTCGCTTCAGCTTCAGGTCCGACAGCGGTAGGAATCTGTATGCAGCAATATTGATCGTGGGCTTCATCAGTAAACCGGGCCGGGGACGCTCATTCGTACGAAAAGGCCGGCATTCTATTGTGGTTCGGCTGACACAGCTATCAACCAGATCCCCAAAACGGCCGAATGCTCCAAAGGTACGCCATCGTTTGGATTCGGCCCGCTATTCACCACCCCAATGCGCAGTGGGAGTTTCGACAGCGCTCTGTGACTTGAAGACCTCCCCGCCCTTCATCACGAACTCCACGTTCTCGAGGACGCGAATATCTGCGAGCGGGTCGCCCCGCACGGCAATGAGATCCGCATACTGATCAACGGCGATCGCGCCTAGCTCGTGCTTCATTCCCAATGCATCCGCGCCATTGATAGTCGCCGCTTGGATCGCTTGCATGGGAGTCATCCCGTAGCGAATCATGATCGCGAGTTGCTTCGGGCTATCCCCGTGGCGATGCACGCCGGTGTCCGTGCCCATCGTTAGTTTGATGCCAAGGTCCACCGCTTTGCGAAAACTCTCGCGCTGAATTTCGGCGATCTCACGATCTTTGCGCAGGAATTCTTCGAGCTCGCCGCGCTTCGGTCCCTCGCGCTGCGTATATTCGGTATTGTAAATATCCATAGACAAGTAGGTACCAGCTTGCTTTGCGAGCTTCAGTCCCTCAGCGTCGATCAAGCTTGCGTGTTCAACGGTATCCACACCTGCGCGAATCGCGACTTTGATGCCATCGGCGCCATGCGCATGTACGGCCACTTTGCGTCCGTGCATATGTGCTTCGTCGACCAATGCCTCCACTTCCGCTGCCGTGTATTGTTGGCCACCGACTTTTGTGCCTTTCGAGAACACCCCGCCCGTTCCGCAGTATTTGATCAGATCGGCACCGTACTTCACGTTGCGCCGAACCGCGCGACGAACACCCTCGATGCCATCGGCGACCCCGTCGGATGAATGTGCGAACTCGGGTGCCAACATGTTGTCATCGCAGTGTCCGCCGGTAATGCCAAGCGAAGGACCTGCGACGAACATGCGAGGTCCTGGCACATCGCCCGCATTGATTGCATCTCGAAGCGCAACATCCGTAAAGCCTTCAGCGCCGACATCTCGAATCGTGGTCACCCCGGCGAGCAATGTCTTACGCGCGTTGGCAGCGCCAATCAGTGCCACCCGCGGCAAAGACAAACCGTATGCGTGATATGGAGGAAGCTCTGGATCGACCGTCACGTGAGTGTGGGTGTCGATCAGGCCGGGCAGTACCGTATACGAGGAGAGATCGATGATCTGCGCGCCACTCGGCAACGGCACCTCTTCAGCCGATCCCACCGCCTGGATGCGATCGTTGCGAATCACAATGATCTGATTCTCCAAGATGCGTCCGCTATTCACATCGACCATTCGACCGGCTCGAAGGACACGAATTGTGGCGGCTTCGGACGCATGTGATGCCGATGCGAGCAAGGCGCTCGTTGCGACGAGAGCAAAGAGGATCGAGTGCATGCTACGAGACTCCGTACGAGGTGCTGCGATCATACTTGAGCTCTGCGGTACGCACGTATCGGCGTCGATCAGGGGCTTTGGATGTCACCATCCACATAGAGCCACCTTCCACTCTCCAGGACGAAGCGGCTGCGTTCATGCAGGCGCCGGGCTGAAGCACCCCCGATACGATAACGTGCGACGAACTCCACCTCTGCGGATGTTTCGCTCGTCGAGCGAGCGTCGAGTATTCGTAACCCTAGCCACTTTTGAAAGCGGTCGAACTCGCAGGATGGCGGGCGTGTATCCGGGTGCCAAGTGTCGAGTAGGTAGCGTTCGTTGCACATCACGAAGGCGCAATAGCGCGATCGCATCAATGCTTGTGCGCTCGTTGCGGATTCACCCGCATGCAAACGAGCACAGCATGCCTGGTACGATAGATTCGATCCGCAAGGGCATTGAATGTTCGCATTCACCACTGCAGTCAACTACGCGCGAATCTTCGATGCAAGCTCAGATGCTCTTTGCGACCCGGATAGCTCGAGCGCGATACTAGCTTCCCGAGTGCATGAAACGCAGCAGGAAACTTGCCATGGCCACGTTCACCATCTACCACAATCCACGATGCAGCAAGAGCCGCGCAACCCTCGCGCTGCTGCAAGAGCACGGCATCGAGCCACGCGTGGTCGAATACCTGAAAGCTCCGCCAAGCGCAGCAGAGCTCAAGAAGATACTTGGGTATCTAGACATGAAGCCTGAGCAGCTGGTACGTAAGAGCGAGGAGATCTACAAGGCGAACTTCGCGCGCAAAACGCTGACGGACACACAGTGGATCGACGCGATGGTCGCGCATCCGATACTCATCGAACGACCGATCGTGGTCAGCGATCGAAAGGCCGTTCTGGGTCGCCCACCTGAAAATGTGCTGGCGCTTCTGGAATAAACGACTTCAGGCGATCTCCGATAGGGAACTACGCCGCACCTTCAACGTTCAAGTAGCGTCGGCTCTCAACCGAGGTGCAACATGCGTCGTGCAACTGTGTTCCTCAGCTGGGCCACGGCATCGGCCCTCACAATCGGATCGGTGGGTGAAGGCTTTGCCGCAGAGCCCGGTCAGGTGACCTTCAACAATCGCTGCCGGACCTGCCATTCAGTACGAGAAGGCGATAATCGGCTCGGACCTTCGCTCCACAACATCTTCGGCGCCAAGGCCGGTTCGTCCTCCGGCTTCCAAGCGTACTCGCAGGCAATGCGCAACTCCGGCATCGTCTGGAACGAGGAGACGTTGAACAAGTTCATCGAGAATCCCGATGCTCTCGTTCCGGGCAACAACATGAAACCCTACCCTGGCATTCAAGACGAAGCAGAGCGCAAGGAAATCGTGAACTACTTGAAGGCGGCGAAGGAGTGACGATCTAAAAGATTGCACGCACCAGCCATTCCCCCAGCGTGCCAATCGCGGACATCATCAACGCGCCGCCCAATGCCCATCCAAAGCTATCGATCTTCAGATGGTCGGTCAGCTTATCCGTCAGTACCAGCAGAATGGCATTGATGATCCAGCGAGTAATGAAGGCCAGGAGCCACGCAATACCCAACGTCGCGACCGTGAACACGGCGAACAACAGCCAGCCCAGCAAGAAGTTCAACACGCCGAAGATCGCCGCTACCAATAACGCGCTTTTCGGTCCTTTGACGTGAAACCCGGGCAGCAATGCGTCCGTCACCCAGACGGCAAGCGAAAGAATCAACCACGAGAGAATCAAGCTCATTGTTGGTGCTCCTTCTTACTGAGCCATAGTCCGGAAGTGCAGCTTTGGACCATCACCCCTTCTGTTCTCGGAGGCGTAGACCGATCCTGTTAGAGCGCCTAACGGTCGGATGAGAAGTCCTTTGGTCCTTCCATCGAGAAGGCGCTGCATCGTAGGCCGTTGCAAGGTGAAGTACGCCTTCTCCCCGGGTTTGGCTGCCAGCTCGAGGTCGATAGCCATCTGAGTATTGAATACGTCTTCGTAATTGCGTCCCTGCATTAGGCTCTCGTAGGTCACGCTCTTCTGATCCCAGTTTTCATCGCCGCCGATGATTTCGATCACGCGGACTTTGCCGAATTCCTCGCCCAAATCCTTGCCGATGCCTTCGACGTAATTGCCACCGATCGGAAGGGAGTGCGTCGTGAGCTCCAACAAGCCCGGGCCCTCGACCATCGAGCCACGCTGCTTCGCCAAATCCCATCTCAATACGATCCATTGATTGGAAGCGACCGTCAGCACCTGAGCTGATCCATCGCGTTCTTCTACGCGCCAATCGTTGAAATTGACCTGCGGGAAATCCAAATTGATTACGCTATCGTGGGCCACATCGAGGTGATTGGTATACGTAGTCAGGGCAGGAATATCGGGATGATAGATTAGCGGCTCGCCTTTATCCGGCCTCGCCTGATCGCGGCGGACGACGTCGGCTCGATAATAGTCGACATCGACGTAGTACTCGCCAGGCCCCCAATCGGTCACGCAGAATTGCACGAATACGGTATCGCCCGGCACCGCATCGAAATCCTTCGTCGTCATGCTGATGGTGTGCCAATCAGATGTGTTCGCCAGTTCGTACTCGCGCAGGTGTTCGTGATAGTTCGTCGTGCGCTGCGTGTTGATCATGAAGTTAACGCGTCGCGGTGCATGGCTGCCGCGCACACGTGCTTCGACGCGTAATTCGTAAGCAGGGTCGGCCAGTTTTTTCATGTCCAACGAGGCAGTGATGTCGCGCTTGATGAATGTCCACCAAACGCCGTACTTATCCGTCGTTGCATCCACCTTGTAGCGTATGAACCCTTCCTTCTGCTCGATCTGCATCGTAGGCGTGCCATCGCCCGTCACCTGAAACCAACCCTCGAGTTTGGGTCCATCGAACTGATCGATGAACTGTGCTTGCACGAGCGTTGGAGATGCAAGAAGGAACAGCACAAACAAGAAACAGCGTGAATTGGATGGCATCGTTATCGTCACGAATCAAGGTGGAGTCCGAAGGGTAACACTCGGCATCCGTAGACTCACCAAGCTCGAGCCAACTATGGGCAGGAGTCGTATCCTGCAGGGGGCCCGCACCATTTGTGACACGAGAACACCGCTGCCATCGAAAGGGCGGCGTTCGAGCGCGATCTGCTACCGTCAATCGAGTACGCGATGCACTTGCACAGGCGCCGGGCTTCTTTCCGCGAACATGCCATTCCAATAAGGATAGTAGGGATACGGCGGTGTGACTTCGCTCGCCTTGTCGAGCTTCGCCACTTGGGCGGGCGTCAGTGACCAGCCGACCGCGCCCAAGTTATCCGTGAGTTGAGTTTCATTGCGTGCACCTATGAGGACCGTCGATACCGTCGGTCGCCGCAGCAGCCAGTTGATCGCCACTTGCGGAATGCTTTTCGAGACCTCCTCGGCCACTTCATCGAGCGTCTCGACCACTCGATAGAGCAACTCCTGATCTACTGGAGGAGCGAACCTCTGAGTTTCGTGCAAGCGGCTGAATGCGGGCAATGGCTGGCCGCGTCGAATCTTACCTGTGAGCCTTCCCCAGCCGAGTGGGCTCCAGACCACTGCACCCACGCCCTGATCCAGTGCGAGCGGCATGAGCTCCCATTCGTAGTCTCGTCCTAAGAGAGAATAGTAGGTCTGATGAGCAACGATGGGTTCCAGTCCCCGGTGCGCCGAAATGCCCATCGCCTTCATGAGCTGCCACCCTGAAAAGTTGGATGCACCGATGTATCGGACCTTACCCGAACGCACCAAAGTATCGAGCGTGCTCATCATCGTCTCGAGGCGAGTCATCGCATCGAACTGATGGATTTGAAGCAAATCGATGTAATCGGTGTCGAGGCGTCGCAATGCCTGCTCGACGCCACGCACAAGATGGTGCCGCGATGCGCCGGCATCGTTTGCCCCAGCGCCGACTCGCAATCCGATCTTGCTCGAGATGATCGCCTCTTGGCGCCGGCCTTTCAGCGCCGCGCCGAGAATCTCTTCGGATGCGCCGTCCGAGTAGACATCCGCCGTGTCGAAGAAAGTCGCACCTGCTTCGAGGGCCAGGCTCACCAAACCTCGCGCCTGCTCGACATCCGTTTTTCCCCAAGCGCTGAACAGCGGGCCCTTTCCGCCGAACGTACCGGTTCCAAAGCCCAGAGCCGGCACTTTGAATCCGGAGGTTCCGAGATACCGATATTCCATATACGCTCCTCAATAACGACGTGGTTCGATGAGGCGAAAACTACGGCCTATCGCAGCGTGATAAAAGAACGGCACTGAAGAATCAGTTTTTGCATTTCATTGAAGATCCATGGATCGCATCGAAGACTTCCGCTTGTTTTTGCGCGTACTCGATCTAGGGTCGATCAGTGGCGCCGCGCGCAGCCTCGATATCTCCGCCGCGGCCGCAAGCCAAAGGCTCAAGCGGCTCGAGGCAGCGTTGGGCGTGCGTCTGTTTCATCGCACGACACGTCAATTGCGAGTCACCGTCGATGGTATTGCACTCGCTGAGCAAGGACGTTCACTGATCGAGGATCTGGAAGCACTCACCAGCGGTCTTCGCAAGAGTGCGCTCGACGTTGCAGGTACCTTGCGAGTGACCGTGCCGGCCGCTTTCGGCCGGCAATATCTCTCGCCGCGATTGCCTGGATTTCTCGCGCGTCATCCTAATTTGAAGCTGGCGATGGATTTGAATGACCAAATACAAGACCTGGTGGGTGAAGGATTCGACGTCGCCATCCGCATTGGCCAAGTCGATGCGCCGAATCTGATCGCTCGGCGACTGGCGAGCAATCGCCGCGTCCTATGCGCTTCGCCGGATTACCTGAAGAAGCGCGGCACGCCGCAACGGCCTCAGGATCTCGTAGAGCACGATTGTTTGCTGATGTTCGGAAACAAAGGCGTGCGCGATACCTGGATATTTCGCGGGAACGATGGCAAGCAGATTACCGTGCGAGTACGAGGCCGCATCGAGACCAACATGGGCGAAGTCGTTCGCGATGCCGCACTGGCGGGGCTGGGTATCTCGCTGCATTCCACTTGGCATATCTGCGAGGATCTAACGGCTGGACGTCTGCGGATCGTGCTACCCGAATACGAACTCCCCGAAAGTGCCATTTACGCGGTCATGCCGCCTAGACGTCTCGTGCTACCGCGTGTGAGAGCGTTCATCGATGATCTGACCGAGTACTTGGGTGATGTACCTCCGTGGGAGCGCAAGCTCAAGCAGCGAGTGCGATCGAAAATCGCTCGATAAGGGAGGCGCCGCCGAAGTGCCCCGTTACTTAACGACTCACTGCCGGTGCCCGATCATGAATCCCAATGTGCCATGTCGATTTGAACGTCTCTGCTTCGTATAAGAGGTGACCTTTCGAGTCCAACCCATCCATGGAGCATCGATGAAAAAATACTTACTGAGTATCTATCAACCGGGCGATGGATCCCCTCCTCCGCCAGAAGTCTTAGGACCCGTGATGAAAAGGATCTATGCACTACACGATGAGATGAAGGACGCAGGGACCCTCGTGTTCACCGGGGGACTTCACGCTCCGAGCACTGCTACCGTGCTGCATGAAAAGAACGGTGAGATGCTAATCACCGATGGTCCATACATCGAAGGTAAGGAGCACTTGGGCGGCTTCACGATCATCCAAGCTCCGGATCTCGACTCAGCTCTAGAATGGGGCCGAAAACTAGCTGCGGCTGTGACGCTTCCGGTCGAAGTCCGCCCGCTTCACGAATCGGCCGGCTGATCTTTGCATGGGCAGCGAGGTCAGTCTCGATCTGATCGAGCAGGTCTTCCAACAGGAGTACGGCCGCGCCGTATCGGTTCTAGTGCGCGTGTGCGGCAACATCGACGATGCCCAAGAGGCTGTCCAAGATGCCTTCGCAGAAGCGGTACAACGCTGGCCCACTATGGGCGTGCCACCCAGTCCCGCCGGCTGGATCATCACGACTGCACGCAATCGTGCGATCGATCGCCATCGCCGAGATGCGTCGCGTGATGCAAGACATGCTCAGGCAATGCTGTTGCAGGAGTCACTGGGCTCACCTGATGACGAAGATCTGATGCGCGATGACTATCTTCGATTGATCTTCACCTGCTGCCATCCCGCCTTGGCGATGAACGCTCAAGTGGCGCTCACACTGAGATTGATCGGTGGACTCACAACAGCTGAGATCGCTCGTGCTTTTCTGTTACCGGAGCCAACGATGGCGCAGCGTCTCGTCCGCGCAAAGGGCAAAATTCGAGACGCCGGTATTCCGTATCGCGTCCCACTGGCAACCGATCTTCCGGCGCGCCTTCATTCGGTGCTCGCTGTCATCTATCTGATATTCAATGAAGGCTACACGGCAAGCGCAGGTCCGCAACTAGTGCGAGAGCAGTTGTGCGGCGAAGCGATTCGATTAGGTCGTCTCTTGGCCGATCTCATGCCGCAAGAACCCGAGGTGCTTGGCTTATTGGCGCTCATGCTGCTCAATGAGGCTCGTCGCTTTGCGCGCGTCGGCGCACAGGGTGAGCTCGTACCGCTAGCGGATCAGGACCGCACCCGTTGGGATCGAGGTCTGATCGATGAAGGTCAAGCAATCGTTCGACACTGCGTGCGCCGCAATCAACCGGGGATTTACCAGCTTCAAGCGGCGATTGCCGCAGTGCATTGCAGCGCGCCGAATGTACGAGCGACTGACTGGAAGTCGATCCTGAACATGTACGACCAACTGCTTGCCATCGGCCCAAATCCGATCGTCGCCTTGAATCGCGCCGTCGTAGTCGCTGAGCTCGAAGGTCCAGCGGCCGCTTTATCGATCATCGAAAGCCACCCACTCACGCACTACTACCTCTACCACGCCATTCGCGCCGACCTGCTCCGACGACTGGGCCGCGATTCGGAAGCTGCTCTCGCCTACGATACGGCCATTGCAAGCACGCAGAACAGTGCAGAACGTGACTTTCTAAGTCGCCGCCGCAACGTGATCGCTGACTCTTAGTTCTTTACTCACCTTTCGTTCCCTCACTGGTTGCCGTCATATCGAGGCGATGTCGATCTTCGCGTTTGCCGTTCGTATAAGGATCAGATCGGGCAGATCTGCGATCGGAGAGAGGAATGAAACGCAGAGATTTCTTACTCGCATCATCCATGTTTGCCGCATCGATGATGCAGATCGGGAGTACGACTCAATCTGAGGACAGAAGCATGCGCAAACTGACTGTATTCAATAACGTTTCGCTGGACGGTTACTTCACTGATGCGAGCGGTGACATGAGTTGGGCTCACAAGCAGGACGCCGAGTGGGCGGACTTCACCTCGGAGAATGCGGGCGGAGACGCGGAGCTCGTGTTCGGCAGAGTGACCTACGACATGATGGCAAGCTTTTGGCCGACACCTCAGGCCATGCAGATTGCTCCAACGGTCGCTGCAGCCATGAATCGCATGCGAAAATCCGTCTTCTCACGCACCTTAGAGAAAGCCTCATGGCAAAACACCCGCCTCATCAAAGGGGACCTTGCTATGGAAGTACACAAGATGAAGCTGGAGTCCGGTCCGGATCTGCTCATCATGGGCAGCGGACAAATCATCGCTCAGCTCACCGACCTTCGCTTGATCGATGAGTATCAAATCGTTGTCACCTCCACCGTGCTCGGACGCGGACGCACGATGTTCGAAGGCGTCGCGGGCAGGCCGACCTTGAAGCTCACGAAGACACGAGCATTTGGCAATGGCAACGTGGTTCTCTGGTATCAACTCGCATGAGCCTATATCGGCGAGCTGATTTGGAACTCAGATTGCGAATCTTAGTTGCCGCTGACATTGTTCGTTGCAACCCAGGCAATATCGTGACCAGCAACTGTCACATGGAGCGATCTCATGACTGTAAAGCGCACTGGGTTAAACCGCCGCCGATTCGTGCACCTAACCGCGACTTCCGCCACGCTGCTGGCGTTAGGAAGTTTTACGCGGATCGGTCTCGCTGCGGATGAGTCGAAGACCAAGATCGGCATCATCGGATCGGGAAATGTGGGCAGTGCTCTGGGCCGCGCTTGGGCGAAGGCGGGTCACCAAGTGATGTTCTCTTCGCGTCACATGGCGCAGGACAAAGTCCTGGCGGATGAGATCGGAGCCAATGCGAGCGCCGGCTCGCCGCGAGACGCCGCGGAATTTGGTGAGGTTGTTGTGCTCGCGGTGCCCTATCGCGCTCTACCCGAGATTGGTAAAAGCCTGGCGGGCCAGCTCAAAGGGAAAGTCGTGATCGACGCGTGCAACCCCTTTCCTTCCCGTGATGGGGATATCGCGAATTGGGCTCGCGAAAGAGGTGCGGGGTTAGCATCCGCGGAGCTCCTGCCTGGGGCGCGCATCGTTCGTGCCTTCAACGCGATCGGCGCCGCTCGCATGGGATCGGCGCATGAAGAATCCGGCCGAATCGGGATGCCGATCGCTGGCGATGATGCTGAAGCTATCGAAGTTGCATCGCGCCTGATTCGCGACATCGGCTACGAGCCAGTGCTCGTTGGCAATCTCAGCATGGGCAAATACCTGATGCCCGGAACGCCGCTTGCAGGCGAGCACACTCCCGCAGAGATCAAAGAGATCGCACGCAAGCTTTAGCTATCAGCCCGCACGCTGAGCATGGAATCCATGACGGCGTACATTCGAGTGCACGTGTGCTCTAACCCGACGTGCCTCTGCCGTGCTGCTCGTTCTGCGCCTGTGTTACGAACCGATCCAAGATGTTCGGGATGAATCGTTCGGAGAATCCGGCGAGGAATGCCCATAGGATTGCCTTCGCCGCATCCAAGTTAGTGGCTGGGCGAACGTCTTGGAGAAGCGCTCCGATTCCGGAATAGACATTGGTGGCACTCTCAAAGTCAGGGAATAGAGCTCCGTCGAGAAAATTAGACAGGCACAGGATGTACATCACCACGCCCAACGCCCCGGATATCAGAAACGAGACGTAGAACTGCATGATGATGACAACGCTATTAACCGTCGAAGATTGCGCGGTTGCCTGGTCGGCAGAGATCTTCGCTAGTCGATAGTAGTTATTGACCACTGCGCCTACCGAGCCGGCAACGAAAACGAGCACTCCGATATCGATCCCGTTGTCCAGGCGAGCCGAGATGAACACGAGGGTGAAGCCCCCGAATGCCAGTAAGGCCGTCAGTGCAAGATGGACATAGAGACGAAGGAACGGGATGTTTCGTGAGGCCGCGGGCAGCGGCGAAGGTCCGGCAGGCGTTGCGATCTGCGTCTGCTGTACAGGCTCAGACGCCGGTGGCCGGGATGTCGTCGGTGCATCGATGCTTACAACCATGGCGTCGGCTCGACTGTTCGGACCAGCAGCGTGTGGATCAAGATCAATCGGACAAGATAAGCAAGATCGCAACCATCGGAGTCAAAGGGTCTGCTGCCTGGTTCGCACGGTCAATCGTACCGAAGTCACGCATATGCATCTCGGCGATTCAAGGTGAATCGCCTTTCAGGCGAGCGATATCGGGCCGTGCTACTTGAACCTATCTTGTCGGCCGTGCCGGAGGCAATCCGATCATGGGCCCTGCCACTCGTGCGCGTTGCAGGAGCGGCGTAGGCAGGAACGGATTCGGATTCGCGGGACATATCGTTCCCTTGCGCGGCAACGTTCCATCTAACAAATAGTTGATCACGTATTCGGTTACACAATCGCTGCGGCCGAATGCCGTGTGTCCCCAGCCGGCATAACTCAGCAAACGACTGTTCTTGAGCAAACGGCTGCTTGCCACTGCGCCCGCATAATCCGTCACACCATCGAAGAAATTTCCGACGACGAGTACCGGTGCGGAGGTGCGCGTAGACCAAGGCCCAGCGTAGCGATCGGATGAAGTTGGCCACTTCGCGCAGGCGGCATTGCCCCACCACCAATAAGGACCGAAGATCGATCCGCGCTCCGCGAACTCGCCGACGGCATCGTATGCCTCAAACGAGACAGGATAGGCCGCGTCAGCGCAATGATTGCCATAGTAGGCATCGAGACCATTGTCGTAGTCGGCACGCGTGGGCCGAGCCGCATTCAAGCGTTCTTGAATACCCCGACGAGTCTCCGCTGCGTCACTTGCCGGAGCACTGTCGAGCACTGCTTGTGCCAATGCGTCGAACAAGGCCGCGTAACCATCGGGTCCACCCCAGAACTCAGGCACATACATTGCACTTACGGTATCAGCTACGAGAAAATCGTAGGTATAGAGAAAGTCGCCCAGATCGAGCGGAGACTTGCGCAGGGCCGCAGCGAGTGCCCAATACCTCGTTGCAGCTCCACCTGGACGATACAAGGCACACTCCTCGCGAGCTTCATCGCATAACCGTAGGAACTCTTCGAACTCCTCGGCTGTAGCCGTGCGATCGGAGACGATCTGCAGGCTCTGCGACCAGAGCCGCGGATCCAGAACACCATCGATAGCAAGTGCGCGGACCTTGTGCGGATAGACATTCGCGTACGTATTACCAATGTACGAGCCGTATGAGAACCCTAGATAAGTCAGGCGAGCATCACCAACTGCCTGCCGCAGCAGATCGAGGTCTCTCACTACGTCGGCGGTGCTCATGTGCTTGATGACTCGCTGCATTTGGCCGAAGCACTGCCCGGCGAGCCCGCGATAGACGTGATAGAACGGCCGCTCCTGACTGCGCTTATATGGAAAGAGCGGGACGTCGGCGAAGTAGGCATCCAATGCCTCCAGACTGTCGAAACAATGTAGAGGTGTCGATTGGCCGACTCCGCGAGGATCGAATCCGATTACATCGAAGCGACCTTGCAGCGCCGCAGCGAGGAAATCGCCGAAGCCAAACAGCGCTAGATCGACGCCTGAAGCGCCAGGTCCGCCTGGATTCAGAAACACACTGCCGATTCTGTTCGAGGGATCAGCGGCAGGAATTCGCGCAAGGGCAATAGTCGTCTTCGCACCGTGCGGATGATCATAGTCGAGCGGCACGATTGCCGAAGCGCACTCGGCAGTTGGAAACTCTTCGCCGCAGGGTGCCCAGGTGATCGTCGGAACTTGTGCTCCACCGCGCGCATCCTTCGCAAGCAACGGGCTCAGAGGACTGGTCGTCGCTGCAACGCACAGCGCAACGGCTATGCCCCATCGATGTAGGTTCATGACGGCTCCTTCTCCATCCTCGGATCGGCGGCGTCATAGCCTCTGCCATGTATTCAGCTATCGCAATCGGTACGTAGCGCAGCCAGCGTGGATCGAAAGATCGCTACGCTTCAGCGGTTAGGCTCGTGCTGACGTACGAAGTCAAGGAAACCGCTTGGTGCTGTGCGCGATGGAGGATCCGGCCAAAGAAGATGCGCGAGAGCAGGCCGTCTCATCGATTGGTTCGAGCACCTCGCGTCTAGGCAATAGAGCAGGACGTTGAGATTCGCGCACAGTCACACTGGCGAAGGACAGCTCTTCACCGAGTCTCCTAACGACCGGTAATAGGCGGCTCGGTTCGATCCCCTTCCAGCACGGCTTTATATAGGAAGCCCGCGGCTGCGGCGCCGATCAACGGTGCAATCCAAAAGAGCCAAAGCTGCTGCAAAGCCCAGCCACCTACGAAGAGGGCCGGTCCGGTGCTGCGCGCGGGGTTCACGGATGTATTCGTGACTGGAATGCTGATCAAGTGAATCAGCGTCAACGCAAGCCCGATCGCAATCCCCGCAAAACCAACGGGAGCTCGTTGATGAGTTGCTCCAAGGATCACGATCAGAAACATGAACGTCATGACGAGCTCGCTGATCAGCCCTGCTGTGAGCGAATATCCGCCGGGTGAATGCGCGCCATAGCCATTGGAAGCGAATCCGCCAGCCAAACTGAAATCCGATTTGCCGCTTGCGATGAGATAAAGAATGCCCGCGCCTACGATGCCCCCCGCGACTTGCACGGCGATATAAGGCAGCAATTGCGAGCTTGGGAACCGTCCGCCGGCCCACAGGCCGACAGACACAGCGGGATTGAAATGAGCGCCTGAGATTGGCCCCAGCGCATAGGCACCGGTCAGGACCGTGAGACCGAAGGCGAGCGCGACTCCCGCGAAGCCGATTCCCAACTCGGGAAAGGCCGCGGCAAGCACCGCGCTGCCACAGCCACCCAGTACCAACCACAAAGTGCCGATGAATTCGGCGGTGAGCTTCGCAAACATGGAGGACCTCGTTGTTCGACTGTTTGGCCCATAGATATCGGAAGTCGGCATTCTGCCGAGCGCTCAACGATTGCACATCGTGGCTTGCCGTACGCCGCCAGGTGAAGACGACGCGGGCAGCGCGCCGTCTCCGCTCAAGTCCTCAAGCAGCTGATTGCCCTGCAGTGCTCTGGATTGTTTCGATCTTCGCACGCCAGCGCGGCAAGCTCTGCGGATGATTCGCTTGTAGATAGGCAATCAGCTTCTCGCGGACCTCACAGCGCAAATCCCAAGCGGCACTAGCGTCGTTTGCGCTCGCCAGCGCTCGAATCTCCAGCGTATGTTCTTTCGCATCGGTGACCTGTAGCACGTTGACCTTGCGGTTCCACAATGGAGAGCCTTCGAGAATCCGCGTGAGCTCCGCGCGTAGACGATCGAGCGGTACGTTGTAGTCGACGTGCAGGAAGACCGTGCCAAGAATATCCGCCGACGTTCGAGTCCAATTCTGAAAAGGTGTCTCGATGAAGTATGTAATCGGTAGCACCAAGCGCCTCAGATCCCAAATGCGTACGACGACATACGTCAACGTGATCTCTTCGATGCGGCCCCATTCGTTCTCGACGATGACGACATCGTCGATTCGAATCGGCTGCGTCAGCGCAATTTGAAAGCCCGCGAGCAGCGTTGCAATGCTCTTCTGTGCCGCGAAGCCGATGATGATGCCGGCGACGCCAGCGGAGGCGATGATGGCAGTGCCGAACTGTCTCACCGATTGAAACACCATCAACATCGAGGCGATCGCAAAGACGCCGATTACCACCGCGGCAATCTTCTTCAGCACCATAACCTGCGTGTAGATGGCACGTGCACGGCGATTATCCGCTACATCGATGCGATGCCCCTGCAGTACGAGTTGTGCAATCACATCGACGAACTGCAAAAGGATGAATCCGATAGTGCCTATCAGCAGCAGGCTGACCGCGTTCTGTATTACTGCCTCCATGTCCGCGGACACCGCCAGTGCAGGCGTGCCGAGAATAACGGCTAGCAGCGGCAACGTCAGACGTAGCGCTTTTCCCGCGAATGGCGCCAGCACGTCATCCCAGCTATTGCCGCTGCGCGAAGAAAGTGTGAGTAATAGTGCCTCCAGCGTGCGGCCGGCTCGCGAAAGCAGCCAGGCAAGGCCGACGAGCACGCCGAAGCCTTGCAGCCAATTCCCAATTGCAAGCGCGCGAAGCGTCCACTCACTACTCTCGAAGCCCGAAAGCAAATTGGAGATCGCGAAGTGCAGACCGTGCACCCATAACAAGAAAGCCAATGGAGGCACGGCATCGCTCAAGCCGCGTGCGATCCAATACCGAGCGGTGGGTGTTTCCCCTGAAACTCGAGCGGAGTTTATTTCTTCTTCTCTACGCACTCTGCGCCGTGCCCACCAGCGCAAAAGAAAATGCGCCACTGCGAGAAGCAGAACCGTGAGCACACCCGTGGCCCATGTCGTCAGAGTCAGGCCGAAGAACTCCGAGCTCATATCCAGCATTCAAATCCCTCCAATCTACAGGAGATCGATTAACGATCGCCGTTCACGGATCAGAGGACTACATACCGCATTTGAGCGCAGAGCAACACCCCAAGGCTTAAGGCTCTGAACACGCCGACGTGGTCGAAGCGAGGAGTTACTCGTGAGATGCGGCCGCGGGAAGCGGCGGCGGCCCATCCGGCAGATAGGCCTTGAATCGTACATCTCCTCTCTTCTTCTCGAACTCAGCGCGCACATCTTTCAACGAGGCTGGCCGTTCATAGAGATCGACCATCGTCGCCGCCAATGTTTTCGCCGCGAACAGCATGCCTTTGTGACCGATCGACATACCACCCGTCGCGACGACCGGCCATGCATGTGATGGTGTGCCCCTCGGCGCGGTCGCAACCGTGAGATGCAGCGTCGGTGCAACCCAACTTACATCGCCTACATCTGTCGAACCACCTTCGGGCTCCTGTCCTTCGAGCGATTCGATACTTGCGCTCATCCCCATTACGTCGGTGCCCGTCGCGCGCTGGATTGCACGCGCGAACTGATCTTCTTCCGCGCTGTACTTCGGTATGCCCAACCATTGCAGGTTGTCGTTCAACAATCGTGCGCCCGCCAGATTGGTGAGGAGCTCCCAACTACCGGCCTGTACGCTCAGCGATGAGGAAGTCTCAGTCATGATCGCCGCACCCTCGGCAAGTTTGCGGACACGTGCAAGAAGATCTTCGACCTCCGTGCGCTGCCAGTCTCGAGCCCACAGCCACACCTTCGCATTCTCCGGCACGACGTTGGGGACGTCTCCTCCTGCGACGATCGAGTAATGTAGACGCGAGCTAGGTTTGATGTGCTCGCGCATGAGATTCACGCCATGCAGGAACACCTCGACTCCATCCAGTGCGCTTCGTCCGTTCCATGGATCGTAAGCGGCGTGCGCCGAGCGGCCTTTGAATTCAACGATGACATCGACCATTGCCTGGGAGGACACGGTGTCCGCCATCGTTCTGTCTCCCGGGTGCCAGGCAAGCATCACATCGACATCATCGAAGACCCCGTCGCGTGCCATATACGTTTTGCCGCCTACGGCTTCTTCCGCCGGCGTTCCGTAGTAACGAATGGTTCCCTTCAGCTTGCCCGCTTCGATCTGCTCCTTGATCGCGAGCGCCGCTCCTAGGCTGCCGGCACCAAACATGTTGTGGCCGCATCCATGACCCGGCGCGCCTTGAACGAGAGGTGCCTTGGTCGCTGTCGCCTGCTGCGACAGGCCCGGTAACGCGTCGTACTCGCCCATGATGCCGATGATCGGCTTGCCTTCTCCAAAGCTTGCGAGGAATGCCGTTGGCATTCCTGAAATACCGCGTTCGACGCGAAATCCCTGTGCTTGCGCATAGCCAGCAAGCAGCTCCGCGGAGCGATGCTCGCGCAATGCCGTTTCCGCAAACGCCCATACTTGATCGGATAGGTGGATGATCTCTGCCGAATGCCGATCGATGGACGCGACGGCTGCGCGCTTTACCACACTCGGATTAGCGGCCTGCACGGACCCGACGTGCAACAGCAAACAAAGCATTGTCACAGTGACGGCAACAAATCGCCTCATCGATGCACTCCCCAGCCTGATTTGTTTTGGAATAGAGCGAAGGCTACTTTGCGCCTCAACGATGCACCGGACAATGCTTCCGTGCATTTCGCCTCCACTTCAGCATTTGCAGACTCCGAGCCATCGTACAGGCTGCCCCCTTCTTCGCCGACAGGAACTTCAGCTGCCCGATAGCGTTGAAGCGCGATACGTGTCGTATTCGCTGTCGGTGGTCTGCAACCGCAACGCCAGGGAGGATTTAGGACAATGCAACCATCTCATATCTTCGCCGCTGCCCTACTCCTCGCGAGCTCCGCGGTATCGGCAGAGCAAACGGTCGGTGATGTCTATGTCGTTCCCCAGCTCGGTTACACATGGCTCGACAACGATCGGTCCGCGGACGATAACTTCACCTATGGCATCGCCATAGGTAAGCATTTCAGCGACGCGATCAGCCTCGAGCTCGGCATCTCGAGGGGGCGATACGAGCTGCCGCTAGATGCCAATCTCGATCTCACCGCGCTGTCGATCGATGCACTACATATTTTCGCACGTGATTCCGCGGTTTCACCCTTCGTGAGCATCGGAGTCGGGGCACTCGATACGAATCCGGACTTCGCAGAGGGCCACGTACATCCGATTGGTCAAGCAGGACTGGGACTCATGATTCAAGCTGCGGAGAAAGAGAATGGAGCATTGAAGTTCAGCTTCCGTCCGGAGATCAAAGCTCGCTGGGCCTTACCTCGAGATAACGATCCACAAGACAAGTTTCTGGATTACGTCGCGATGCTGGGTTTTCAGTTCGCCTTTGGCGAGCCGCGACGCGAACCTACTCCTGTCGCCGCCGAGCCCGCGCCTGCTCCCGCGCCGCCACCGGCACCACCGCCGGCGCCAAAGGATTCGGATGGTGACGGCGTCACGGACGATCGCGATCAATGTCCGGGAACGCCGCGCGGAGTCGCTGTCGATGCCAACGGCTGCCCGCGAAAAGGCTCGATCACGCTGCAGGGCGTAACCTTCGAGTTCAATTCCGCCAATCTCACTCCCGACTCTCGTCCTATCCTGGACGAAGTCGCAGCCGATCTGACGAAGCATCCGCGTCTGAAAGTCGAGCTCCAGGGCCATACCGATAGCGTCGGCGCGGATGCCTACAATTTGCAGCTTTCAGATAAGCGCGCGGACTTCGTGCGCCGATACTTGATCGAGCAGGGAGTATCTCCCTCGCAATTGGTATCGAAAGGTTATGGAGAAACTCAGCCGGTATCGGACAACAAGACAGAGGAAGGTCGCGCACAGAATCGTCGCGTAGACATGGCCGTACTAGAGAATCCAGGCGAGGTCGATGTGGAGATCGAGCCAGCGGCGAACTAATAAGACTCTGGGGTGTGGGCTGACCGCGGCACGCGTACCGACGTCGCATCGAAACGCGTCGTGCGCTGCCGCTAATTCTCTCGTCGAGTGGCCCATCGAACACCAACCAGGCATACAGCGCATATCCAACGGTGGGCGCGCGTAAAATCTTCGCTCGTTGATGAAGCAACGCAGCAAACGATAAGCACTTTCCCATACGCGTATTGACAGCGCTGTCTTGTGAAGTAGTGTGAGCGCCCAGCTCGATCTCCGCGAGCTGAACACACGCGCGATCTCGCAATGATGCGAGCGAACCGGCACAGGCAGGAGGTGTGCAGAAAGTTCATACCAGAAGCTCATCTTCCTTGCGCAGCCAATACTTTCGGAGCAGTCCGCGAGAGCAGCTGCTCGAGAGAAGTTTGTTTAGCTGAAAAAAGACATCGTTAGTTGGCTGACGGAATAAGCGGCAAGGCTGTCGCGGGAGAGATGCCATGTATCGATCATTGAACGGAACCTTCAATCCACACGCACTGTGGCTATGGCGAGGCCTATCTGGCCACACGTTTCGAATTACCTCTCTAGCTCTCATACTCTGGATATGTTTCGTCGCAAGCGCTAGCGCGCAAACGGCGAGCTGCCAGGTGACCTACACGAAGGCATGGGAAGGTGGCAATGGCTTCGGCGCGAACATCGCGATTCAGAACACGGGACCTGCGATCACGAATGGTTGGACGTTGATCTTTAGTTTTCCCAACGGTCAGCGATTACAAAATGGTTGGCCAGTCTCCTTTACTCAGCCCGCCAATAGCGCGCAGGTCACGGTAGCGAGCAACGCGCAGTGGAACCAAAGCATCGGGAGCGGCGCGACGTTCACGGTCGGCTTCAACGGTACGTTTAGCGGCGCAAATAATGCGCCTACTGCCTTCACACTCAACGGCGTCGCCTGCAATGGCGGAGGACCGCAGAACACGCCCCCTGCTGTGAGCCTGACGAGTCCGACGAGTGGTCAATCTTTTCCCGCCGGTTCTAGTGTGACGCTCAGTGCAACTGCGAGCGATCCCGGTGGCGCGATTAGCCAAGTCGAGTTCCGAGTAGATGGCACGTTGGTGAGTACCGATACGACATCGCCATACAGCTTTACAGCAACCGGTCTCGCTTCGGGAAGTCATACTGCGCAGGCAACCGCGTTCGACAATGGCACGCCAGCGCTGAGTACCTCAACTGCTGCCGTCCCATTCACCATTCAAGGCAGCACGCCGCAATCAATTACCGCGACACCCACGACCCTATCTTTGGTCGGAGGCACCAGCGGCACCTCGACGATTCGCCTCAGTGCCGCGCCTGCCAGTTCAGTGACAGTGACGATCGCGCGTTCGGGTAGTACAGCGATCACACACACACCGACGAGTGTCACGATGAACGGCACGAACTGGAGTACGGGTGTCGTTGTGACGTTCGCGGCAGCAGCCGGAACGGCACCCGCAACATCCACGTTCGCAGCGACTGCGACGGGCTACACGTCCGCATCGATCTCTGTATCGAGAACGACGGCATCCGGCGCGGTTTTCCGCGTCGATCCCACGGGCACGATTACGAAGAACGGTGAGCCCTTCCCCATCCGCTGCGGGTCTTGGTTTGGGTTGGAAGGCCGGCACGAACCGTCGGATGATCCTCAGAACCCGAGCGGTGCTCCAATGGAGCTGTATATTGGCAACACGTTCTGGGCGAATGGTGGTGCGGGCACTGGACGCACGATTCAACAAACCATGACTGAGATCACCGGCATGGGCATCAATGTCGTGAGATTGCCGGTCGTGCCGCAGACACTGAACGCGAACGACCCGCAGGGCGCCGGCAGCGTATTGAAGAATCATCCGTCAGTGCGTGTACCGAATTCGCGTCAAGCGCTCGAGGAGTTCATTCAACTCGCAGATCAAAACAACATCGAAGTGATGCTCGATGTGCATTCCTGTTCGAACTACATCGGTTGGCGAGCGGGACGTTTGGATGCCCGGCCACCCTACACCGATGCGACGCGGGACAATTATGATTTCACTCGAGAGAACTACTCTTGTGCAGCTAGCGGCAATCCGAGCTCCGTCACCACCGTTCATCCGTACAATCAAACCGCGTGGCTCGATGATCTGCGAACCCTTGCGGGCTTAGGTCAGCAGCTCGGGGTGGATAACATCATCGGGATCGACATCTTCAACGAGCCTTGGGACTACACCTGGCAGCAATGGAAAACGCTGACCGAGGCTGCGTACACGGCCATCAATGAAGTGAATCCCAATACTTTGCTGTTCGTTCAAGGCATTTCCGCAACCGCCAACAATCAAGATGGCAGTCCGACGACCATCACTCAGGTACCTCACGGGGACGAGGCTTCCAATCCAAATTGGGGCGAGAACCTCTTCGAGGCGGGTAGCAATCCGATCGACATGCCGAAGGAACGCCTCGTGTTCTCGCCGCACACGTATGGTCCATCGGTGTTCGTGCAGAAGATGTTCATGGATCCAGCGCAACCGGAGTGCACAGGACTGGAAGGCGACGCTGCCGGCGATGCCGACTGCAACATCGTGATCAATCCCGCGTTGCTTGAAGCGGGTTGGGAAGAGCACTTCGGCTATTTGCGAGATCAAGGATACGCGGTGGTGGTCGGCGAGTTCGGTGGCAATTTGGATTGGCCACAGGGTCAAGCCAGCTTGCGAGATCGAGAACGCTGGAGTCACATCACACCAGGTATCGATGGGCAATGGCAGAACGCCTTTGTAGATTACATGGTCGAGAACAACATCGAAGGCTGTTACTGGTCCATCAATCCGGAATCCGGCGACACCGCAGGTTGGTATGGACACGCCTACGATCCGGTATCGAACACGGCCGGCTGGGGTGAGTGGCTAAATTTCGACCAGAGAAAAACCAACCTGTTGAATAGGCTCTGGGGACAATAACTACTGAGTTCCATTTACACCGAGACTGGCCTTCGCCAGTCTCGGTTCCTTTGCCGCTCAAGACCAAGAGTGGCGACTGCAAGCTCGTGGTAGTGACTCAACGTTGGGCGGGCCTGCCGCCAGAACTTGTTTGTTGGGACCGGCGTGAATCCATCCATGGAGCCTTCCACAAAAACGTCCTGTTTTTCGAGGCTCCCAACAAACAAGTTCTGACGTCAGCCCCGCTCACCACATCAACCGGCAACGAAGAGTAAGGCAACAGAGAAGAATCACGAGAGGAAGTGCCTCACACCAAACGTGAGCGCAGTGCCCAGGGGGCTCAGTGGCTTGCTGCCTACTCTGGCCTGCCGCGTCCTCGCGGCTTGCTTGCTCTCGGCTCGCTTGCCGCTAGGCTTGCCTGCACGCGTGGCTTGCTCCGCCTCCGCCGACCAACATGCGATCACGGTCGCTCCGCGAGTGCTTCGTAGCTCGCGACATAGTCGTCGCTGGCAATGGGCGATCGCAGAATGGTGTTCGGAATATCGAATGCGGTGGCCAACTCTAAAGCGGAAGGCCGTAGCGTCTTGCAGGAGCGATCGACGCATTGACGAAAGGTCTTCACTTCGTCTCGAGTAATGAGATCTTCAGCAAGAAAGTAGCCTAAGAGCGGTGAGATCTCCTGATAGATGAACAGCCTGAAGAGCTCCGTAAACGGATGCTCGTTCGGAAAGTCTGCGGCGCGCAGCCACAGCGAATCGGCGGCGAGCCGGGATGCATGAGCCGTGGCTGTCTCGATCGCGAGATTGATGTTGTCGTTCCAGAGCTCGAACAAATCTTGACCGGGAATCTGGGCAGGCAGCATGTTGCGGCGTAGCTCCTTCAACAATTTGCGCTCGCGCTCGTGCATCAGGGTAAGCAAGCGAGAGGCATCACGCAGCGATCCCGATACGCTCGCAGCTTTCTTCAATGGCTCATAGCCCTGCTGCTGGAGCATCTGTCTGGCGATCTTGATGAGCGCGATCTGATTATCTGCTTCGGCTGTGATCATGCCAGGGCATTGAGAGGCGTACACCGATATCCGATTCTGCTCGAACAGGCCGGCCGCTCCACAGCGCTCGCGGCATAAACGGATCCCCCGCTCCGCCGCATATGACACATGAACTTTTGTCGCGCTGGTGATTCGAAATAGGTAATCGTGATTCTCGTCGCTGCAGTGCTCATACTTCCCGAGGGCATCATTGACCATCATGCGGCTTGCATAAGTACTCGCCAAGGTGAAGAACAAGTCCCGCTGATGATTACGATACTCGATGACATTCACATCGCTGTGCCGAGGCGCGAACGTGCGCCGCTGTTCGGCGTACCTGAGTGCGATGAACGAGCTGGCTGCGGCAGCCGTGGTGCTGACTGCGCTTAGACACAATCTTCCGAGTTGCACTTGCTCGAGCGATAGCAGAAAGCGCTCTCGACGGCTTCCTATGTCGCTCGTGAACATACCTTCATCGCTCAATCGACTGTGCTCCCCCAGCAGCAAGCAGTGCTTCGGCACTCGCACGCCTTGAAAGCTCGTCATCGCATTGTCGAGGGCATACCCTGGCTTATCTCCGAGCGGCACGATGCTCACACCCGGACAAGTAGCGCTCTGCGTACGTAATCGCACGATCACCGGAAACACACCGCAATCGCGCTCGTCGATCGTCAATCGCGCCATGACCACGCCGAGCTTCGGCACGCCTTCTAATCCGGTGTTCGGCATGAACTTTCGCGCCTGCGCGCTGGGTGTGGAAATCACCAACTCCTGCGTGCGTGCGTCGTAATCCGCGCGTGTTTGCAAGGCAACTACGTTGTTGCCGTACCCAAGCTCGGTAACGAGGAAGGTGCCGATCGCTTGTAGCGAATCGAGCTCATCGATATAGCTTTCGATCTCGGCCGAGGCTCCGCCATGACGAAGCAGCGAGCCTCCACAGAGACAATAGTGAATGCTCATGACCGTAAACAACGTGCCGTCGATCGTCCCGATGAGCTCGAGCGCCGTCGCAAGTCGGGTAGGACGGTATTGGACATCCCTGATCCGCAGGTCGAGCTCATCGCGTAGACGCTTGAACCGTCCATAGCTCAGTTGCGCTTGCTCGGCGATCGTAAGTCCTTCGCGCGGCGCGAAGTACGGATCGGCGAGTAATGCCTTTACCTGCTCACGGAAGCGCCGATCTTCTTCAGACAGGGGATAGAGAAGATCGGTGATATTGGCGGCGTCAACTGCGGTCACGCCAAGTTGCGGAGTATCCGTTGGAGGGTCCGGGAGGCGTTCGGATCCTCGCGAGTCTCGAACACCGAGGCGCTCGGCAAACGGAAGGCCCTGGACCAATGAAAGCTGGCTCAAAGCCAGTACGTGTCGAAGCGCGAGCCGAATCCCAAATGCCATGCGATTCTCCGTACAGATGAAAGCATCTGCACGTTGTGTAACCACTCGCACTCCTTAGGTTCCATACGCGCCTCATCAGTTGAAGGTGCGCTGTTCCTTATTTACAGCAAGCAAGGCTCGGCAGTACTGTCCAAACCTGGAAAATTGCCGTTCAGCGGGAGGGTGCGTCATGACTTCCTGGGAGATTCAAGGTCGCGAGCTCGTCAACTGCAACTGCTCGTACGGCTGCCCTTGCCAGTTCAACGCACTGCCGACCAAGGGATTCTGCGAAGCGATGGCCTGTTACATCGTAGATAAAGGCTACTATGGTGAGGTGCGTCTCGACGGCTTGACGGCCGGTATGGCAGTGCAATGGCCTGGACCGATTCACGAGGGCAAAGGCAAATGCCAGCCTTTCATCGACATCAAGGCCGATGCGCCGCAGCGAGAAGCGCTGCTTAAGATTATCTTAGGTCAGGATACGGATCCGTTAGCGACCGTATTTGCGGTGTTCGCAACGACGTTCGAGCGAGTGTTCGAGCCGATATTCGCACCGTTCGAGATCGCGATCGACATCGAAGCACGCCGGGGCAAAGTGCGAATCCCAGATGCCGTCGAAGGGCTGGCTGAGCCGATCCGCAATCCGGTAACCGGCGCGGAGCATCGAGTGCGAATCGATCTGCCGCATGGTTTCGAGTACGAGCTCGCGGAGATCGGCTCGGGTTCGACGGGCACGAGCGGCAACGTGAAGCTGCAACTCAAGGACAGCTACGCACAGTTCGCTTACATTCACATGAACAATCACGGACTGATTAGGCATCGCCAAAGCGCACAAGCGGCGTGAGTTCCAGCCATCCGGCTCGAGTCCGTGGCTCGAGCTGGCTAGCGCGCGCTAGCGACTGACCGCTCGCGCTCCTTTGCACGCTCGATCAATAGTTGACCGACGATTTCGCGTGCTTCGTCTTCGGTCAACCCCGGCTGCAGTTCGAAAACTTCGGTCTCATCGAATGGATTTGCGAAGAGCGTCGCGTGCGATTCAGCACTAGCGCTTCGCTGCGAGTCCGAATACTTATAGTGCACGCCCATCACACAGCCCAAGATGATCGCCAAGCCAAGAGCGCCAGCCATGCGCTTCGCAAGTAGCGACATCGCGGTAGGAGCAACGTGCGCTGGGTGCGTCAAGGAAGGAAGTGCTGGGCCGTCCGGGGATTCTCGGCCAGCCGTGGGCTCGGGCGTTCTCATCGGTATGGCTAGAGGAAACGGCACTCCCGCGCTAGCCTGATCGGAAAAATTCTCTCCATGCGCCATGCGACACCTCGTTAGCTCGTCAAGCTAAACGATGCTGGCGAGCTCTCCAATGGAGTTATGTAATCAAGAGCTCACTGAATGCAAGTAACGTGATTTGAATCACGCTACGGCGAGTCGTTAACGTTCGCCACGTCCTCTAGTCGACTGCTTGATTGCGACGTGCGCGACGAAGTTCCTAGGGTCATCGACTCAGCATTACGGTCGGTTGGTACTTCGGTCCGATTCTCTGCTAACCAATCCATGGCGCACCCTTCTCCTCAGCCGATAGGAGTGGATTGTTATGGAACAGCGATCAGAGTACGCAAACCAGGATTCGACACTGACCATTCGCTCTCGGGCGGATCTACGATTGCTCGGCCCGTACCATCGCGCCACGGGACGCAGGATCAGGGACATCAAGCTAGTCATACCTAGCCAGCCGCCCGCGGACGTCGAAGCGAGGCAATCGCGGCTCAAGCAATTGATGTTTGCATGCGGCTGCGGCGAAGCCACAGCCTTCGGGATCATCGCTGCCGTTGGATTCGTCACTTATTTGTTCTTGCATACGGGCATCGGTCGATGGTCATGGATGGATCTCGCGCGTCTTTTGTTGGTGTTCTTCTTAGCTTCCGGGCTTGGCAAATGGATCGGACGCTCGCGAGCAAAACAAGCCCTGCGGCGGGAAATCCGGGATCTTGAAAGATTTTTTCCGGAAGAGCCGCCTTCCGGGCCACGTGTGCCCTGCGCAGTCGGACATCGCTAACTGAGAATGGAGCAAGGAGATCACCATGTCGCTCGAGGTATGCGTCGACTGGGCCGAGGAAAGTTACGAGGAATGCTCGGAGTGGGCCGATCAAGGTTACAGCGCCTGCGATGATTGGGATGATCGTTGCTGCGATTGGTGGCCTTGCTCTTGGGCTTGCAAGATCATCACCTGGGTTTGCGTTGGGTGGGTATGGGTATCGAACGTCGTGTGCGTCGCGTGGACGACGATCGTCACCGTCGTGTGCGTCGCATGGGAAGTCGTTACGGTGATTCTCACACCGATCACCTGGCTCATCGAGGTCATCCTCTCCATCCCCATCATCGGACGATTGATTGGCGAGCTGATCAATCTCGGTACGAGCATCATCTGGCGCATTGTCGGCCTTGCCGATGCGGTGCTGACGATCATCGGCATTCGGCCGCTGAAGAAACTTCGCGTGTGTATCATCATTCTGCGCGATGAAAGAGGCTCGGCGACAAGCTCCCAAACCATCCTGCAGCCCCAGATCGACGCGGCTCGGCAGATTTTTCGCGAGCAAGCCAACATCGAGTTGCTCGTCGAAGCCATACACACGGTGGATGATCCCAGCCCCACTCACTCGCTCGATGTGGAATGCAATGCCGCCGCTTGGGGTGAGGATCTGTGGTTACCTGGCACCTATTTCGGAACGACTAGTGCGTGGCAGTGCCCCACAGGCGGGCTTGGACGCATCACAGGATTTGCAAACCCCGTCGTGGTCTTCTGCGTCCGCAACATTCCCGGGAGCACTGCGGGTTGCGCACTCGGACCGTTGACGGACTATCTAACGATCGAAGGCCAGAACCCGATCTGCCTCGCACACGAGATCGGGCACAAGGTGGGCCTATGGCACTGCTGCGATGGGACCAACCTTGCGAATGGCACGTGTGGCGGCACGCAGCTGGATTGGTGGCAGATTACGATCGCGCGTAACTCGGAGTTCGTGACCTATATCTGATGCCGCTCGGTTGAGCGGCAGATGGACCGTTGGCGGTTGACGGTTGACAGCAGGAGGCGGGCGATCTTTCCGGCCGTCAACTGCCAACAGTCAACCGTCAACACCTTCAATCAACGCGCGCTACGCTGCCGCGCACGTTCAATGAGAAGGTCGGCCACGATAGCGCGCGCTTCGTCTTGGCTCAGACCGGGAGCCAACTCGAAAACTTCACTCTCATCGAAAGGATTTCGATAGAGAGTGGGCGGTGCGGGCGCCGGCTCTTCTTCTTCGACGACTTGCGCCGGTCTTTCAGGCAGCGGTGTCCATGCACGAGTGGCAATTTGGGCAGGCGGCTCGGAGCTCGTGAATGTGTAGTGCGCGCCTAAAGCAATGCTTCCGACAAGCGCAATACTGAGCACGCCGATCATGTGCAGTTTGTACGATTGGATCGTCGTTCGAGCAGCAAGGTGTGGCGCAGCTTCGACCGAGGCCGGCTGCTGCCGTAGTGCCCTTACGACCCCTACTGACGTCTCAGTATTTCTCTGAGCGTGTGAATCTGCGACTGGCGAAGCCACGCCTAATAGGTCCGCAGCACTCAACTCGGCCAGATCGGCAGCGCTCAGCTCCACTTCCGGTATCACTTCCATCGACGGGTGGTCCTCAGACTTCATTGCACACCTCTCTCAACCGAGCAACCTAGTCGATCTATACGCGATCTCCAATGGACTTATGTAAATCGTCTCAGGTTGATTTGCCGGAGCGTGAGCCCGGTCACGCTGCCGAGCGAGCCCGGGGCGGGCAACGTGAAACTTGGAGCTGTCGTACTGCAAACGGCCTTGAGATTCGATCCGGCTCGCGCGCTCGGACGACGACGCTCGAGTGGCCAACGTCGGTGTCCTGCGTCGATCGTTGACGCTTCTGATCTTTCACAATCGGTGTTCATCCCAGTACAGTGCGTCTGGTTGGAGATCCAGCTCGCATGGCCAGTCTGATCTCTTGTCGAAGAAGCCAATTTGGGGGTCCGTTGAAGAACATTTCCAGTGGCAACGTCCGCCGCAGCCTTCGCGGCGCGGCCCTGCTCCTGCTTGCATTCGCGATGCTCGGATCGCTGCCCGCGCCCGCGGTTGCGCAAACGAAGAAAATCCTTTTCCTCGCCGGACCCCGCGATCACGGCATGCCAGGCCGCCATGAATACGAACGCGATCTGCGCACTTTGGCGGAGTCATTCGACAACGCATCGAACTTGAACGACATCACGACTCAAGTGATCGTCGGCCGGCTTTCAAGGGATCTCACTCCCATCAAGGACGCGGCCGTCATCGTCATCAACAGCAGCTCGGATCGTGCCGGAGATGAAACGCACCCTCTGTTCCCGCCCGATCCCTCGACGGACCATCATGGCTACGATCCCGAGACGATGGCCTATCTCAAATCGCTCGAGGATCTGCTCAAGCAGGAGAAGATCGGCGTTGTGGTCTTGCACTACGCACTCTGGGCCGAGAACTGGAGAGCACGCGAGTACTACATGAACTGGCTTGGCGGCTTGTGGGTACAGATCGGCTCGAAGAATCCGACCGACGAATGGTCAATGACGCTCGAGAACGAGAGCCACCCGATTCTGCGCGGCGTCAAACCCTGGACGTATCGTGACGAAGTATTCTGTCGCTTTCTGCTTCCGAGCGATGCGCGGCGCACGAACCTGATCCTCGCAACACCGAAGCAGGACAAAGGGGCTATCGGTCCGCAAATCGCATCGTGGGCCTATGAACGCGACGATGGCGGCCGTGGCTTCGCCTTCGGCGGCGCGGACTTCCGCGACAATCTCGCGCGCGAGGACTATCGCCGCTTCCTCATGAATGGCATCGCGTGGGCGGCGCGCATTGAGATCCCTCGCGAAGGCATTCAGTCCCCCACGCCCGATGTCAGCGAAGTGTCACCCGCGTCGCACCCTCGCTCGAAGTAACCGATGGTCCGATCGGTGCGAGTCGACGCTCGTATGCGCTCCGACTATCCCCTATCCCGTATCCCCTATCCCCTTCCTCTCTAACATGACCATTCGTTCATTCTGCGCGATGCTCGCGCTGTGCTTCGGCTCTGTTTGTTACGGCGGATCTTGGAAGGATTACGGTGGATCGCCCGATCAATCGAAGTTCGTGGAGCTCTCCGACATCACGAAGGAAAATGTCGGCGATCTCGAGGTCGCGTGGACTTATCCGACGAGCGATGAGCGCGCGTATCAGTTCAATCCCATCATCGTCGACAACGTGATGTATGTGTTGGCGAAAAACAGCTCGCTCGTCGCGATCGACGTCGTTACGCGTAAAGAAATTTGGATTCACGCCAATCTGCGGGGTATCACCAATCGAGGCATCAACTATTGGGAAAGCCCCGACGGCAAACAACGGCGGCTGCTCTTCACGCTTGAAGATACTCTGCAGGCCATCGACGCTCGAACAGGAAAATCCATTTCGTCTTTCGGCAAGAACGGACTCGTGGATCTGCGCGAAGGCTTGGGGAGAGATCCGCGATCCGTTCGACGCGTGAGCTCCTCGACGCCGGGGCGCATCTTCGGGGATCTCTTGATCCTTGGAAGCTCGCCTGGCGAAGGATACTTTTCCGCGCCCGGGCATATCCGTGCGTACAACGTCATCACCGGCGCGCTCGCCTGGACATTCCATACCATTCCGCAGCCGGGCGAATTTGGCTACGACACCTGGCCGAAAGATGCCTATAAATACGTAGGCGGCGCGAATGTCTGGGGTGAGATCACACTCGATGCAAATCGGGGCATCGCCTATTTCCCGGTATCTTCGCCAACCTACGACTATTACGGCGCCGATCGGCACGGCGCAAATCTGTTCAGCGATTGTCTACTCGCGCTGGATGCTCGCACCGGCAAGCGCCTGTGGCATTTCCAGATGGTCCATCACGATCTGTGGGACTACGATCCAACGGCCGCGCCGCAACTGCTCACGGTACGCAAAGACGGCAAGACGATCGACGCGGTGGCTCAAGCGACCAAACAGGGCTTCGTGTTCGTGTTCGATCGTGTGAGCGGCGAACCGGTGTGGCCAATCGAAGAGCGTGCCGTCCCAAAAAGCGATGTGCCCGGCGAGCAAGCATGGCCGACGCAACCGTTCTCGCTTCTCGAGCCAACCGCGCGCCAAGTCGTGAAGCCGGATGATCTTACTCCCTATCTCATCAACGACGCCGAGCGTGCGGAATGGCGCGAGCGCATCGCGAAAGCACGTACTGGACTGTTCACTCCACCTGCTCTAGTAGAAACCGCGACGATCCCTGGCGCCGTCGGTGGCACCAATTGGGGTAACACCGCTGCCAATCCCGATGCAGGCATTCTGTATCTACTGAATCAAGACTTTCCCTCGTTCTACAAACTGCAAGTGCAGGATGATCGTGGTGTCGCCGGCGGTCGTAATCGTTTCGGCCCACCCGATCCTGCCGCCGTGCAGCGCGGAGCGGATCTTTATAAGCAGAGCTGTGCCGCATGTCATGGAGAAGATCGCGGCGGAACACCTGCCGCCCCTTCACTTCTGACGGTCGGCAGTCGCATCGGCTTTCCGCAACTCCGCCGTACGATCCTCTACGGCACAGGCCGCATGCCGCCGATCGGTCACATCAATGACGACCAGATCGGTGATCTCTTGGCGCTTCTTGGCGGCGGCGCTCGTCGACGCGGAAACGATCCCACCGCACCTATCGTGATGCCGACAGGACCTGTGGTCGCTTCGGGCGGCGCACCGCGCCAACCCGTTGCAGCTGGTACGTCAATGGAAACGTATCCGGAAGGTGTGCCCGCCCCCTCGCAGCGCTATTACACCGACTATGGGCTGGGTTATCCGTATCTCATGGCGCCACCCTGGTCGACGATCATCGCTTACGATCTGAATCGCGGTGTCATCAAATGGAAGAAGCCGCTCGGACAAGATCGCGATGTCACTGAAGCCGGTGGCAAAAACACAGGTGTTCCCCGCGGTTCACAACGGCAAGGAATGATCGTCACATCCACCGGCATCGTGTTCTCTACTGCGCGAGATGGAAAGTTCTACGCCTTCGATGCAGACAACGGCAACGTGCTTTGGTCGAGCGATCTACCCATGGGGACCGAGGGCCTGCCGGCAATCTACGAAGTGAAGGGCCAACACTACATCGTCGTGAATGCGACGACTCCGCTCACCTGGGGCTTGAATTCCCGGGAAAGCGGCATCGGATCTCCGGATCCTTTGGGGCGCGGCGGGTATGTGATTTTTTCGATGCCTCGGAAGTCACTGGGCAAAGATCGCACGTAACGAATCGCACGATTGTCGTGCGGTCGATCGGGCGATCGAGTTTCGGATAGGCTTTCACAATCTACGATAAACGTGTCGCTCGCTTCCATCGAATGCAGAAGCAGGCGAGAATCCGCGCCCGACTATTTTAGGCCCTATTACTAGATCACATGAAGAAGAGACGCAGGACCAAGACGTTAGAGAAGGCGGCGCGCGCCATCAAAGACAGCGATGAATTCGTCGAGCACATATTCAATATCGCAGGCGGCTTTGCTGCTCATCACGAGCTCGATACAGGAGCCGGCGCTCGGGGCGTCCGTCAATCGCTGAAAGCCTTCGATAAGCACGCAAGCAAGCTCCTGGAATGGTTCGACGCATCCGTCGAACCAGGAACCTCGGAGCACGAGGCACTCAATGCTATTCGCACGGCCTTTCAGGATGTTCGTGTGCCCTACGTCGAAGCTACCGCGACTCGCACGTGGTTGGAGCATGCACTCAAGGCGAGCAAGAGCGCCGAAACTCGGCTGCAAGGCAAGAAGCTGAAGAATGCACCGCGCTTTGCAGCCGAAGCCCTACGCGCCACCTTCGAGCACCACAAATTAAAGCTGTCTCTCAAAGCCACGCAAAAGAATCAAAGCGATGCCGTCAAGCTGCTCTGCGCAATCGCCAAGGATGGCGGCGAAGCATCCATGACGGCAGCCGATGCCAAGGAGTGGCTAATCCTGTCCACGCGTAAGGTGCGAGACTGACGTTCCGATTTGATGCTGCCTAATTGAACGCAGTTGACAGTGGTCTCTTGAGAGGCGTTATCGAACACTCGTTAGCCCTCGGGCTCCAGCAAGTCGTCGAACTGCGCGGGGGCGTCAGTACCGACCAGCTTGGTGAACGGCGGTAACTTCGAGTGAAAACGCTCGCGCGCCGCCGGTTCAGACAAGGCCGCATCCAAGGCGACGTTGAGCTCGTAAACGCAGGAGTCATAGCCCGCCTCCTGCATGGCATTGCTGAACGCATCGACGTGAGCGCCGCCAGCTTGATATACATAGGGCGCAAACTCCGGATCGATCTCCAGGTTGTCAGGCTCTTCGAATGACTGCTGACAGCCTGCCGCATTCGTCGCATGATAGTTTCGACACGTCTGCGGCCGCACCGCATAGATCGTGCATCGCCCCTCATCCAGGAAGGGACATTTGACGTTGCGATGCATGCGCTCCATTTCATCCAAGCCACGCAGCGCCGAACTATTTGCCCGGATCTCGGCGTAGACGCGTCCTCGCTGCACATCGGTGAACTCGCGATCGATGAAATCTAGAATTCCGAAGACTTCGACAGCACGCACGTCCACGCTGAAGTAGCAGCACCACGTGCAGCCAGCACGGCACGCAAGTGAGTCGACATCGGGCGCGGAGGCGATCACCGCGTCGTGGCGCCCCTGAGAATTTTCGTGGGCGCGCAGCATGCCCTGGTTTCGAATCTCATCGCGTGCACGCTCCGCTTCCTGCTTGAGGATGCCGCGGATGAAAGCTAGATCGATCGAGATCTCCATAGCCGAGCATTCTAGGGCCCAGGTAAGTTGCATGCACAGTCAATCGGCCCGTCAACTGACAATACAGCGACGCGCGCTCGGGAAATTGCGGCCCGATGGCAAAGGTCTGAAAAGTGCGCTTCAGCGGGTCCGCATGCGTACTACGGCGTGCAGTGCTTGAACGCCAGTACGACCTGGCTGCGCAAAGTACGCAGAAGGCTGAGTTGCTCGGCGCTGATCTTGGTGGCTTCCGGACGATCGGAATCTGCGTAAAGAAGACCGAGCGCGCGATTCTTCAACATCACCGGCAGCAGTAGGAAGCTTCTCGCGTTGAGGGTTTGACGATGCCAGTCGGGAATCCGCTCGATGATGTTCGCTGCCTGTGTGTTCTCGATAGCGATGTCCACGCCTTTATCGAGCGCCACGTGAAACACGTCGGGTGCAAATGCCAACGAGAACGTGCACTGGGGAATGATGCGTTCGATATCGGCACCGAAGCCGAAGCGCGCGCGCATGGCATTGAGTTTCGTATCGCGCACGAAGATCATCGTGCGCGTAAAGCCCATGCCTCGGTACATCGTCTCCAATACCATTTGCAACAAATCGTTTAGCGCAAAATCGGAAGTCAGCGTCTCGGTGACATCGTGAATGCCGGCGGACAAGATCTGCTGCGCATTGGTCGCGACGCCGCTTTCGCTTTCGAGCGCGTCCAGTGCTTCGGCGCGCCGGATCAAAGTGTCGTCACTCGAAGCGTCGACTACCTCTGCGTTCTCCACGTCATCGACACCGCCTCCCGTCCAAATCTGAATGACTTTCAGAGTCGGGCTGTGCGCAACCGGCAGGTTGAGCGTGGTCGCACGCTCGTAGATTTCCCTCAAGGCCTGGTCGATTGCAGCGGCCAGCTCTTTCGGATCCAACTTCAAGGCGCCATATCGCTTGCTGAGAGCCTGCAATGCCGCCGGTTTGTCGGCCTCCGAAGAACATAGGGCAGTCACATACAGATCATTGGCGAGGTTAGCGGTGACGTTGAGCATCTGCACTTCAGTCTTCGGCGCCGCGATATCGTGCGCCGGCAATCGCTCCATACCCTGGAGAAGTCGATCCGGGAAATTCCAGCGGCGAGCGACGCCGATGCCGAGCTCACGATAAGAAATGCCGATGACTTTCTCGGCGGCTTGTTCTTCGGAAAGGCCGGTTTCCATCAACGCTCGAACTTTCCGGCTCTCCTCGTACAAGAAGAAGATGACCAAGAGCCTGCCCAGGCTCTGGAACATCGTGCAAATCACCGCCTCCTCGTTGTTTGGAATTCCGAGCCGCTGTGCCAAGGGTCTCGAGACTGCACCGGCGAAGAATGCACCGATGAGCTCGTCCTGCAACGCTTTCTCCTGCGGACGTCCTCTGGTGAACTCCAACATCATCAATTCCATTGCGACGTTGCGCACGGTATCGAATCCGAGGATCAGCACGGCTTTGGAAACCGTACGAATTCGCCCGCGATACTGGCCATAGATAGCGGAGTTCACGACCTGCAACAGCTTGGTCGTGAGCGAAACATCTCTCAGGATGACTTTGGTGAGCTGACGCGTGCTGTCGGAATCGGAAGCCACGCTGCGATTGATATCGCTGATCGTGCTGGACAACGTCGGGAATCCGGAGCAGTCGCGCAAGCGGCTGAGCACTGCATCCAGCGGCGTCGGGCGCTTTTCATCCACGGGGTTGGCGGCGGTCGTCATTGTAGGAAGATATCCACACCGCGCGTCGCAAGAGAACGAGCGGCGGCGCTGGGAGTGAACGAACTGAGCCAGATCTTCGATGCTGTACTCCCTTCATCGACCCGATGCGGACTTCCTTTAGCGTGCTGCCTTTAAAAGATCGTTAGTGGGCGCATCCACGGGCAGCCCGAGCACTCGCAGATCGATGCGCAGCTTGTCCGCGGTGCTGAAGTGAATGGCGTGCAAACCCACGTGCCGCGCACCTTCCACATTGCGAATGCTGTCATCGATGAAGACCGCGCGGGAAGCCTCTATTCCGAAGCGTGAGATCAACAAACGGAAGATGGCCGGATCCGGCTTGATGAGGCCTTCGTGTCCTGAAACGAGAATGCCTTCGAACCAATGCAAAAACGCATAGCGCTCGAGGGCAATCGGAAACGTTTCGCTCGACCAGTTCGTGAGAGCCAGTAAGCGCGTGGGTGTGTCCCGCAATTCTTCTAGCACAGCAATCGAATCGTGTATCGGCCCGCCGAGCATCTCTTCCCAGCGCTCATGAAACGCGCGGATCATTTCGGCATGTCCAGGATGCCGCGCCATCGCCGCCTCGATTCCTTCGTGCCAGGATCGACCGGCATCCTGGCGCTCGTTCCACTCGGCGTTGCACACCTCTGACAGAAAGCTCTCCATGGATTCAACATCGTCAAAGAGCTTTCGATACAGATGTCGAGGATTCCAATCGATCAAGACATTGCCAAGATCGAAGATGACCGTGTCGATGCCCGCGCCCTGCGTCACAGAAGCCATTCGCTTGCGACCCCGCAAAAGGGCGCGATTGTAACTTAAGCCTCCAGTCTCGCTGTGGCTCACGAGCGCACAAGTTGGCGCGAGTGCCATCCGACGCTACGCAGCACTGGGCTGTTGCCGAGCGTTCGGTTGCATTTTCAAGTACGTCAGCGAACGCCACAGCCACTCGATCGGCCCGAGATTGAAGTAGCTGAGCCACCAACGCGCAAAGAAGAATTGCAGGATGAAGAACGAAATCCCCAACGCAACGCAACTAGCGACTCCGATCCTCCCTAGCAAGCCAAAACCGAACCCATAGAATACGATCAAACCAAATGCTGTTTGCATCAGGTAGGTCGTCAAGCCCATCCTCCCTACGGGCGCCCAACTGGCAAGCCATCCACCATTCGCTGCACGCCAATACAGCAGCGTGACCGCGGCTACATAGAAACTGGAAAGCGTCACTTGTTGCACACACAAAATCCCATAAGCCAGAAGCTTCCCAGGCGTTAGACGCATTGGGCTGGGATAGAGGGTCGTCAGCACCGTGGTGATCAGAGCAGGGATGCCCGCCCACCACAGCATGCCCTTGAAGAAGCGCCGATTGCGTTCGGTATCTCGAAACAAATTCGATCTGCCAGCACAAATTCCCAACAGAAAGAATCCAAATGTGATCCACAAGCGTCCCGTGATCACTTGGAACGAAAACTTGTTGATGAACGACTCGGTGACGTTCATTTCCACGACTTGCGATAGCGTGCCGGATTGTTTGATTTCCAGCTGCCGCTTCGCGGTTGCCATGAACTGCACACGCGCTGCCGCCGTGGCTTGTTGCTGCGCAGCGCTCGGCGTAGTCGCACCGCTGCTCTGCACGATGCCCGCAGTAATGCCGGGCAGATTCAGCACCAGCACCAGTGCGATGGCGGCCAATACCTTGCTACCGAGCCTATCCATCGGAATCAGCAGCAGTCCGAGCAAGGCATAGATCGTCAGAATATCGCCACTGAAGAACATGTTATGGACGAAGCCGATCACGAACAGGATGACCAAACGCCAGGCGAAGCGTCCTGAAAAGGAGGTGCCCTTCTGGGCTGAGCGATTGAGCTGGATCGCGAAGCTAAGGCCAAACAGGAATGAGAAGATCGAAAAGAACTTGCCGGTCGCCAGCACACGAACGATTTCTGCGACGAACTGGTCGAGAGAACTGAAGATATCGAACTGCGGGTTGACGGGCGGACCTGCAAGAAATCCCATTTCGGCATGCGTCACGATGATGCCGAACAAGGCGAACGCGCGCAGGACATCGACTACTGCAATTCGATCTGAAGTATAGGGCTGCATAGGGACGTCCCGAGTACGTACGCCGATCTGGATAGGGAATTGGCGCGAACCAGCATCGGCGGCCGACTGATTAGCCATCAGTGTCTTCGATTGCCGTACCGAAGGAAGCCACCTCTTCACCAATACTAGTGCATGCCTTCTAGAACACGTTAAGAGCGATTGCAATGACCTTTGTGCCTACGGTTCGCCAGTTGATCTGCTGATTGCGAAAACGACACCCCATGCCACATGCCTATGGGTTCGAGCTCGACTGGGTAGCTATGCAATAATCGATAGAACATATCAGCCCTGGTCGCAGATCGATGAGAACAATCAAGAACCCTGTATTGACTGGATTCAACCCAGACCCCTCTATCGTGCGAGTCGAAGAAGACTACTTCATCGCCACCTCGACCTTCGAATGGTATCCGGGAGTGCAGATCTCGCATTCGCGAGACCTAGTGAACTGGCGCGTCGTGTCGCGGCCGCTGTCGCGATATTCGCAGCTCGATCTTCGCGGTCGTCCGACTTCCGGCGGAATCTGGGCGCCGGCACTGAGTTACGCTGACGGGCTTTTCTATCTGATCTACACGGACGTGAGGCGTTGGATCGGCAGCTTCAAGGATGTGCGCAATTTTCTCGTCACTGCGCCCAGCATCGAAGGCCCTTGGTCGGACCCCATCCACCTAAATAATTCAGGCTTCGATCCCTCGCTGTTCCACGATGAGGATGGTCGAAAGTGGCTCTTGAACATGATTTGGGATCATCGATTCGAACGTAATAGTTTCGGTGGCATTCTTCTCCAAGAATACGATCCTGAGAGACGAGCTCTCGTCGGCACTGCACAGAATATTTTTGCAGGCACCGCAACTGGCTTGGTCGAAGGTCCTCACCTTTATAAGAAGGACGGGTGGTATTACCTGCTGACTGCCGAAGGCGGCACATTCGCAACCCATGCCGAGACCGTGGCGCGCTCGCGAAAAATTGAGGGTCCGTACGAGGTGATGCCAGGCAATCCGCTCATCAGCAGCTCTCGCAATCCAGAGCTGCGGCTTCAATCGGCGGGCCACGGTGCTCTCGTTCAGCATCGGGATGGAAGTTGGGCTTTCGCCCATCTATGCCGCAGACAATTGCCGAACGGCCGCTCTATCCTCGGCCGCGAAACGGCATTGCAGAACATCGAATGGAAGGACGGTTGGCCGAGACTCGCATCCGGAGGCAATGTTCCGCTCGATACCTTCACCGCTCCCGAGTTACCGCTTCATCCTTGGCCCGAAGCGCCTGCGCGAGACGACTTTGATTCAGCCGAGCTCTCGATCGATTGGCAAGCGCCGCGTGTTGCGATCGACGATCAAATGGCTAGTTTGTCCGCGCGCAAAGGCTACCTTCGCCTGTACGGCAGAGAAAGCATTGTGTCCCTGTTCGAGCAAAGTCTGCTCGCCAAACGGCAAAAGAGTTTTCATGTCGAAGCCTCGACTTGTGTCGAGTTCAATCCCGAGACATTCCAGCAGCTGGCCGGGCTCGTCGCGTTCTACAGCACTAACAGCTTCTATTACCTGTATCTGACGCACGCGCCTCATGCCAAGAGATGCCTGGGTCTAATGCAATGTGAACGAGGCAACATCAGTTATCCTGTAGAGAAGGAGTATCCGCTGGATGATTGTGAGCGCGTGTTCCTGAAGCTCCAGATCCAAGACGATCGAATCAGGTTCTTCTATTCACGAGACGGCGAGAGATGGAATGCGGTTGCTTGGGAGCAAGACGCGTCCATCCTTTCGGACGAGCACGCAATGCCATGCGCCTTCACAGGCAATTTCGTAGGCATCGCTTGCCAAGATCTAACTGGAAGACGTCTTCACGCCGATTTCGACTGGTTCGAATATCGTGACTTGAGTGAGTAGTCATCTCGAGAAACATTCCCTACTCGATCCTTATCCGAGCCTGACTTCTTCACCTCGTCACTTCGTCACCCGTCACCTCCTCACTCCGTCACCTCGTCACCTCGAACATTGTTCGATGGCATCCACGCCTTGTACTCGCCACTGCAATGCAGGAGCGCCATGAGGTACAGCATGCCGTCGTAGTAACGGAAGCGCCCAGTCGGAATCGGTCTTTCCCATAAGGCCTTCACGAACTCGTATCGACGCAGATGGTCGGCAGCGAGCCCTGCAGTGGCATTCATTGCGACCAGCCCCGTCGTTTGGTCGCCGCCGAGCTTCTTGCCATCCAACGTATAGAGACTTCGATAGTTATCGAGACCTTCCGCCTCGAAGAACGCCTGCAAACGATTGCTCAACTCGACAGCGCGCGAATCCTTTGCCCACCACGACCAATCCATCGACCAGTTCATGGCCGTCCGCCACGCGTCGTAGCGGAAATCCGCGGAATCCGGACGCCAGGGCGCCGCCCAGGGCGTGCCGTCGAAGTTGCCGTAATCTGGCGTTAAGCCGGTCCGCGGATGCGCCGCGCGATAGAAGTAATCGCGGCTGATATCGGCCGCTTGTCGCCAAAAGGCACGGTCCGAAGCAGGACCCACGCGTGCCCACACTTCGTAAAAAGCAGGCAGATGGTACGACGCATCGGTGTGATCGGCATTCGCCACATCGGGCGTGAAACGCACCATCTTGGCATCTATATCGAAGAGATTGACGGCCGTAATCTCACCGCGCTTCGTCATGCCAGTGATCGACTTTCGATGCAGCATGTCGGAGAGAACGCGATCGGCCTCTGCACGGTAATTGTAAATGCCCGAACCATTCCCCCAACGCTCCGCGGCGAAATACAGCGCCGTAACGAAATATTCCTCGCCATCGGGCGCAGGCATTTCATCTATTGGCTCGCCAGTCGTTTTGACGGACCACGCAAAGTAACCCTGCGCGGGATGTCCTGCTTTCGTGTGATACATATGGGTCACGGCCCAGTTCCAGATGGCGTCGAACTCCTGCTTCTTGTTCATCTGCACGGCGATCATCATTCCGTACGACATACCCTCGGACCGCACGTCCGCGCTGTTGACATCGTAGATATACGCCATCGGACCCCGATCATTCGCACCTGCGGGGTAATAGACAGACTGCTCTTGCGCATTCCCACCAAAGAGCTGTTGGAAAGCCGATTGAATCCTCGCATCGACATCGCGCTGCGCATAACCGGCTTCGACAAATAGATTCGGATAGTTGCCGGTGTCAACACTGCCAGCCCGAGCTGGGGCGAGCCTGGTTTGCGACTGTGCACAACCCACCAAACAGGCGAAAACCAAGATCACACCAGGGCCGAGGCGCGCGAACGAGATGGCAGTGAACAAGCAGGGACCTCTTGTTTTCAGGATAGTCCAATCGAACAAGAATACCGCTGCGGCGGATTCCAGTCGCATCGCGAACTGTATCGCAGGTGCGCGGCTGCCATCACCCTTTCGCGCCTGGCTTTGCCCTCGTATGGTCCCGTTCCCTATTGCCTATTCCCCATCCCTTCACAGTCACAATCATCCCGCTCGCGGCCACGCGATACCGCCCGAATACACGGATGGGAACAAATAACTGGAGCGGCTGATTGCACGTCCATGATGCAAAATCAGCTAGAACGGCACGAAGAGCCGAGCGCGGACACGGCCGAGAAGCCGAAAGATGACGTTCCCATGCCTCCGGACGATCCGGGTCGCGGTCCGCCGATAGAAGAACCGCCGAAGAAGCAGCCGCCTAAGCGAGCGTGAAAAGCAGCTTCTGGGACTTCAATGGGTCTTCGAACCCGTGGCGACTGAGCTCAAGCTCAAGGGGGCTGCGCTGGGGACGGTCCCCTTTTGGAAGGTCCCCAACAGCCGATCCGCAGAGCGACCATTCGAGTTAGTTGAGCTGTCGAGTGCGCTCACCAAAAATCATCGCGATGCCCTGATCCTTCAACATCGTCACGTCCATCAGATCGTACTTCCCTTCTGGGTAATTGCCGTCCCCGCCGGGTCCGTACTGGATCAATAGCGTGTAGCGATACCGCTGCTCGTTGCCGATCTGTCGTCGAGGCGCGCCGTTCTCATCGACGGCTATCCAGATGGCAATGTTTATCGGCGGCCGGCCATGCGGTTGGAAGCGCCCCTTTCCATCGCTGTTGATCTCGACAATCGGCTCTCCTTTCCCTTCGTATTGGTAGAGCCCAATGATTTCGTCCGGAAGCGTCTTACTGATCGTGTAATCGTCCCCGTGTAGATTGATCACCTGGACATCGTTCTCGGCGATCGCCAAAGGCGTAGCCAATAGCAACAAAGCAAGAAGCAGTTCTCGTCTCATCGTGTTTGTCTCACATCAAGTTTTGCCACGGCACCCATCGAGTCGCCGCCCGCAGCTAGTTCTGCGAAGCGGAGGGAGCCTCGTTGTGGAGACAACTTAGGATCTGATCGACGGAACCGCACCTCCAAAATTGGATACTCCGCTGCCCGTAATGTGAATGTGTGACAGTGGACACAGAAGGCGAGCGCGTCCAAGACAACTGAACGTCGCTCTCCTTGGACCGGCGATGAACTAGCCGTCAAAGTACCTGCATGCCCTAGTTGAGAAGATTCATGCGTGGCGAATAGTAGGTCGCTTTCAGCGTACGGTCCTCGATGGCTCCGACCAAGGTTCCATGGGCCGCACCGGTCTTCTTTTTGATTGCGGACCATTCCTCGTCCGCCATGAACTCGCTCCAGCGGGCTTTCATGGTTTGCTCATCGGGCCATTCGAGCAGGTAGACGAACTCCGTGCGATCTTCGAATCTCGATTCCCACATCGCCACGATCTTGAAATCGTACTTTGTCATGATGCGCGCTGCGTGATCGGCAAAACGTTGATGAAACGCGGCTTTGTTGTTGTCAAAAATTTCGTAGATGCGCAACTGATGCACTGGCGTGCGCGACTGCGTGCCATCTTCAGCTCGAGCCGCGCAGCCTGTAAGCAGGAGCGCAGCCAAGACGAACGGTGAGATCGACTTGAGTACGAGAACCATCTTCTTACCTCCGATAGCCAGCAATAGATCAGGCGGGTGGGCTCCACTCCCCCCTTTAATACCACCATAGCTGGTAAGCAAGGGGTATGGCGACAGACCGATCCGTAGGCCACTGACAGCGGATCGATACTCGTTACTTCTGGGATCGCGTGCTAAAAAGCAGGGGCGGCAACAAAGAACAGGAAGGCTCATGCATCTGCGCATCACGTTCGCATTGTTCATTGCATACTTCTGGGCCGACGCGGGGGTCACGGCTGAAAATCAGCGAGCTCTCTCCGTTGAAGACATCAACGCCGTCGCGGAGGTTGCCGATCCGCAGCTCTCAATGGATGGCGAATGGATTGCTTACACCGTCGGCCGGGCGGATTTGCCGAAGGATGAGCAGCGTACGCATGTCTGGATGACGAGTTGGGATGGCGGGCAGACGGTTCAACTCACGCAATCCGAGGGCAGCGAGCACACGCCACGCTGGAGTCCCGATGCAAAGTACCTTGCATTCATCAGTGCGCGGGGGAAGGAGAATGAACCGGAGCAGCTTTGGCTACTGAATCGTCTCGGAGGTGAAGCGCAGCCGATTACCTTCTTGAAGGGCGATGTAGTGGACTACCAATGGGCACCCGACGGCAAACGCCTCGCGTTGATCGTAATGGATCAAGATCCTCAACGCGAAGCGCAAAAGGATGAAAACAAGACGGCGCCGCCCATCGTCATCGATCGCTTCTATTTCAAAGAGGACGAAACCGGATACCTAGGGGCACTTCGACAGCATCTGTACTTGGTCGATATCGAGACTCGCAAAGCCGAGTTGCTGACGCCCGGTCCCTTCAGCGAATGGTTGCCATCCTGGTCACCGAAAGGCGATCAGATTGCTTTCGTCAGTAAGCGTTCTGGCGATCCCGATCGCAATAAGGAAAACGGCCTGTACGTGATCGCGCCTCGAGCGGGTAGTACGCCGCGGCTTCTCGCGACCTTTCCTGGCGATGTAGGATCCTCAGGACTCGTGACCACGCCGTCCTGGCGGCCGGATGGTCGCGAAATCGCAATTACGGCAGCAGAGGACTCAAAGCTCGTCTACTTCGCTACTCAGCAAGTGATAGTGGTGCCTCTCGACGGTGGTCCGACACGGATCATCGCAAAGGAGTTGGATCGCAATGTCTTCTCCCCGCTTTGGTCTGCGGATGGCCGATGGATCTACGGACTCATCGAAGATGACCGCAGTCAGCAGTTGGCTAGGTTCCGAGCAGATAGCGGAAAAATCGAGCACCTATTGACGGGGCGCCGAGAGGTCACTGCGTTTGATCTCGGACGCAAAGCACGCGTCGTTTTCTTACAGAGCACTGTCGATCGTCCCAGCGAGATCTTCGCACACGATGATCGTGGCGTGCGCCGGCTGACTCGACACAACGATGCTTGGCTGGATGCGGTGAAGCTCGCACCAGTCGAAGAGATCTCTTTCTCATCGAACGATGGCACGCGGATCAGTGGGTTTATGGTGAAGCCGACGGAATACGATCCCGGTCAGCGATATCCAACGCTGCTGCAGATCCACGGTGGACCTACCTCTCAGTACGCGAATACCTTCATGCCGATGTGGCAGATTCTGGCGGCTCACGGCTACGTCGTAGTGGCAGCCAATCCGCGCGGCAGCAGCGGGCGTGGCGGCGCCTTTGCGAAAGCCATCTGGGCCAATTGGGGCGACAAGGATACGGGCGACGTGCTTGCCGCAATCGACTATGCAGTGCGAGAAGGCATTGCGGATCCTGAGCGTCTCGGCGTGGGCGGCTGGAGCTACGGAGGGATCCTGACAAACAACGTCATCGCAAGGGACACGCGTTTCAAAGCCGCTACGAGCGGCGCTTCCATTGGCAATGCCCTCGCCGGCTACGGTACCGATATGTATATCGTGGAGTACGAGGCCGAGCTCGGCACGCCGTGGCAGAACCTGGATACCTACTTGCGCAATTCCTTCCCTCTCCTGCATGCCGACCGCATCAAGACACCAACGCTGTTTCTATGTGGCGAGCGCGATTTCAACGTGCCTCTGCTCAACTCCGAGCAGATGTATCAAGCGTTGCGAAGCTTGAACATCGACACGCAGCTCATCATTTACCCGGAAGCATTTCACAGCTTGAGCAAGCCAAGCTATCTACGCGACCGAATGCAGCGATATTTGGATTGGTATGGAAAATACTTGAACAACGAGCCCGAGAGACAGAAGCCTCGCGTTGAGCAGACAAGCTCAAGCACCAGTCCATGAGGGCTGGCGGCGCTATTCTTCGCGCTTGCGCCGATGCTTGTCTTCGCTTGCGCCTTTCGTCACCGGCAAGGCTTCGTCCGCTGGCTCGTAGCCTTCGATGTGTTCGCGCACCAGCCGCATTTTGTGGCGCTTCTCGATCAATCGAAAGTGCATTTCCGTTGCGGCACTCACAAAGCTCACTGCCACTCCGCTTTCACCAGCACGACCCGTGCGACCGATCCGATGCACGTAGTCGACGGGTGAGCGCGGCAAGTCATAGTTCACCACCGCGGCAAGCTGGACAATGTCGATGCCACGGGCGGCTACGTCGGTTGCAACCAGCACCTGCAGTTTCGATGCCTTGAAATCCGCCAATGCCTGAGTGCGTGCGCCTTGGCTCAGCTCGCCGTGGAATGCCGCTGCGTTGATTCCGAGCCGCCGGAGTTTCTGTGCGACATGTTCGGTGGAATACTTGGTCGCGACGAACACCAAAACCCTAGACCAGCCATGATGCTGGATCAAGTGTCGTAACAACTGCGTGCGTTTCGATACATCCACGGCAATCGCGCGTTGCACGATATCTGGAGCTGTGGCTGAGGTCGCCTCGACATCGACTCGTACAGGTGAGTTCAGCAAAGCCTCCGCCAATGCGTGCACCTCCATCGGAAAAGTCGCGGAAAACATCAAAGTTTGTCGCTGTGCTGGAAGCAATGTCAGGATCTCGTTGATCTCATCGGCGAAGCCAAGCGCGAGAAGACGGTCAGCCTCATCGAGCACCAACGTCTTAATGGTCGATAGGTGCAAAGCATTGTGTCGCACGAGGTCGAGCAAGCGGCCTGGAGTCGCTACGATCACATCGGCACTTCGTCGTAGCTCGATCATTTGAGGATTGATCGACACCCCGCCGAACACGGCGCTAATCTTCACGGGCTGTTCAAAGTAAGCAACGTACTGACGCATCGATTCACCCACTTGAGCCGCCAACTCTCGAGTCGGAACGAGAACGAGTGCGTGCACCGTCCGCCAGACGGATCGCTTCGATAAGAGCTGTTGCAAGATAGGCAATCCGAATGCAGCAGTCTTGCCAGATCCAGTTTGAGCGCAGGCGAGCACGTCTTTGCCGCGAAGAATCTCCGGGATCGCGGCTCGTTGAATCGGAGTCGGTACCTGATGCGCGATGTCGTCGATTGCGCGCACAAGGCAGGGCGCCAAGCCTAGTGAAGAAAAAGTCATATGGCTGGAAGGTAGGATCCTATCGGCTAATGCGGCGAATCCGGAACGTGCGGCCTTTGATCTTTCCCGCACGCAACCGCTGCATTGCTTTCTCGTGCAACTCTCGGGCGATCGCAACGTATGTCCGCGTCGGGAACACATCGATCTTTCCGACAGCTGATCCCGGAAGCCCGGCGTCCCCTGTCAAGGCCCCGAGTAAGTCGCCGGGTCGCAACTTGTCTTGTCGCCCTGCATCCACGGCCAGCGTCACGAAGGCCGGGATCAGCGGTTCGCGATGAACGTTCGGAGGAAGCTTTTCCCAGCGTATCGATCCGCCTTGCCGATCCTCGATCATGTTCGCGCGCCGAATCTCACGTGGAGAGCACAAAGTGAGCGCCATTCCACTGCGACCCGCCCGTCCGGTGCGTCCGATACGGTGCAGATGCGTGTCCGCATCGGAGGCAATGTCGAGGTTGATCACCATCGGCAGTTCATGGATATCTAGACCGCGCGCGGCAACGTCGGATGCTACCAAGATGTTGGCGCTCTTGTTCGCGAAACGCACCAGCATCTCTTCTCGCTCGCGCTGATCTAGCTCACCATGCAGGGCGAGCACCGAGAACTCACGTGACGCAAGCTCGCCTGCAACCATGCGAACATCCTGACGTGTGTTGCAGAACACGACCGCAGAGTCTGGCCGATGCTCCAGTAGTAAACCCGCAAGGGCGTCCACCTTAGCGTCGGGCTCAACTTCGAAAAAGATCTGCTCGATCGGGTTCTCGTCATTCGCACTTTCCACTGTGACATCGGCGGGCTTGCTCTGGAACTGACGACTGATGCCGCGAATGGCATCCGGAATCGTCGCGGAGAACATCAACGTCTGGCGCTCTCGCGGGGTCCGTACGATGATCTCGCCGATCGCCTCTGCAAAGCCCATGTCGAGCATGCGATCTGCTTCGTCGAGTACCAGCATCTTCAATGCCTGGAGCGGCAACGCGTTCTTCTCGATCAGCTCGAGCACGCGCCCAGGCGTTCCCACGACGATGTGCGGTTCGTGAGCGAGAGATGCAAGATGCGGCCGCAAAGGCACCCCGCCACAAAGCGTGAGCACTTTGACGTTGGGAATGAATCGAGCGAGCCGGCGAACCTCGCGACTGACTTGATCGGCCAACTCGCGTGTCGGGCATAGCACCAAGCCTTGCAACTGAACTGCAGTTGCATCCAGCGTCGAGAGTAACCCCAACGCAAAGGCGGCAGTTTTCCCGCTGCCAGTGCGCGCCTGCGCGAGCACATCGCGCCCCGACAGAATCGGCGGCAGGCTCGCTGCCTGCACCGGCGTCATCTCCAGATACCCTACCTCGCCCAGCGCCCGGCGCAGCGGCTCGCTCAACTCCAATTCGGCGAAATCATTCATCGATCTGTATTGCTCCAGCATCAAAACGCATACAGCACGACATCGAGCTCCAGACTACATTTACGTAGGCCGTGTTATGTCGCGCCGCCATCGAAAGCAGGCGCGCAGTGTACGCGTTGGGAGTTAGTTTCGCCGCGCTTACGTGCAAGCGAATTCGCCGTAGGACACGCTGCCGTCACCCTCTCCGAGTAGCACGGTCTCTCATGGCGCGACTGAGCCGCGCTTGGCGATCTAGATGCGGATCACGCTGCAGCGTCGAGCGGAAACGGCGAGGCCCTAGCCGTATCGGAGGTCGTGAGTGCAGCCGAAGATGCGCGTTCAGCCGAAATGTCTTCACTAGCCAGTCTGAAAACAGCCACTGCGGCAACTAACTGGCGAGCCTGCTCTTCGAGCATTTCGGCGGCCGCGGCGGATTCCTCGACGAGGGCTGCGTTCTGCTGGGTCGCACCGTCCATCTGAGCGACCGCGTGCGTGATTTGCGTAATTCCAGTGCTCTGTTCGGCGCTTGCCGCGCTGATCTCACCCATGATGTCCGTGACGCATTTGATGGCATCGACCAGCTCCGTCATGGTCGTGCCCGCCTGTTCGACGAACTCCTTACCATGATCGACGCGCTCCACGCTGTCCAGGATAAGAGCTCTGATCTGCTTTGCCGCCTCGGCGCTGCGCTGCGCGAGATGACGGACCTCGGCAGCAACGACAGCAAAACCGCGACCCTGCTCGCCCGCGCGTGCCGCCTCGACCGCGGCGTTGAGCGCCAGGAGATTTGTCTGGAAGGCGATGCTGTCGATCACGCCGATGATGTCAGCAATCTTGCCTGAGCTTTCGCTGATCCCTTTCATTGTGTCGACCACTTTGCCCACGACCTCGCCGCCACGTGCCGCGATCACGCGAGCGCCACGGCTCAGCTTGTCTGCTTGTGCGGCATTGTTGGCGTTGCGATGTACGGTAGCGCTCAGCTGCTCCATGGAAGCGGCGCCTTCCTGCAGTGCGCTCGCCTGCTCCTGCGTGCGCGAGCTCAGGTCGTTATTGCCCTGCGCAATGTGGCCGCAAGCGCTCGCCACTGCCTCTGCGTTGTGTCGAACATTGGAAACCACACTCACGAGCTGCGTACGCATGACGGACATGGCAGTAAGCAACGATGCCACTTCCCGTGGCCCGGTTGGCGTGACATCGACATCCAAGCGGCCCGATGCGATCGCTTTGGAGACGCGCACCGCGTCGGTCAGCGAACGCGAGAGTTGGCGGTAGATGAGTAAGAGCGCACCGACGAGCAAGAACACGAGCGTGAGCGCGATACCGATCAGTGCAGCATACCAAAATGCCTTGTTGTGCTCGGCCTCATCGATCGAGGTTTGAGTCCGGACGTCGACCGCGGTGAAGAACTCGTCCAGTGGCCGCATGATCTTGGCTTTGAACTTGTGATAGTTCTCGTCGTGCATCAGCCCTTGGGCATTGGCTAGGTCGGACGCAAGTTGCTCGTTGCTCTTGCCGCCGCCCTCTACCAGATTCATTGCGAGCGTTTCGGTACGCACGAGGTCATCAGAGTTGCGCTCGGCTTCGCTCAACTTGTCGAACTCCTCGTCGGTAAAGCCGGCGCGCTTCATCAACTCAGCAAGCGCAATGGCCGGCTCTTCGCCGCGCGAGGGTTGGATCTGCGCGGCGCGGAAATCCCAGTAAATCTTGTGGTATTGAGCAGGGCGCTCGCGTCTGCCGGCGCGGATGTCGAGTACTTCCTGATACTGCTCCTTCCATTTCGTCTCGCCGGAAACCACGTAGGTTCGCGCAAGGCGTGTCAGGTCATCGGAGCTTTGACGCAACTCATCGGCCAAGAGGTAAGAGGTGTACCTATTCTCATATCCTCTGGCGACTTGTTGCGTGGCCATGCCCACGCGCTGAATGCAGAAGCCCAACGCGATCATCGCCAATCCGATGCCAACCATCATGATGGACATCATCTGCTTGAGACTCATGCGCCGCTTCGATGTCGCATTCAAGGATCTTGGATTCATGGTTTCGTATGCGCTGCGTGAACGCGCTTCGATTAGTGACTGACGAGTCGTAAGACGGCATAGCGCACCAGAACTTGAGCAGTCAGGCTACTGTGTAACTCCAAGTTCAAGCGACCCGCTCGTCGTTTACGACGGAGCCTCACTGAAGCTCATCGAGGTAAGGTTCGGTCGCACGCTGAAGCCTGCTCTCTCACCGCGGATCAAAGTAGGGATTGACGGCTCGCACACGAGCGCAAAGGCCGCCAAAGGGTTGGCTGGCTTACTTATCGCCCAGACGTTCATGTGTACGCGATGGTTGCCAACCCCGCCCGCTCAACATGTACAAATTCTAGGGCGGACTCGACCGAGAGATTCGCCACCATAGCCAGAATGAGATCGCGCTGCGTGGATCGGAGGACGTAGAATCCCGCGATGGCGTACGGTGGCAGACAGTCACTATTCCTCAAACAAACCCCTATCGAGATATGACAGAGAGCTTGCAGTTTCGACTCGAACAATGGTCGTACATGCTCGGATCAAGTGGCCGGTTGCTGCTGATCGTTGTCGGCGCATGGCTGCTGCACAGATTGATGCGCGCGCTGATCAGTCGGTTGGCTTCGCGCTCCATATTGCCTGCCGAGCTGGTGGTCGGCTTCAGGCGGGCTTCCTCGTTTCTGATTACCACAGTCGCATTACTCCTAGTGCTCGAACAGCTCGGAGTATCCGCGATCACCCTGTGGACGGCTCTGACTGGATTCACCGCCGTTGCGGCGATTGCATTCTTCGCCGCGTGGAGTGTTCTGTCGAACATCTTCTGCGCACTTCTAATCGTGACAACGCGTCCCTTTCGCTTACACGACGAGATCGAATTGGTCGAAGACGGCGAGAAGCGTGGATTGCGAGGTCAGGTCATCGATTTGAATCTCATTTATACGACCTTGAGAGAGGCGAGCTCCGAGGGCAAACCCGGGTCCGTCTTGCAAGTGCCGAACAGTTTGTTCTTTCAGCGCGTCGTGCGTCGTTGGACTCCTCGCCTCACCCGCTCCGAGTCTCAGGCTCAAGAGGCGATCTCCAGACCGCCACTGCCGTAAGCAGGGCGCGAAACCCGCATTTGATTGACGGCGACCAACCATGAAGGCGCGCATCACCTTATTGACCCTTGGAGTCGACGATCTGGAAACGTCGCTCGCGTTCTATCGCGACGGCATGGGCTGGAGCACACAGGGAATCGTCGGCACGGAATTTGAGCATGGTGCCGTCGCGTTCTTCGACTTGGAACACGGCCTCAGACTTGCGCTCTGGCCTCGCAAGAGTTTGGCGAATGACTCTGGTCTGCAGGTGCACTCTCCTGCTGCAACGGATTTCAGCATCGCTCACAACGTTGCATCGAAGGAAGAAGTCGATGAAGTCATGCAGCAAGCCGCACGAGCTGGCGCGAGGATCGTGAAGCCGGCACAGAAAACGTTTTGGGGCGGGTACGCCGGCTATTTCCAAGATCCAGACCAACATCTTTGGGAAGTTGCATGGAACCCTCAATGGACTGACGGGGGCGCAGACACCCGCTCGAACTGCGCGAGCGGGTGACGAAAGGGCGACTTGCCGAAGAGCGTTCAGCTATTCGGTTGCTGATCGCAAGTTACCTGCGAGTTCCAATCGGCGAAATTACCATTCGGGTTGCGCTCCCACGCCCAGACATGAAGCTCGTAGAACGC
>JAICPY010000267.1 GCA_025929585.1 Steroidobacter sp.
CAATACGAACAGCGTTCGGCAGGCACGCTGCAGTTGTTCCGAACCCGTGAGCAGTTTGCCGCTGCTCGACACGACATCGCAATCCTGGAGAAGCTTGGGATACCTTACGAACTTCTAGAACCCGCGCAGCTTGGTCGCGCGGAGCCAGCGCTCGATCGCGCTCGGCATACGCTCGCCGGCGGTTTGCGGTTGCCCAATGACGAAACCGGAGATTGCCATCTGTTCACTCAACGTCTTGCTGAGGCAGCAGCGAAGCTCGGCGTAACTTTCATGTTCGATCGTCACATCGAGGCGATCGAAACGCGAGCTGGGCGTATCACTGGCGTGCGTACTGCGAATGATGTTCTGACTGCGGACGCTTACCTTTTGGCTTGCGGCAGTTACTCGCGCGAGCTGCTCATGCCGCTCGGTCTTAACATCCCACTGTATCCTGTGAAGGGATATTCCCTGACCGTGCCGATTGCAAACCATGCTGCGGCACCTGTATCGACGGTGCTGGATGAAACGTACAAGATCGCGATTACCCGCTTCGATCAGCGCATTCGGGTTGGCGGCATGGCCGATCTCGTCGGCTTCGATCTGAGCACTCCGAAGCAGCGCCGCGAAACGCTAGAGATGATTACTAACGATTTGTTCCCAGGCGGCGGAGTCATGCAGCAGGGTCAGTACTGGGCGGGATTGCGACCGATGACACCGGACAGCACACCGATCGTCGGGCCGAGCGAATATCGCAACCTGTTCATCAACACTGGACATGGAACGCTCGGGTGGACCATGGCCTGCGGCTCAGGACAACTCGTCGCGGATCTCATGACCGGATATCGGCCTGCCATCCGCACGGATGGATTGGGTGTGTCGCGTTATCGCGCGAGTAAAAGATTGCGACCGCGGCTCGTCGCGCAAGGCGAGGACGCGGCATGAGGCGGCCTTCAAGTGTGCTCATCGATCTCGATGCACTGGGGGCTCCCTTCAATCACAGTGGACGATCAGAGAAGTCCCCTACTCCGGCCGTCAACCTGGCGGTGCCGCAACGAAGCGCATAGGTGCTAAAAGAGGGAACCAGGAAGTTCGCGAGGCGTTGCGACCACATCATCCAATGAATGGGAGATGCGCCAATGAAAGCTCGCGAGATGATTTCCACTCATCCGGATGTTCGCGGCAACCTAAGTCAGCCGCTCGTGAAATGCATCGAAGAGTGCTTCGAGTGCGCGCAGACGTGCATCAGTTGTGCCGATGCCTGTTTGGCGGAGGAGATGGTTCAGGGGTTGCGACAATGCATTCGACTCAATCTGGACTGCGCCGATGTTTGCGCGTCCACCGGCGCATTGGCCTCCCGTCGAACCGGCGGCAACGAGCCCGTGCTGCGTATGTCGCTCGAACTGTGCGAGCTTGCTTGCCGCCGATGCGCTGAGGAATGCGAGCGCCACGCGTCCATGCACGAGCATTGCCGAATCTGCGCCGAAGCGTGCAGAAGGTGCGAGCGAGCTTGTGTGGATGCGATGGAGGAAGTCGGCGATTCGGCACAAAGTCACTGAAATCATTGCGCTCGAGGGCGACCTGATCGCCCCTACAAAGCTTGAAGAGCGAGGGGTGTGCCGGGCTAGCGGAGTGTTTCGAGGATTCCGCTTGGCTTAAGCGGCAGCTGAGAGTTGACGGTTGTCAGCGGAAGCACCGCTTTCCTACCGTCAACAGTCAACTGTCAACCGTCAACGCCGCAACAGCTTGCTGCTAGACTGCAGCCCCCTCACTCGATCCGGCTCCGCGTGCATCCAGCCGAACGTTATCAACAACGGCTTGCCGAGCGGCAGGCAACCACGGCTCGACTCGATCGAACGGATGCGCAGCTTGCAAACGCGCGTCTTGCGATATTCGCGCTCAGCCTCGTGGCGTGGTGGGCACTTTTATCTCGCCAGCTTTCAACGCTGTGGTTGATCGTACCCATCTGCGCGTTCATCGCTGTGGCGCTCTATCATGCACGCGTGAAGCGGTTGAAGGCGCGCGCTGAGCGTTCAGTTGAGCTGTATCGGCGCGGCCTCGAGCGAATCGAAGATCGTTGGGACCGAAATTCCCCTGCCGGAGAGCGTTTCAATGATCCGCATCACGTATACGCAGCCGATCTAGATCTGTTCGGCGCCGGCAGTCTGTTCGCTCTACTCTCGACAGTCCGCACTCGAATGGGGGAAGGCGCTCTTGCGCAATGGCTACTCTCCCCAGCTTCGGTCGCGGTTGTGCGCGAGCGGCAGGAAGGAGTCGCGGAACTGCGCGGTCAGCTCGATCTACGCGAGGAGATAACCTTGCTCGGTGAGGACGACGCCGTGGGCGTACGACCTGAAGCCCTCATCGCTTGGGCTGAGCGACCCGATTTCTGGCATCCCCGAGGGCTGCGCTGGGCGGCCGCCTTTCTGCCGCTACTTGCCATCGCGACTGCAATTGTGTGGGCGGTGTGGGGATTGATCTCGCCATTTGCGGTGGTCCTCGCAATCGAGTTGCTGCTGGTGCGCACGATTCGCAAGGAGTTGCATGAGATTGTCTCGGAAACCGAACGCGCGTTCGACAATCTCGGCTTGTTGTTAGCTCTCGCTCGAAGAGTCGAGCGAGAGAAATTCCACTCTCCCGGACTCAAGAAACTGCAACGCCAGCTTCTCTCGAGAGAACGGCCCGCTTCACACACGATCGCGGGACTCGCGACGATCGTGCAACTGCTGGAGTCCCGACGCAACATTCTCCTGGCACCGTTTCAGTTGCCCTTGCTATACACAACGAATCTGGCGCTCGCGGCGGAGCGTTGGCGCGCAGCACATGGGGACTCGGTGCGTGGCTGGCTCGGTGCGCTCGGGCAGATCGAAGCCTTGCTGTCGCTCGCTGCCTATAGCTACGAGCATCCCGATGATCCGTTCCCAGAATTCATCGAGGGATCGGCGGCTTTCGAAGCGACTGCGCTTGGGCATCCGCTGATCCCGTCGGCACAATGCGTTCGCAATGACGTAACGATCGCGCACGACACGAGGGTGCTCCTCATCAGTGGCTCGAACATGTCGGGCAAGAGCACGCTGCTGCGCGCCGTGGGGCTGAACGTGGTGCTTGCGCAGGCGGGGGCGCCCGTGTGCGCCGCCGGCATGCGCCTGCCGCCGCTC
>JAICPY010000062.1 GCA_025929585.1 Steroidobacter sp.
AGCTGCGCCCGGTTTGCTCCGGGCTGACTGGCCAATCTCACAAACTCCAACCGCGAAGACATCACTGATACCTCTTCCCACGGCATGGCAGATCTCCTCACAGATACCTGCCATCAATGGTAGAAAAGTGTTACCCATGTCCTCGTACACCTGTTACCCATGTCTCCGGTCTGTACACCCGTAAACGGGGGAGGGAATCGGAGTTGGATAGGAGTGAAGCGAGATGTGCCTATGTGCGTGGAACGTACCGTGATGTGTACGTGCGGCGTGCGGCGTGCGGCGTGCGGCGTGCGGCGTGCGGCGTGCGGCGTGCAAGATGATGCGAGCGTAAGCAAGCATGTCAACTCTATTCCCTCCCCCGTTTACGGGGGAGGGTTAGGGAGGGGGCGTCTTTGGAGGTTAGGGTGGGGGCATCTTTCAACACGCGTTTACAGCACTCTATTTAGCGAACCAGGCTCCTGCTTGTTCATCACTGTCTGAAATAGCGCAGAGGCTTCCCACCGCACCAACCATGCTTGCAACGAGGATAGCGGTGCATCGCTGAACACAGCCGCATCGGCGCGGGCGAATTGACGAACGAAAGGAAAGATGGCGGCATCAGCCAAGCTCGGTCCCGCTCCGAATAGATAGGGATGATTAGATAAGCGTTGATCCAGTTCGATCAGCAACTGAAGGGCCGCAATACGATGCTCGGCGGGCAAGGTGCCTGGATAGCGGCTGGCATACTTCATGCGATCGAGATGAAATTTGAACGGACCATCATTGACGGCAATGAGATCCGCCATTGCTTCACCAGGCGACAGCCATCGTTGCGGATCGTTTCGCTCGAGCGCCCAACGCATAATGTCGAGGCTTTCGTCGATCACCCTACCGTTCGACAGAACGAGCACTGGCACGGTCCCTTTCGCAGACGCATCGAGCATGTCGGCGGGCTTGGCTCGCAGCGACACCTCACGAGAGACATAGGCCACCGCGGATACCGCGAGTGCCATCCGAGCGCGAATGGCATACGGGCAGCGGCGAAAGGTGTACAGAATCGGCGCTGCGGTCTCTGAGTTCATTGTGTGCCGGCCTGATCGCTCCAATCGCTAGTTGACCTCGATCTCTATCGGCGGCCCTTCCACGGCGCGATCTGGCTCGCACGGCACTTCGCTGACGGGCGTGAGTGTGACCTTCCCTTTGACCTTCATAGTCGCAATCCGAGTGTGGTCGAAGCGATATTCGGTGTTGAACGTAACACCGTTCTCCGGTTCGATAGCCCACCCGACGTCGTCCGCAACTTGCTGCTCGGATTGCGGAGGAGGCCTATGAAGCCAGCATTGTCCTCGCGCTTCATGTAAGGGAACTTGCTTCCACTTGCCCGCTGTGTGTCGTTCCACGCTCATCACCACAGTTCCACCCTGCTGCACAGTGCTTGCCGACGCTGAAGAAATCAGTGTGACTGTTTGCGGCCCTTCGGGCACGTATACGAGCTTGGCCTTTTGCTCACAGCCTGCAATGCCGGATAACAACAAGGCGGCACAAAGCAAGACTTGCGATCGTGCGGTCATCGACAGTGACTCCATTGAAGGCCTTGACGGTAACCGTAGCGCCGCACTGTTTGCAATCCACGGGTCGATCATCACTTGCGTTGGCTACCTAGGAACCCACGAACAAGGGTCCAACAAGGATGGCCGACCGGCGATGCCACCGATTCGACAGATAGAGACGTACGGAAAGCACTTGTCCGCTTTTGGAGTCGCCTCGCGTACCCGTACCGCTCTGTGCAACTCTTGTTCATCGCGAGTACTCAAGAGAAAGGCGTTTTACCTGAGTCTTGCAGGAACACACACAAGAAGGAGTGAGTTGTGCGATTTGGCCTCGCTTCCGCGTCAGTCGAACATCGCCGGACGCTGGACGCACGCCTACACAGACGACGGCAGGAAGAACTTACAGGCACCGAGGATCACGCGAGATCGCGCTCAGCCAAGACCACTGCGGTTCGGAGCGGCGAATCGATGAACGAGTACGAGCAAGGCTCGAGGATGAAGAATCATGCTGTTTACGAGCGGCACGTTCCTGCTGATCTTCCTACCGATCACGCTGATCGCCTTCTTCGGCATCGCGCGCGCCGCTGGATTGCGCAGCGCGATTGTATGGCTCACGTTAGCCTCACTTTTCTTTTATGCCTATTGGGACGCGCGCTTCGTCGCGCTCCTAGTCGGATCGATCGCTTTCAACTATCTCATCGGCGAGCTTCTGTACCGCGCGCGCTCGAGCACCTCGGCTAAGCGAAAATCCATTCTCTTCCTTGGGATCAGCACCGATCTTGCGTTGCTGGCGTACTTCAAATACGCCAATTTCTTCGTCGACAACTTCAACATACTTGCGCACGCGCAACTGCCGGCGCCACACATTGTGCTACCCCTTGGCATCTCGTTCTTCACATTCACGCAGATCGCGTACCTGGCCGACGTTTATGCAGGAAAGGTTACTGAGCGCAGTCCGTGGCGCTATGCACTGTTCGTGACTTACTTTCCGCATTTGATCGCCGGGCCCGTGCTGCATCACGCCGAGATGATGCCGCAGTTCGCGGATCCCGCCATCGCGCGCGCAAGAATGATCAACTTCGTATTGGGACTCTCATTCCTGATATTGGGCATCGCTAAGAAGGTTTTGCTGGCTGATTCCGTTGCGCCCTTCGCGAACGAAGCATTCACGCATGTAAATACGGAGTTCATTCCGACGTGGCAAGCTTGGCAGGGAGCGCTCGCGTACACGTTGCAGATCTACTTCGATTTCTCCGGCTACTCGGATATGGCTGTGGGGCTATCGTTACTCATCGGCGTGCGTCTCCCCTACAACTTCAATTCGCCCTACAAGGCACGCAACATCGTCGACTTCTGGCGCCGTTGGCATATGACGCTGTCGCGCTTCTTGCGCGATTACTTATACATACCGTTGGGCGGCAACAAGAAAGGAACGGTACGGCGCTACGCCAATCTCTTTACGACGATGTTGCTGGGCGGGCTGTGGCATGGAGCGGCATGGACCTTCGTATTGTGGGGTGCGCTGCATGGCAGTTATCTCATGTGCAATCACGCATGGCAGTGGTGCAAGCAGCACCTTGATTGGGTGCGTCGCCTCACGACGAATCGGACCGCCCGGTACGTGGGCCCGACATTCTCTTGGGTGCTTACATTGCTTGCTGTGGTGGTCGGTTGGGTCTACTTCCGGGCGGAAAGCGTGTCGGCAGCGCATCGAATGCTGTCGTGCATGGCGGCCCTGTGCACGCTCGAGGGTCCCGCGCCGATTGTCGAACCTGCGTGGTTCGTGCTCATTCCGATGGCCGCCCTTGCGCTGTTCGCGCCGAACTCGCAAGAGCTGGTGGACGCGTACCAAAAACGATTGAATGCGCGTGGCGTGAAGCGTGCATGGATGAAGTTGCAACCGACTGGAATCTTTGTCGGTGCGGTAAGTGCGGTGACTCTTCTGATTGCAATGATCTCCGCCTCGCGCCTGGTCACGGAATTCATCTACTTCAACTTCTGACCCGCCATGAACGTGTTGCGTCGTGTAGTCGCCTCTATCGGCCCCCATGTACTCTCCGTAAGTGCCGGATTCGCTCTCGTTCTTTGCGCTCTCGAGTTACTGCTGCGCGTGTTACCCGTGCACGAGGGCATCAATGCGGCTGATGCGCGTGCGGATTGGCCCATCAGAACCCTGCAGCCACATCAACGCTACACGCACTCAACGGGATGGCATCTCGGCAATGTGCACCACGGCTCGACGAATGATTATGGCTATGTATCCCCATTCGACTATGAGGGCGTTACGAACGGGATTGCGGTGTTCGGTGACAGCTTCGTCGAAAGCCTGATGAACGAGTATGAGCATTCCATCTCAGGAGCGCTCCCTCGATATTTGAACTCACCGACGCCTGTCATGAATTTCGGCATCTCTGGGGCGTCGATGCCACATTATCTCGGGAGCGCACCGCTCATCGCTAGTCGCTTCAAGCCTGATTGGGCGGTAGTAGTCATTACTACCACCGACTTTTATTCCGGATACAGCGCTGGACCTGGCCGGTACCGCTGGACGCGCGGAGCGAGTTTCCCGATTGAGCGGGTACCAGAGCGAACCGCAAGCGAACCCTCGAAGTGGATCCGATCGCTGGCTCTGGTGAGATACGTGCGAGGCTCTCTCAAGATGAGGATGCGAACACTCTTCAAGCCACGTCCCACTGCGTCTGATCCGCAACCAACCTGCGTGGATGTTCGACTCACCCCAGATGACTTGGCGTTATTGCACGCCTTCGTCGATCGGTTCTCGCCGGCTCTTTCGCTGTCCCCTTCACACGTGGTGATGGTGTTCGATGCGGACCGCAAAGCCATCTACGCGAAGCCCAAACCGAAGCCAGCTTGTATCCGCCGTGACGCGATAGCTAATCAGACGCTCGCCGCGCTTGCACGAGCGAGCGGCTATCGCGTCATCGACATGCAGCCCATCTTCAATGAGCACTACACTCGTACACGACAGCAAGTCGACTACCTACCGGAAGATGGCCACTGGAACGCACTGGGTCACGATTTGGCAGCGCGTGAAGTCGCGAAAGTCATCCTGGGAGGATCACGTGAAGGAACAGGCAAGCTTTCGGGATCGCAACGCTCCTCATCGCAAGATCTCCAGCAAAGACGAATCAACCTCGAGGGAAAACCTCCACCCGCTCGATACGGCCCAACTAGGCTGGAGGAACGCGGGTAGTCGCACATAACGACGTCTCGGATCCTAAGATCGCATCCAGCTATCTACGGCCGCCTCCTCGCGCGTTGTTCAGTCAAGACAAGCTCATCGCGAACAAGCCCGTTTGATCTCGCCCGATCTGCCCGCATCGGCTTCATTGACCTAACTTCATCTCGTCATTCTCTGCGAACTTCGCGTCTCTGCGATATACAATCTTCATTCCTTCTCACGGCGTCGATTCATGCGAAGCCGGCACAAAAATATTGCACGCTCAGCTTGAACCCTTGGAGCTCCGAGCCCTACTGACCGTTGCGGAGCAGGACGAGGTGGCTGTGTAGTAAGCACCAAGCCTTGATGCGGCGCGTCTGCCGACAACCCTTCGGAACCGTCCTATATGAGCACGCGTTTAAGCGTCGCCTCACCTACTCCAAAGTACAAACCTGGGGACGCGCCTTGCCCAAAATACTTTTAGTGGGCCCCTACGACCCGCATTGTGGGGAATACACCTTCCTAGCGCCACCGCTCGGTGTGTGGCGTCTTGCCGGAGTTCTTGGCTCACGCGGTGTCGACGTCAAAGTCTTCGATCCGAACTGCTGTGTCGGCTCGCCTGACCGCGCGCTGGAGCGCGAAATTCTGCGTGAGTCGTGGGACGCGATTGGCATGTCTACGACGGGTATGACGCTCAAGTACGATCTCGAGTTGGCCCACCTCGCGAGGCGCTTGGCACCGAAGGCCATTCTCGTCGCTGGCGGGATGGAAGCGACGTTTAGACCCGAGCTCATGTTCGAGCTGGGACCTTTCGACCGTGTCGTTCTCGGTGAAGGCGAGCGGCCGCTGCTAGAGCTTGCCCGACGCTTGCGCTGCAATGAATCGATCGGCGGCATCGTTGGGATGGTCGAGCGTTTGCCGGATGGCAGCCTTTTGCGTATGCCGCAATCCGCACTCAATCGTGAGGAACTGCGCACGGCCATCTTTTCGACGCCCTATGAACGCATGCCTTATGAGGCCTATTGGGAGCGTCTGGAATCTGCTTATCGCGTGGGCGCGTTGCCGATGAAAGCGGCGCGCGAGGCCTGTCTAGCGGAGATCCGCTCCGTGCGCCTGATCACGCTCAATTATTGTCCGATGGGCTGCACGTTCTGCTCTTCGACGAACTTCCTTCACGAGGCCCAAGGCGGCGTAGCGTCCATCGCTCGGCTCGAGGCGCAAGAATGCCTGATGATGATCGAGCGCATCGTCGCAGCGCATCCGCGCGTGCGCACGATCATCTTTCAAGACGACATTTTCGTCTTCACCAAAGACAAGCGTGTGCTGGCGCTCTGCGATGCCATCGTGGCAGCAAAGGAGCGCGGCGTGCTGCCGAGAGATTTGCAGTTCATCAGCACGAACCGTATCGATGCGATGACGCTGGAGCGCTTGACGGCCCTGCGCCGGGCCGGTTTCCGAGTGCTGGGATTTGGCATCGAGAATTTCTCGCGCAACGTGCTCGAGGAATTCAACAAGGGGCAGATCCATCGCCATATCGAACCGATGCTGAACGCCGCGCTCGAGCTTGGCATCACACCATTTCTGGATCTGATTCTCAGCTCCCCGCGCGCTTCGTTGCAGGACGTCGCTGAAACCTTACGCGAAGCGTATCGATGGCTGCAGAAAGGCTGCGAGATCGGAATGTATCCCTACGTCATTCCCTTCTCCGGCGCGGCCTTTTCACGCGATCCCGCACTTCGCCCATACACGCAGTACGTGCGCAGGCATATCGAAGGCACGATTATCGAATGGGATCAGCCGGCGAAACTCCTGCCGATCGATCCGACGGTGCGCGAAGCCATTTTGCAGATCGAGCGCAACTTCGAAGTACTGCTGGATGGATTGCAGCAGCACGCGGCACATTTACCCTCGCGCGTGCGATCGTTAGTTTGGATCTTGGCCGCTGTGCCGATCATGGCCGAATTTGGAATCGAAGTCGCATCGGAGCACGAGGTGCGCGTTGAGCTCGACGCGCGATTACCACACGTTCGGAGGACGACGGCTTCACGTGCCGTCGCGACAGCGTGAAGCTGGATACGCCCTGGAGTTTGATTGCACCGCTGGGTGTGTGCGTGCTGCTGACCGGCTGGGTCGCGCTATCCGCGGCGAACCTGCAGGCCGCGAGCTTCTCACTGCTAGTCTATGGCCTTGCGAATCTGATCGTGTACACGGACGCGTTGGATTTCATTCTGCGCCTGCACGTTCGACGGCGTCATATCGCCACCGCGCCCACCGAAGAGAATCGCCATTTGTCTATCGACCTCGCAGCCGCTTTGCCGCTCGGAGCGCGCCAGGTCGTGCCTGTTCGGCCCTATGCCATCATCGCCTCCATCTACAACTTGGAGCCGCTCCTGGATGAGTTCATGGATGCGTTCGCGTCCTATCGCGATCGCGTCTGGCTCATCAGCGATGGTTCGACCGACAGCACGGTGCTTCGGCTGCGCCACGCGGGTTGGCGGTGCTACGACGAAGGAGTTAACCGCCGCAAACCCGGAGCGGTGCGACGACTGTTGGAGCGCCTGCCTGCGCACATCGAAACCGTGATGGTGGTCGACCCCGACATTCGCATTCGTGGCCGGGATGGCGGCAGCAGAATAGATTTCGAGCGTTTCGTTCGAGACTTTCAGCAATCCGGTGCGGCTGCGGTGTGTCCGAGAGTGATGATCGAACCGGATGGTTTTCTGGCCCGCTTTCAAGCTTTCGAGTACGCGTTGGCGTTTCGAATCGGCCGCGAGAGTCTGGCCGACTACAGCATCACCTCCGGCGTGTCCTGTTATCGACGCGATGCGCTCGAACGCGCCCTTGCCGAGCACACCCAGTCCGTCTATGCCGAGGACCTGGAAAACGCGCTGATCCTCTTGAGTCACGGCGAGCGCATCTATTACGACGGACGCCTCGTCGTCAGCACCGAAGGACCCGGCACGCTGCGCAGGTGGTTCTCGCAGCGTGTGGGTTGGTATTACGGTTTGGTCAAGGTGTACACCGAGCGCTTCAGCAAGATTTGGCGCATCAGCAAGCGCACACCGTTTTCGATGTATCACTTCGTCATCTATTTGGGCGGGCTGTCGCTGATCCTGCATCCGCTGAAGATCATCAGCGCGAGCCTGCTGGTGCTCAGCTTCGTGAGCGGCTTCGACAATCTGTTTCTCGTCGATCTGTTTCCTCGCAACGCATTGATCAATCCAGCCTACTTCGTTGCGGCCATCGGCAGCTATCTGGCGCTCGGAGTGTTCGCGCTGTTTACAGTAGTGCCTAAAGCCGAGCGCGCCTACATCGCGCCCATCGTGCCGCTTTATCTATTTTATGCGATCACTCACATCGCGCCGATGACAATTGGCTATGCGAATTGGGTGACGATGAAATTATGGGGTCGCCGGGTTTATCGCGATCACTACGAACCGCTGCCAAGCGCAGGCACGACACTTCCGCTCGAGGAAAAGACGAATCTGATCCGGAGAGCTTCATGAGCCTCGATGGCATTCCAGCGACCGAGCAGTACGTGCCGAGTCATTACTGGGAAGAGCGAGCGCGGCGCTTCGCGACGCGAGGCACCGGGTTGTCGGCTGTATGTTCGTACGGCATGCCGGAGTTCTACAACCGAATGATCCATGTATGCCAGCACGCGGCCCTGGCGCCATGGTTCGACATTCCCGCTGGAACTCGCGTGCTCGATGTCGGCTGTGGCGTCGGTCGATGGAGCTCGCTGCTCGCTGGACGCGGTGCACAAGTAACGGGGATCGACTTGAGCCCTACCATGATCGCCGAAGCTAAGCGACGCGCACAGACGCAAGGCGTACAGGATCGCTGCCGGTTTCTAGTTCAAGACCTTGCACAGCTCGATGCTGGAGAAACATTCGACCTGATTATCGGCGTAACGGTGCTCCAGCACATTTTGGATCCGCAAGCGCTGCAAGCAGCGATACAGCGCATGTCGGAGCATCTGGCGCCGGGCGGGCAAATGGTGTTACTCGAAGCCGCGCCGGACCGCATCGCCAAACACTGCGACACGTTGGTGTTTCGAGCCCGTAAACGCGATGACTATCTTGAGCTCTTCGAGCACGCGGGACTCGAGCTTCGTGCGATGAGCGGCGTGGATCCTGCGCCATTCAAAACCTGGCTCCTACCCTACTTACGGAATCTAGCTCGACCGATCGCGCTGTCGGCTCTTGCGATCGTGACGTTGCTGTCCGCTCCAGTGGACCTGATCTTCGGTCGCCGCCTGGTCAAAAGATCGTGGCATGCGGTGTTCGTCTTGCAGCGTACCGCCGGAGGCTTCGATGCCGTTTAGTCGCCGCTCAGCCATCTCCGTCGCAGTCTTCGCACTCCTGATCGTGTTCGTGGCGCTTGGGTTCTGGTACGAGTCTCGTCAAGTAGCGCCTGGTCAAGCTTCGGACAGCGCACCGGTGGAGGTTACGAATGGCAGCGACCGCGGTCCGGGCTCGCTGCGCGAAGCGTTGTTTATCGCCGCATCGGCGGACGGCGAAGTCACCATCTCCGTGCAGGTACCGAAGATCGAGCTTGCAAGCACTCTGCCGCCGCTAGCGAATGCTGGGGGCATTCGACTGCTCACCGGTGAGCAAGGCGCAGAGATCGATGCCAAAGCCCTGACAAGTGGGCCCGTTCTCGATGTGGCCGGCCCGAATGTATCTATAGAGGGGTTCCGAATTCGCAACTGCAAGGCGGCTGCCATTCTGCTGCGTGCTGAACGTTTTCGGCTGCAGTCGACGACGATCGATTCTTGTGACGTTGGCGTCGATGTCGCCGAGAACGCTGAGCAAGTGCTGATCGAGCGCAACCGTTTCGCGAACAACCGTGTCGGTATCCGCTTCGGTGCGTCCAATCGCAACACGATTGTGACGAAGAACGAATTCGCAGCACATCGGGACGCCGGTGTATGGGCGGTGCGCCGCGAGCCGGACCAACGCGGAGGAGCAATCGCCATCCGCGACAATCGCTTTACCAAGGAACGCGTCGGCATCGTGACGGCAAATGTTGCCGCAATCCTGGAGCGCAACGAGCTGATCGACAGTACGGAAGCTGCGATGCAATTGATGGGAGCAGGCGCAGTTGCCCGAGGCAACCGCATCAGCGGCGGTGCAGCAATGGGAATCGTCGCCGAGAACGCCCGCGGCGTAGTCATCGAGGAGAACGAGTTCGACGGCCTGGCCGCCTACGGCATCATGTTGAAGGGCTCGGCGGATACATTGGTACGTGGCAATCGCATCCACAACAGCGGCTACGGTTTGGCCTTTGTACTAGGCAGTGCTCAAAGTCCGAGCACGGCGATCGATAACACCATCATCGAGCCGAAGTTCAACGGCATCGACGTGATCGGCGATTCACCCATTCTGCGCAGCAATCAGGTGATGCGACCGCGTGCGCTGGCATTGAAGGTCGTCGATTTCCAACCCGTCGACGGGCAGAAGGTTCGCTCGCAACCGTTCCTCGAGGACAACAACTTCGAAGAGGGCGGCAAGGCGCTCGCTGCCGGCGAGGCAAGGTCGACAGGAGCCCTGCAGCGATGAACAGCAGTGGTGACGCCACATTAGTGTTACCGCCGCCACGTTGGAGCGATCCGCGCATCCATCTTCTGGATGACACCTGGCTGCTGACCATCTTCGCGATTCTGCTTGCGACCGTGGTGCCGTGGCTAATCAGCGGATTGGATATCAACTTCATCGGCGCATGTCTCGGGCTGCTTGCACTCGGCGCGATCCACATCGCTTTGACGATATATGGCAAGCCTGCGCGCACCGAGGATCGACGGGCGCTCTTGACCAGCTTGCACGTCGCTGGAATCGTGGTCGTCGGTTTCATCTGGCTGCAGGCCGGTGGGTTGCAAAACCCTGCGTTCTTGATGGTGTTTGCCTTACCTGTCGTTGGCGCCATCTTCTTGTCGCGCTGGCAGCCCTATTTGATGGCCTTGTTTGCCGTCGGCATCGCGTGGGGTATTGCGATTGCGCAGGCGCCTGAGCTGCGATGGTATGCGCCGGGACTCAATGCGGTCGGTGCCTGGCTCGCCGCGCTCCTGGGTCAGCAAGGCGCTGCAACCAGCGCGCCGTTCTTGGGTTTCTACGCGCCTTCCGGCTACTTCGTCGTGTTGCTCGAAGTGTTTGCGATTCTCATATTCGCATGCGCTGTTGCAGCCGAGTACTTGGGCACGGTGTTCGAACGCTTGCATTCGCATGTCGATGTCGCTCGGGCCGAGGCGGAACGCGGTCAGGAGTTCTGGGCCTCGCTGATCGAAGAGCTACCCGTCCCTGCCCTACTCGTCGATGCAGACACCTTGAACATCGTATGCGCGAGCGAGCAGGCAACCGAGTTCTGCACGGATGAGCCGCTTAGCGGCCGCAGTCTGTTCGAGACGATCCGATTCTCTTATCCGGACGTCGTTCAGGAACTGATCACCACGACCGGAGGGGTGGCGCCCCTGAGCATCGTCAAGGTTCACGATCGCTTGCGTGCCACCGAAGTTCACGTGCAACACCTGGCGCAGAAGGGCCGTCGCTTTGCGCTCGTCGTCATCGAAGACAAAACGGAAGAGCTTACCGTGCGCGCGGCGCTGGATGTGACAGGCCAGGCCGTACTCGTCATCGATTCGCACGGCCGAGTACTCGCATTCAATAAACCAGCTCAGGCTTTGTTCGCCGCTATCCAGCTCCAAAGCGATGCATCTCAACTCTTGTCGCTCACTGGCATGCCCGTCCACTGGTGGGAACCGGGGCTCAGCGGCCGTCGCAAGATGCATTTGGAAATCGGGCCGCGGATCTATCAGGTCACCTGTTCCGCTTCGCCTTTGCCCGGCGAAGAAGAGCGGTTGTACGTCGTAGCTTTCCTGCCGGTCGCGCGTGCTGCCGCCGGCGATCTGAACGCGATTACCACGACTGCACGAATCGTCGATGCAGGCCAGGCTGACGTATCAAACTCAACATTGATCGCTCCGCGATGAGAAAAATACTCGCTTTCATCTGTGTGTTATCGCTTGCGGGGATGGTGCCGACGCACCTCTTTGCAGCGGAAGTAGATGCGCGGCCACCGGACCGGCTGACACTCAGTGGGAATGGCTCAGAGTTCGACGACACCGGAGATCGAGGTGGCGGCGGCTCGCTCAACTGGCTGCATTACTTTACGCCGGATGCGCTCATAGGCATCGGAGCGGAACACCAGTTCATCGAAGACTCGAGTTGGACGTTCGGCTCGCTTCGCGGCGCGTACAGCCGCGGCCAGCCTAGCTCGAGATTCACGGTGTTCGGGGAGGCACACTACGGAGACGGCGACGACATTGGCCGCGAATTCGACTATTCGGTCGCAGTACTAGGTATCAGCCAGGGTTTCACGACCCGATTTTCAGTGCAGCTCGAGACGCGCCAGATCGACATAGACAGGACGCACGGGAATCTGCCAAAACTCGGTCTGACCTACGTATGGACGCCGCGCCTGCTGACGAATGTGTCCTATGCGGATTCCGTCGGCGGGAATCTGGGCACGGAGTTGACGAGCGTACGCGTTGATTACTACGGACGTCTTGCAAATCTGCTCATCGGAGGTGCTTTCGGCAAGGCCGACCCGATCGTTCTGAATTCACCAGGCCTCAGTTTGCCTGCGCAAGACTTCACCGAAGGCTTCATTGGGCTTGGAAAAACCTTCTCGCGCGGCGAAGTGCAGCTATTGGGCGATTATCTAAAGCTCGATGAGAGCGAAAAGGTAACGCTTACGTTGAGCTTTACTGTCTATGTCGGCTCGCGTGGCCGTAATCAATGAAACTGGCATTCTTCAAACGCGGCTCGCAATGGATACCGACCGTCATGGTGTTGGCAGTCATCTTACTCGCGGGTGGCAGGCTCATCGCGCTGAGCGTGCAGCAACGGGCGGAGAATATGCGCGAGACCGCCGGCGCGCTCGTGGTTCGCTACGGCGCCTCGATCGAGCAGCAGTTGCAGAAGCTCGCCGAGCGTGCGGGCAAAAGTGGCGCGCGGGCGGAACTCGATCAACTTCTCTCCAGCCTGCAACTCAGCCGCCTGATCGATCCGGAGTACGATTTCGAATTGTCCAAGATCGACGCTGCAGGTGGCAGACCTCGCGTATTTGTCAGCACTCGAATGTCACCGCTCGATGATGCCGTCGTGAGTCGCATCCGGGCTCCCGCCGGCTTCTCGCAGGATCTCCCAAGCGGCTACGTCCAGCTCGCGTTGCGTCCTAAGACCGGTTGGTACCCCGCGCGCGAACTTGCCGCGGCCATCGCATTGCTGGCCGTTGTCGCGTGGCTCCTCGCCTTTGCGACGCACGATCTGGTACATAACCTGCATCGCGCTCAACAGGCCCTTAGGCTTTCGAGACGCCAATTGCAACTGACGAATCGCAAGCTCGCAGCGGAAATCGAAGAGCGAGAGAACTTACAGCAGAGTTTCGAGCACTCGCGCTATCACGACGCCTTCACCGGATTACCGAATCGCCGCTACTTCATGGACCAGCTCGATCGCGCTTTGCGCGAGGTGCGCACGCGTCGACGCGCACGTATCGCAGTCATGCTGATCAACATCGATCGCTTCAAGTTGATCAACGACACCTTGGGGCACACCGCCGGTGACGAGCTCGTAGTGCAAGCAGCGCGACGCTTCCAGAAGACCGCGGCACCGCTGCAGTGCGTTCTCGCACGCTGGAGCGGCGATCAATTCGCGGTACTGGTGTTGGATGTGCACTCCGCCGAAGGCGCGCTCAATATCGCCGCCCTGCTGCAACGAGCATTGCAGGATCCGTTCGAGCTGCGCAAGCATCGACTAACAGTTGCCGCACGCGTCGGTGTCACATACATCGAAACGGGTTTGCAACGCGCGGAGGAAGCAGTTCGTGAAGCGGACCTCGCGCTATCGGTCGCCAAGCGCCACGAAAGCGCCACTGCCGTTGCCTATCAGGCCGGCATGGGCGGGAGCGCCGCAAGCTTGGTCAGCCTCGAAGCCGATTTACACGTCGCGCTCGAGCGTCGCGAACTGCATCTGCTCTTCCAACCGATCGTCGATTTGCGGACCCAGCGCGCTGCTGGCGTCGAAGCGCTGCTGCGATGGCGGCATCCGATCGAAGGGACGCTGACTCCGGATAAGTTCCTCGGCGTCGCGGAAGAAGGCGGTTTGATCAATTCGATCACGCGTTGGACGATCGCCCGGGCCTGCACGCTCGCATCAGAGTGGCAACAGCGCTTGCCAAGAGGTACAGAGTTTTATCTCAGCATCAATCTATCCGCGGCGGCGCTGCGCGATCCGGAGCTAGGTGCTTATGTCGCCGGGGTACTGAAAGAAACCGGTGCACTACCCAAGTCGTTGAAGTTCGAATTGACGGAAGGCGGCCTGATCAGCAATCCGGGCGCGGCTCGAGAAATTCTCGATGGGCTACACGAGTTGGGCGTCGAGATGATGCTGGATGATTTCGGCACCGGCTATTCGTCCTTGAGTTACCTGCAACTGTTCCCGTTCGATTACGTCAAGATCGACAGGCCATTCGTTGATCGTGCCGGTTCCGAACGCAAGAACACCGCCGTCGCGGCTGCCATCGTGCAGATGGCCTCGAGTCTTGGGCTGAAATCGGTCGCAGAGATCGTCGAGACCGAAGCGGCTGCGCGCGACTTGGAGCAGATGGGTTGTGACTACGCACAAGGATACTTCTACAGCGAGCCGGTCGAAGCCGATCAAGCTTTCAAAGTGCTACGCACGTGGGATGGGAGCATACCGTTGGGCAGGCGGTCCGCACCTGTCCAGCCGGACTCATTGGAAGATAATTCACCAACGATCGTCTCCGAAGAAGCAGTAGTGCTCTCGGATGACACGGTCATACTTCCGGCCGATGCGGTCGCGGAACGGATGCGGCGGGATACTTAGAGTCGATACGACCTAACTCTTTGGCTTGATGCGCCGTCGTACTTGAAATCATACCGAGATCCTCAACGCACCCTACTGTGGCGGATCAATCCTTGCCACGATGACTCAGACTCTCTGCGTGCGAGTGCCGGTGAGTCAACCTGCTCATCGCTTGATGGCACTCGCATTGTCAGCCGATTCGCTCGACATTTGTTCGAAACTGCTGGGCGGCCTCCGGCGAAAACCTGAAGGCGGTCAGGAAATCCTGAAGGCGATAATTCGGTGCCGTCTCGCGCATGGATCCCACCAGCTCCCGCGCGTCATTCAGTCTGCCCGCTGCACTCAGGCAACCCGCAGCAATCATCTTGATGTGCACGTGAGCGTTGCGACGAGCCGCACCCTTGATCGCCCAGTGTGCGGCTTCTTCATATTCGCCTAGCCGAAAGTGAGCCAACGCACGCGCCGACAACATCGCAAATAACAGCGGGTCGAAAGGACTCAGCTTACGAGAGCATTCGGACGATGCAATCGCAAGGCGCGGGTCACCGGATTGGCCGTGAACGAAGGCAAGCATGTAATGGCCCAAGGCGAAGTTCGGACTCAAGCTCACACACTCCTCGAGCTCGATCAACGCATCGTCTTGCCGTCCGCGCAACCACAGCGCCCGGCCCATCGCCCAATGCGCAGCCGGATCGTGATCGTCAGCAGAAAGACTCTCACCGGCCGCAGCATATGCACGCGCGATCTCTGCTTCCCGATCCGCCGGACGGTGCAGAAACGCGTTCTGGAAATGAGTGAAGGACATGGCGGCATACGCGCGTGCGAACGTGCGATCCTGTCGCAGCGCGAGCTCAAAGAAGTGTGCGGCTCGCGCGTTGTCCGCTGCACTGAACCGATACATGTGCCACAAGCCGCAATGATACGCCTCCCATGCATCGAGGCTGTTCGGCGGCTTGAGGACAGCGCGGTTGCGCTCGGTCGTTTCAATCTCCTTGGAGATGGATTCTACGATTCGATCAGCGATATCGGCATGCAGGGTGAACGCGTCCATCGCTTTCGAATTGAACTCATCCGCCCATACGACTCGCGAGTTGCGCGCTTCCGCCAACTCGATGAAAAACGTCACGTGGTCCTGATGCTGGCGAATCGACCCGCTCACGACATAGTCGACATTCAGCAACCGGCCTGCTTCCTGCGGAGGAATGTTGCGTTCGCCGAGCGCGAACACGCTGCCACGAGCGATGACGAACAGCATTCGAAGCTTCGCCAGGCGCGTGATGATGTCCTCCGCGAATCCCTCTCCGAGGGTACTTCGATTGCCGCTGTCACTGCGATCGACGAAGGGCATGACACACACGGAGGCTCGACGTGTTGGCTTCGCGGTGCCCTGAATGTCGGATTGAAGGTGCACCGATTCAAATGCATTCGTTCGCGCTAGCGCGCCGTGTGAACCGCTTCTAACGGATCTCCAGAGTTCTCTCAAGGGCAGCCACTCCAGTCCCTCTGCTTCGAAACGGCGGACTGTAGCTCCCATGTGTTCATCGCCTTCTTGAACGCGGCCGGCACGGGATAAGCTCGTGAGTAGGACCTGATGTGGACGCACATCAAATGGTGCGAGCTGCAGCCACGCCTCCAGGCACTCGCGTCCTTCGGGCGTGTCGATCGTCATGCGAGCGACGGTTTCCTCGAGAATCGCGATGTGCAAGTCACGGAAGCGACGGCGCTGGCCACCCGACCACGCTGCGAATTCTGGATTGCGATCGATATCGAGTCCCGCGACGAATTCTCCCCGCAGCAATGCACGAAGCGAATACAGCTGCTCGATAGGCAAATCGTGTAGCTTCCCTTGCGTTGCCCGCGTGAGGATTGCAACGTCGAGCTCACCGTCCGATAAGTCGAGCGCCACCGTATCGCTAACGGTACAGATTCGCGTGCGGTCCTCATCGTCCACGACAGCACGCAGCCGACTCAAACACCACCGAAGTTCCCCTCGCGGATCGTTCGGTACATCCCACAGCAATTCGCACAGGTGCGTGCGTGTCACCGGGCCTTGCGCACAGGCGAGATAGGCCAACAGCGCTCGCACTTTACGCGAGCTTGGCAATGCCACGGCGATATCGAGCTTCTCGACCGTCAGCGGACCGAGCAGACGTATGCAAAACCCCGAGCTAGGCAACGCGAATACCTCTATTGAGTTTTCCACGCAGATTCCCACGCCCGCTCCCATGCGGCTCTCCTATGGTGTGTCTCATCCAGCCACAACAAGGGGACCCATCATGGGTAGATCGACTTCGCCATTCTATGGCCTTATGGCCGCTTTTCGCGCGCATTTCCCCCAACGTTCTCGAAGCCAACCTTCAGGAGGGACTGCCCGTATACAACGTGCCCATCACTTGGTCAGTCATCGCGTTCTATTGTGCGCCGTAGCGTTCAGCGCCGCTCCGTCCTACGCGGATGTCGTCACCGACTGGAACGAGATCACGATGACAGCGGTAACAGCCGGTCGTCCGGGCCCGGTCGGTCAGCTCGATATGGCGCTCGTGCAGATTGCAGTTCACGACGCAGTGCAAGCCATAGATCGACGCTTCGAGCCTTATCACGCCGAAGTGAGGGGCGCAAAGGGCTCACGGTCGGCCGCAGCCGCCGCGGCGGCGCATGAAATGCTCGTCGGCCTGTACCCAACGCAGGCCCCGATGTTGGATGCGACGTATTTCGACTATCTGGCGAGCAATGGCCTGGAAGGCGATCCAGGTCTGGGTGTCGGCCAGCAGGTCGCAGCCAAGATTCTCCCGTTGCGCCGCATGCCGCCGGAACCTTTGCCGCCACCCTTCATCGGGAGCAACGATCTCGGCACCTGGCGTCCCACCGATTCTTTTCTAGGAACACCTCCCGGACCTCCGGTGCCCTTCTCGCCCATGGTTGCACCTTGGATGGCGAAGTCCGATCCGTTCACGCTGACCAGCCCGGCGCGGTTTCGCGCCGATCCTCCTCCCGCGCTGACGAGCGAACGCTATGCGGTGGACTATCAGGAGGTCAAAAAGCTCGGCGCACTCACGAGCACCGTCCGCACATCCGAACAAACCGACCTCGCGTACTTCTACACGGATAACATCTTTGCGCAGTGGAATCGTGCGCTGCGCGGCATTGCAGATCGGAGCGTCCATAGAGTCGCCGATCGAGCGCGGCTATTTGCACTCGCAAATATGGCCATGGCCGATGCGGTCATTACCACGTGGGATAGCAAGGTGCATTACGCGTTCTGGCGACCGCTCACTGCCATTCGCGAAGGAGACAGCGACGGCAATCCACGAACGATTGGAGACAGCACATGGCAGCCGCTCGTCAACAACCCTAACTATCCTGATTACACCTCGGGCGCCAACATCGTGACCGCGGCGGCCACGCGTACACTCGCACTGTTCTTCGGACGGGATAAGCAACTATTCGAGATCACGACAATGGCGCCGCAAGCAGTGCGCAAGAGCCGCATCTATCACCGATTCTCGGATGCGGCACGCGACGTGGTCGATGCACGTGTGTATGTCGGCATTCACTTCCGCTTCGCAGATGTTGCAGCACGACATCAGGGTAATGACGTCGCAGAGTGGACCGTAAGACACTTCTTGCTGCCGTTCCCCCGCCATAAGGACTAGCAGAAGCGTACCGGCGCCTGGATAGCTCATTCAGGCGCCGATTCCTATTGCATCGCATCTCAGGGACAGCACCGACGCATACCTGAAGAACAGATCCCACGATCCATCGTACCTCCGTGGGCGTTTGCATCGCCCTCGGCGATACTTTGGATTTCGGCGAGGGCACAAGCATCCTGTAACGAAACCTTTCGAAAATGAGCTTTTTCACGACGCTTTGCGGCTTAATGGGCATGCCTGACATTTCCTCGCCATGTACCGCCTTCTGACCAGGAGCGCCTCAATGTCTTCGAGCACGGTTCGCGATCTGCCACTTTCAAGAGACAGACACCTCACCGACGATATGCTGGCGCGGTTCGCCGAGCGTGCACCGCAATATGATCTAGAGAACCGATTCTTTACCGAGGATTTCGAGGAGCTGCGTACATCCGGATACCTGCTGCTTGCCGTACCCAAGGAATTGGGCGGATCAGGTTACTCGTTAGCGGAGGTAGTGCGCGAGCAGCGGCGGCTCGGTTACCACGCCCCGTCAACGGCACTTGCCGTCAACATGCACGTGTACTGGACAGGAATCGCATCCGACCTGTTGCGGTCCGGGGATACGTCTTTGAAGTGGCTGCTGCAAGAAGCAGCTCGCGGTGCAGTATTTGCTGCCGGTCACGCTGAAGCGGGCAACGACATCCCAGTGCTGCTGTCGACGACGAAAGCAGAACGGGTGGCCGGCGGCTATCGATTCACTGGGCGCAAGTGTTTCGGAAGCTTGACGCCCGTATGGACTTATCTGGGAATCCACGGCATCGATGCCAGCAATGCAACGGCGCCGAAGATCGTGCACGCGTTCATGCCGCGCGACACCGAGGGCTATCGTATCGAGGAGACGTGGGATGTCCTCGGCATGCGCGCGACGCGCAGCGACGACACGATCCTCGATGGCGCGTTCGTACCGGATCGCTATATAGCTCGGGTCGTCCCCGCTGGAGCGGCGGGTGTAGATCAGTTCGTGCTTGGAATTTTCGCGTGGGCGTTGCTCGGTTTCGGAAACATCTACTACGGCCTGGCGCGACGCGCGCTCGATGTGACTCTCGCATCGATCAAGTCGAAGCGCTCGATCGCCTTGTCGCGATCGATGGCGTATCACCCCGAGGTACAGCACCGCGTCGCGGAGATGGGGCTTGCGATCGAATCGATCGAGCCGCTACTGGAACGCATTGCCGATGATTGGTCGAGCGGCGTCGATCATGGCGCGAACTGGCCTGCGAAGATTCTGACTGCGAAGTACCACGCAGTGGAAAATGCCTGGCGCGTAGTGGATCTCGCGTTGGAAGTGAGCGGCGGCTACGGAATTTTCCGCAAGAGCGGTGTCGAACAGATGTTCCGCGACGCGCGCCTCGGACGAATCCATCCCGGCAACTCCATGTTCACGCACGAGCTCGTCGGCAAGACACTTCTAGGCATCAATCCGGACGAGATGCCCAGGTGGGGGTGACAGAGGAAAGAAGGCGATAGGGGATAGGGGATAGTCAGAAGCGCTGGCGAGCTTTGCCCGCACCCTCCTCCCCCTATCCCCTATCGCCTTCCCTCCTACACAAACATTGCCGGACTGATCTCCAACGCCACCTCGGAGATCCGATCGACCGGCAGGCCTGCACGGCGCGCGTGCTCGCGAATTGCGTCCGCGCTCGGCGCATCGTATTCGCAGTAGATCTTGCCCTCGATGTCAGACACGTAGCTGCGGATCCAGCGGACCTCCGGCATGCCGTCGAGTACTTCAACGGAGCGTCGGCCAGCAGCATCGAGCTCCTCGCGAGACATGGGAGGAACGGATCGTTCGATGATGTAGCGAGGCATAGTTCTCCCCTTCTTACTCAGCTAGCTCAGCCAATCGTCGCAATAGATGTCGCTCGCCCGTACCGTCTCCGAGAGTGCGACGCAACGCGAGCGAGCGTTCGAAACACTCGCGCGCGGCATCGAGCGCGCCACGGGCGCGACGCACGTCCCCTAGCACGGTGAGTGCATGAGCTTCGAGCATCTGCTCCCCGGTTTCTCGGTTGAGCGCGACGCTCTCTTCGAGCACCGTGCGCGCCTCTTCGCAACGATCGAGGCGCGACAGCGTCACGCCCAAACTATTCAGAAGCAGTCCTTCGCTCGCACGATCGCGCAGCTCGCGCGAGTGCGCCAGCGCGATCTCATAGTGAAGCATGGCTTCTGCATAGCGCCCTCTTTCCCATTCGAGAATGCCGAGTGCGTTGCGCAGCGCCATCTCTCTGCGTTTATCGCCCAGCGTGCACGCCAGCGCAAGCGCTGCCGATGTATACGTGATCGCCTCATCGCGTGACTCGGATGATTTGCGCATGACCCGCGCGATGCCCTCGAGTGAGGTGAGCTCACCACGGGCATCGCCGAGCCCGCCATAAAGCGTATGGACTTTTCGCCAGGTCTCCAGCGCCTCTTCCAGCCGCGAGCTGCGCTCGAGAAGCGTCGCTACGCGACTCAACATCTCGACTTCGCTAGTTCGATCTTCGAGCCGCCCGAAGAGCGTCGCCGCTTCTTCCAGCAACGGCGCCGCCTCAGCATCGCGCTGCAGCCCGAACAATACATCACCGAGCGCACGCAGCGACTGCACGAGCCCGTCTGCATGGTGAGCGCGACGGCTCAGCTCGATCGATTCGCGGTAGGTCTCCAAAGACTCATCGATGCGGCCCTGACGGAATAGGATGTGCGCGATGCCCATCAGATGAAACGAGCGTTGAATCGGCAGCAGATGAGCACGCGCAATCTCATTGGCGCGCTCCAGATACTGCCGTGCACGATCGAGATCCCCAAGCTCCCGATGCACGTTCGCGACATTCTGCAGGCTGTAGACCAAAGTCGACGGATCCTGTGCGAGCTCCGGCGTCGACAATCCATCTTCGAAACTCGCCAGCGCGCGGTCGTAATCGCCCATACTCTTGAAGATCACGCCTAGGTTTGCGAGATCGCCCGCGACTGCGAGCCTGTCGCCGCGCTCGCGATCGATTGCCAAGGCGTTCTGAGTGATCTCCAGAGCTTCTGAATGCCTTCCCTCATGCCAACGCAGCAGCCCGAGGCTCCGCAATGCGTGCCGTTCGAGCGCCGCATCGTCGAGCTCACGACTCAAACGCAGCGCCGTGCTGAGCGCGCGGTCCGCTGCATCGAATCGTCTCAGCAACGTCAGTAGGTCGCCTTGCCGCAAGTATGCGAGAGCGAGCTTCGGCGAGGAGCCGAACGGAGCGAGCAGTGCAATGAGCCCGATGATGAGCCTTTGCTGCCGATTTCGTTCGCCCAGCGTTTCGCAAAGGCGCTCCTGCTGCAGCAGAAGATCCACGAGCAGAAGCCGCCGCGTGTTGTCATCCGGAAGTTGCATCAAACAAGAGTGCACACGATCCAGGATCGCAAGCGCCCCCGAGAATTGACTCAGCGCACTCGCGCGGTCCGCGGCACGTTTCCCATAGTGCACCGCCTGCTCCCAACATTCGGCACGGGCGAAGTGATAGGCGAGCAAGTCTGCTCGTTCGTCCATGCGCTGCGCATATTGCAATTCCATAGCGCGTCCGACCGCAGCGTGCAGCGCGCGTCTTTGATGAGTCAGCAGACTGTCGTATGTGACTTCCTGCGTCAGAGCGTGCTTGAACCGATACGATATTTCGGAGAGCACATTCATTTGCTGTATGAGCCCCACACTTTTCAATCGATCGAGCGCGCGCACGGCTTGCATGTTTGAGCCCAGTGACTCGATCAATAGATTCTGCGTGAACTCGCGGCCGATGACCGAAGCGACGCGCAGCACTTCGAGGGCCTCTTTGTCGAGACCGTCAAGCCTCGTGCGCAGCACTGCCTGAACCGTATCCGGTATGTGCAGATCTTCAAGATCGTCCAGACAGTCTTCATCATCCCGTGCAGAGATGAGGCCCTGATCGATCAATGTGTGACAAACCTCTTCAATGAAAAAAGGATTGCCGCCGCTTCTTTCGTAAATTCGCCGCACCACCCTGTTGGAGATGCGCTCGACTCCGAGCACGCTTTGCACGATTCCCTTCGAGGCCTCGAAATCCAGAGGTGTAAGCTGAATACGCGTGATAGCAGGTACCTGCGTCAAACGCGCCTCGCCCTCACGCCGGCTCGCGATCAAGATCATCATCGGGAGCGCGAATACGATCTCGAGCAGGCGCGACAGGGTTTCGTTCGAGCCTTGATCCGACCAGTGCCAGTCCTCCAGCAGGAACACAGTCGGTTTTGTTCGAGACAAGGCGATCAGAATGGCCGCAAGCGCTTCGGAGACCGATTCGCGCAAGTGTTCGCCGCGCAAATGCTGGGGCAGCGCATGCGGCTCACTCGGTATCGACAGAAGATGTAAGTACAGCGCCGTAAATTGCTCGAGTGCTGGATCGATCTGATGAAGTCGTCGAACCAAATCGGCCGCCGCCTGATCCGCTTCGGCATGCACGTGCAATGCCTCGCGCAGAATCTCGGCAAATGGCATGTATGGCGCTTCACCGTACGAGCGACAGCGCGCCTGCAGAACCTGCACCTGCATTCCGCAAATGCTCTGGCGTAGCTCGTGGAGCAAACGGCTCTTGCCGACGCCGGCCTCCCCGATGAGCAACACGACCTGCCCCTCACCTGCGCAAGCGCGAGCGCAATGGGATTCGATCATCGCAAGCTCGGCGACACGACCCGCAAGCGGCGTGAGTCCCTTGTGCACAGCCGCTTCGATGCGTGTTTGCACTCCTGAAACCCCGACGATGCGGCACGCGACGATCGGGCCCATCTGCGCATCCACGACGATCGGCGCTTGATCTTGCTCCTCGATGACGACAAAGGGTGCGATCAGGCGTGCGCAGTCGCGAGTCACTAAGATCGCATTTGCCGATGCGAGTGTGGCGAGTCGGGCGGCCGCCTGTACCGGTCTGCCGCTCAGCGCATATCTTTGCGGGCCGGCATTTAGACGACGTGCCACGAGCACGCCGGAATCCAACCCGCACTGGAGTGCTATCGGTGAGCGCAATTCTTTCTGCCATGAATCGGCGAGGACCTGAACGCGCGCCAAAAAATCCATCGCGGCGCGAACTGCACGCAAGTCATCGTCCTCGTGTGCGGCCGGCGCGCCGAAGAGCGCGACGATTTCATCCTCGAGCGTTTGATTGACGAGCCCTCCGTGAGCGCGCACGACTTCAACCGCTGCGGAGCGAATCTGCCTCAACAGATCCTCCACCCGCTCTGAGGTGAGCTGTTCGAGTAACGCTGCATATCCACAGATGCGGCAAACGAGCACAGCCGCGCGGCGACGCTCCACCTCCGAGCCAGAAGCTTGCGTGCTGACGGCGAGCCGGGCATCAGTGCGATCACTTTCGAGCAGTGCGACAAGCTCCCGCGACAGACTCGACATCGTGGGATAGCGCTCATCGGGTGTGCTCGCCAGCGCCGTTGCCAGGAGATCGTCGATTCCAACCGGAACATCGCCACGGATGTCTCTCAACGATTTCGCAGCGTGCGCCCCTGCGCAACGAAGTGCGTGCACGCTGTCGCCTTGAAACGGACGCTCGCCCGCCAGCATTTCGTAAAGCACGACGCCAAGCGACCAGATGTCGGTCCTGACATCGACGCGCTCCCCTCGTGCCTGCTCCGGACTCATATATGCCAAGGTACCGAGTGCACCGCCATCGTGGGTGGCAAGCACGGCATCGTCGACGCGCGCGATGCCGAAATCCAGGATCTTCACGGCACCGTCCGCAAGCAAGATGATGTTCGATGGTTTGACATCGCGATGCACGATGCCTTGCTCGTGCGCCTTCGCAAGACCCGCCGCGATCTGCAGCGCGATGCTTGCCGCGTCCACGAACGATAGAGCCCCCGTGCGTTCGAGCCGCTGCTGCAGAGTCTCACCCTCATACAGCGGCATGGAGATGAAGAGCTGACCGTCCGAGGTCTCACCGACCTCGTGTATCGTACAAATGTTGGGGTGATCGAGCCTTGCCGCCGCACGCGCTTCGGTCAAAAAGCGATGCTTCGCATCTTCGCGCGTACCGAGATGAGGTGGCAGAAACTTCAACGCGACGCAGCGATTCAGGCGCTCATCCTGCGCCTTGTATACGAAGCCCATGCCGCCCGCACCGAGTTGCTCGAGGACATGATACTGCGCGATGCGGCGCCCTTTCTGTTCCAACGCATCGATGCGCGCTCGCCAAAGTGCAGGAGCACTGAGCTGCTGCGCCAAGCCGTCCAGCACACCTGAACGCTCATGCCCGGCGAGCAGCGATTCGACTTCTCGACGCAGCTCTTCATCGCCGCCGCATTCTTGCTCGAGTCTCGTACCACGCTCGCCTAGATCGCATTCGACGAGAACTGAGAAGACGTCCTGCACTCGCTGCCAGCGCGCGGCCGCAAGCGAGGACTCGCCGACGATTTGATCCGCATCGTGACTGCGCTCACTCATCGCTCAACTCGCGATTCAGCCACGCACGCGCAAGCATCCAATC
>JAICPY010000098.1 GCA_025929585.1 Steroidobacter sp.
ACCGCTAACCGCTAACCGCTAACCGCTTCGTCGCGGCTACTTCTCGCTCTCCTGCTCCAACTCCATGTTGATACCGAGCGAGCGGATTTCCTTCACGAGCACGTTGAAGGATTCGGGCATGCCGGCTTTCATCTCGTGATTGCCGTCGACGATCGCCTTGTACATCTGCGTGCGGCCATTCACGTCGTCGGACTTGACGGTCAACATCTCTTGCAAGGTGTACGAGGCGCCGTAGGCCTCGAGCGCCCACACTTCCATTTCGCCGAAGCGCTGGCCACCGAACTGCGCCTTACCACCCAGCGGCTGCTGAGTGACCAGCGAGTACGGTCCGGTCGAACGCGCGTGCATCTTGTCGTCGACGAGATGGTTCAGCTTCAACATATACATGTAGCCCACCGTCACTTCGCGCTCGAAGCGCTCGCCGGTGCGGCCATCGTAAAGAATCGTCTGACCACTCAATGGCAGATCCGCAAGAGCCAGCATGTGCTTGATCTCTTCCTCAGCCGCACCGTCGAACACCGGTGTTGCCATCGGCACGCCGTGCCGCAAATTGCCAGCGAGCGCGAGGACTTCATCGTCGTTGAGCGAGGCGATATCCGCTTTCTGTCCACCGGTCTTGTTGTAGACCTCGTCCAGGAAGCCGCGGATCGGCGCCGCACCGCGCATGTCATCGAGCATCCGGCCAATCTTCAAACCGATGCCTTTCGCGGCCCAACCCAAGTGCGTCTCGAGGATCTGACCGATGTTCATACGCGAAGGTACGCCCAGCGGATTGAGGACGATATCCACTGGCGTTCCATCCGCGGCATAAGGCATGTCTTCGACTGGAATGATCGTCGAGACAACACCCTTGTTACCGTGACGTCCGGCCATCTTATCGCCCGGTTGAATGCGGCGCTTCACGGCCAAGTACACCTTGACCATCTTGAGCACGCCCGGCGCCAAGTCATCGCCCGCGGTAATCTTCGCGCGCTTTTCATCGAAGCGCTTTTCGAACTCTTTACGCTGCGACTTCAAGCGCTCGGCAGCACTTTCGACCGCGGCATTGCCCTCCTCGTCTTGCAGACGAATTTCCAACCACTGTTCGCGCGGCAGGTCGGCAAGATACGTCTCATCGATTACGGTGCCAGCCTTGAACTTCTTGGGGCCGGCTTCCGCAGCCTTGCCCAGCAGCACCGAGCGGACACGCTCGAACAAGTCGTCCTCGAGAATGCGTCGCTGATCTTCCAGATCCTTGCGGACCTTCTCGAGCTCTGCTTTCTCGATCGAGAGCGCGCGAGAGTCTTTTTCGACGCCATCGCGGGTGAACACGCGCACGTCTATGACCGTGCCATCCATGCCCGGCGGCACACGCAGAGAAGTGTCCTTAACATCGGATGCTTTCTCACCGAAGATTGCGCGCAGCAACTTCTCTTCCGGCGTCAGCTGTGTCTCGCCCTTGGGCGTGACTTTACCGACCAGAATGTCGCCCGCCTTCACTTCGGCGCCGATGAACGCGATACCCGCCTCGTCCAACTTCGCAAGTGCGATGTCGCCGACGTTCGGAATATCCGCGGTGATTTCTTCAGGTCCGAGTTTCGTATCGCGGGCGACGCAGGTCAGCTCTTCGATATGAATGGTCGTGAAACGATCGTCATGGACGACGCGCTCCGAGATCAGGATCGAATCCTCGAAGTTGTAGCCATTCCAAGGCATGAACGCGACGAGCAGGTTCTGGCCCAGAGCGAGCTCACCCAAGTGCGTTGAAGGACCATCGGCTAGCACATCGCCACGAGCGATGACGTCACCCGCCTTCACTAGGGGACGCTGGTTGATACAAGTATTCTGGTTAGAACGCGTGTACTTCGTCAGCGAATAGATATCGACACCTGCCTCTGCTGCGGAGGTTTCCGCATCGTGCACGCGTACGACGATACGCGACGCGTCGACCGAATCGACGACACCGCCGCGTCGTGCGACAACGGTTACGCCCGAGTCGATTGCTACGGCTCGCTCCATACCCGTACCCACGAGCGGAGTCTCCGCACGCAGGGTTGGGACCGCTTGACGTTGCATGTTGGAACCCATCAGCGCGCGGTTCGCATCGTCATGCTCCAAGAACGGAATCAACGAAGCGGCGACCGAAACGATCTGCTTCGGCGAGACGTCCATGTACTGAATCTTGTCCGGCGTTGAGAGCATGAACTCGTTCAAGTGACGGCAGGACACCAGATCGTCCGTGAACTGACCTTTGTCGTTCAGGGTCGCGTTCGCTTGAGCGATGACGTACTGGCTTTCTTCGATAGCGGACAAATAGTCGATCTCCGTAGAGACCTTGCCATCGATCACCTTGCGATACGGGGTCTCGAGGAAACCATACTCGTTCGTCCGCGCATACACGGAGAGCGAGTTGATCAAACCGATGTTCGGACCTTCCGGCGTTTCGATCGGGCACACGCGCCCGTAGTGCGTCGGATGCACGTCGCGCACTTCGAATCCGGCCCGCTCACGGGTCAAGCCACCTGGTCCAAGTGCCGATACACGGCGCTTGTGCGTGACTTCCGAAAGCGGATTGTTTTGATCCATGAACTGCGACAGTTGCGAGGAGCCAAAGAACTCCTTCACCGCCGCTGCAACCGGCTTCGCGTTGATCATTTCCTGAGGCATCAAGCCTTCGGATTCCGCTAGCGTCAGACGCTCCTTGACGGCGCGTTCGACGCGGACGAGACCAATGCGGAACGCGTTCTCGGCCATTTCACCGACCGAGCGAACACGGCGATTGCCGAGGTGATCGATGTCATCGACTTGACCGTTGCCGTTGCGGATGTCGCACAGCTCCTTGATCACAGCAACGATATCGGAGCTGGTTTCATCGCCACGCCCAGTCCGGACTGTCTGGCCGTACTGCTTGACGAGCTCTTTGGAGAACTCATCGTTGCGTTTCGCAAAGTGCTCGTAGTCGTACAGGATGCCCGTACCGACGATGGCGTCGCGATGCACGCGGCGGTTGAACTTCATGCGACCGACCGCAGACAAGTCGTAGCGCTCCGGATTGAAGAACAGATTCTGGAACAGGTTTTCTGCTGCGTCTTTGGTCGGCGGCTCGCCGGGACGCATCATGCGGTAGATCTCGACCAACGCTTCCAAACGCGTGCGAGTCGGATCGATGCGCAGCGTGTCGGAGATATAGGGGCCGCGATCCAGGTCGTTCACGTAAAGCACGCGAACTTGTTCGACACCTGCTTCGAGCAACTTCTCGACGATGGCAGCCGTGAGGATCTCGTTCGCTTTCGCGAGGATCTCACCGGTTTCCGTATTGAACACGTCGTGCGCGAGCACTTTGCCGTTCAGATACTCCCGCGGCACTTCCAAGCGCGAGATATTCTTCTGCTCGAGCATGCGGACGTGACGAGCAGTCACGCGCCGGCCTTCCTCGACGATGACTTCATCGCCGATCTTGATCGTGAACGTCGCGGTCTCACCGCGCAGACGAGCAGGAATCAATTCGAATTCGATCTTGTCCTTCGACAGGTGATAGGTGTTCTTGTCGAAGAACATGTCGAGCATCTGCTCTTCGGTATAACCCAGCCCGCGCAGGATGATCGTCACCGGCAATTTGCGGCGACGGTCGATACGCGCGAACACGCAGTCCTTCGGATCGAACTCGAAATCGAGCCACGAGCCGCGATACGGAATGATGCGGGCGGAGAACAGCAATTTTCCCGAGCTGTGCGTTTTGCCGCGATCGTGATCGAAGAACACGCCGGGACTGCGGTGCAACTGCGACACGATGACGCGCTCGGTGCCGTTCACGACGAACGTACCGTTATCGGTCATCAGGGGCATTTCGCCCAAGTAGACTTCCTGCTCGCGGATGTCTTTGACCGTCTTTTTGGTCGGGGTCGAGGTTTCTTTGTCGTACACGACGAGGCGCACTTTCACGCGCAGAGGCGCTGCGTACGTGAGTCCGCGCAGTTGGCACTCTTTGACGTCGAATACCGGATCGCCCAAGCGATAGCTCACGTATTCGAGAATTGCATTGCCCGAGTAGCTGGTGATCGGGAACACGCTCTTGAAGGCAGCATGCAGTCCCGCTTCGTCACGACGACCCTCGGCGATCTCGGCCTGCAGGAACTTGCGATACGAATCCAACTGGATCGCGAGCAAGTAGGGCACCTCCAGGATGCTTTCCCGCTTGCCGAAGTCTTTACGAATGCGCTTTTTCTCGGTGAACGAATACGCCATCTTAGGTCACCTATCTATTCGGGCCGCTCGGGGATTCGAGCCGGCGTCGAAACTCTAAAAAGAGGCCGTCCGACATCGGGCGGCTTCCAAACAACTCAAAACTCAATACAAATGCGGAAAGCGACTGAGGACTACTCCCGCAGTCGCTTCCCACATGTCGAACAGACTCCGCAAGCAAAGCATGTGAGGACGGCTCACCAAGAGCCATCCTTCACAAGGCGCCTTACTTGATTTCCGCGGCGGCGCCTGCTTCTTCCAGCTTCTTCTTGATCGCGTCGGCGTCGGCCTTGGAAACGCCTTCCTTCACCGAAGACGGAACGCCTTCGACGAGATCCTTCGCTTCCTTCAAGCCCAGGCCGGTGATCTCACGGATAACCTTGATGACGCCCACTTTGTTGGCGCCGAAGCTGGTCATCGTCACGTTGAACTCGGTCTTCTCTTCGGCGGCCGGAGCTGCGGCAGCTGCCGCGCCCGGAGCGGCCATTGCGACCGGAGCCGCAGCCGTCACACCGAACTTGTCTTCCATCATCTTCACGAGGTCCACGATCTCCAACACCGTCATGTTAGAAATCGCGTCCAAAATTTCGTCTTTGCTAGCAGCCATTGTCGTAACTCCAAACTTTGTTATCGAAATCCGAAACTCAAGCCGGCAACGCCTACGCGCTTGCCTGCTTTTGGTCTTTCACTGCGGCGATCGTCCGCACCAGCTTCGCGTGCGGCTCTGCAACCGTGCGTACGAACTTGCCGATCGGGGCTTTGAGTACACCAGCCAATTGGCTGAGCGCCTGCAAGCGCGTCGGCAGGCTCGCCACCTTGTCGAGATCTTTCGCGGTAAGGGCAGCACCGCCAAGCGAGAGCACGGTGGCTTTCAGCTTGTCGTTGTCCTTTGCAAAGGTCTTGACCAGGCGTGCGGCTGCACCGGGATCATCTTTCGAGAAGGCAAGAACCAGCGGGCCTTTCAAGCTGCTGCCAACGCACTCGAAAGGAGTGCCGGCGATCGCTCGGCGAGCCAACGTGTTCTTCACCACTCTCAGATAAACACCGGAGTTGCGGGCCTTCGAACGCAGATCTGTCATCTGCGTTACGGTGAGGCCGCGATATTCCGCAGCGACAACCGATTGCGCGGTTGCGGCGACCGAAGCCACCTCGGCAACCAACGCTTTCTTGTCATCGAGTCTGAGCGCCATGATTTCCTCCTGGCGTGAAGAGCGTTAAACATGCGACCGCGCCATCCTGGCGCGAATCCCCTTGGCGGGCTGTTTCTCTACAACCCTGACGGCGCCCTTCAGCCGGATCCCGATGGCGACGAATCGCCTTGGAGTTCCGAATCAGGTAACACCATCTGCGCAGGCGTTCATTAAGGCTGTGGGCTGTTAGGTTGTAGGCTCACCCGGAGGCTTACCTACCACCTACGGCTTTGGCCGCCTGCGGTCTTCGATGATGGTCGGTTCGATTCGCTCACTGACTTGCGTCAAGGAACGAATTTCGGCCGGCCCTGCATCAATCTACCGAGAGTGATCCGTGATTCGCGGGTCATGAATAGCAAGACTACTCACGCTTTGACGAATCACGAGCCACTACTCACAAATCACGAGCTCCCGCTCAGAGCGAGAGCGATGACACTTCCACCGGCACGCCCGGACCCATCGTGGAAGACACAGCGATCTTCTTCAGATAGATACCTTTCGAGGCGGCGGGTTTGGCCTTCTGCAAATCCTGCAGAAGCGCGGTGAGATTTTCCTTCAGCTTATTCGCTTCGAAATCGGCTTTGCCGATCGTGCAATGAACGACACCAGCCTTGTCGGAGCGATAACGAACCTGGCCAGCCTTGGCGTTCTTCACGGCCTCGGCCACGTTCGGAGTGACCGTACCCACTTTCGGATTAGGCATCAGTCCGCGAGGACCTAGGATCTGGCCTAGCTGACCCACGACACGCATCGCGTCCGGGCTCGCCACCACGACGTCGAAGTTCATCTCGCCGGCTTTGACCTTCTCGGCCAAGTCTTCGAGACCGACGATGTCAGCGCCCGCGGCACGCGCGGCATCCTGATTCTTACCGGAGGTGAACACCGCAACGCGCACGGCTTTACCGATACCGTGAGGCATCACAGTCGAGCCGCGAACCTGCTGATCCGACTTGGATGCGTCGATGCCGAGATTCACTGCAACGTCGACCGACTCACGGAACTTCGCCTTGGCGAATTCCTGCACCAGGGAGATGGCATCATCGATCGGATATTGCTTGCCTGGCTGCACTTTGCCAGTCCAAGCCTGCACTCGTTTTGCTACGGCTGCCATGTCAGAGGCCCTCCACATCAACGCCCATGCTGCGCGCACTGCCCGCAATCGTTCGCACTGCGGCTTCCAAATCGGCGGCCGTCAGGTCCGGCTGCTTTGTCTTCGCAATGATTTCCAGTTGCGCGCGCGAAATACGGCCCACCTTGTTCGTGTTCGGTGTGCCACTGCCCTTCTCGATGCCGATCGCTTTACGGATCAGGACCGAGGCAGGAGGCGTCTTGAGAATGAAGGTGAAGCTGCGATCGCTGTACACGGTGATCACCACCGGTGTCGGCAATCCCTTCTCCAGGCTCTGCGTCTGCGCGTTGAACGCCTTGCAGAACTCCATGATGTTCACGCCCTGCTGACCGAGCGCCGGACCGACCGGTGGGCTCGGATTCGCCTGGCCTGCAGGAATCTGCAGCTTGATGTAGCCAGTGACTTTCTTGGCCATTGATAGTTTCTCCGGGTGCAAACGCTGCCAAAGCAGCTCCCCATCATTTGAGAAGCGGTTAGCGGTTAGCGTTAGCGGTTAGTTCGGACGCGCTCTGCTTTGCGCCATCCGCGATCCGCCAATACTTCCGTCGTCAGGCCTTCTCTACCTGACTGAAATCCAACTCGACCGGTGTTGAACGTCCGAGGATCTGCACTGCTACTTGCAGGCGATTCTTCTCGTAATTCACCGACTCGACGACGCCGTTGAAATCGTTGAACGGCCCATCAGTGACACGCACGACTTCGCCAGGTTCAAACAATACTTTCGGCTTCGGCTTATCGACGCCTTCTTCGACCCGGCGCAGGATATTCATCGCCTCCTTGTCGGTAATCGGCGCAGGTTTCTCCGGAGTGCCACCGATGAACCCAAGAACCTTCGGCACTTCCTTCACGAGATGCCAGGTGTCTTCGTCCATCTCCATCTGCACGAGAACGTAGCCGGGAAAGAACTTCCGATCGCTCTTTCGCTTCTGACCATCGCGCATCTCGACGACCTCTTCGGTCGGAACGAGAATCTCGCCGAACTTGTCCTGCAAGCCCTGCAGTTTGATTCGATCTTTGAGCGCCTCGGCAACTCGGTGCTCGAAGTTCGAATACGCGTGTACGACGTACCACCGCAAGGCCATCTCAGCTCCCCTGTCCCGTTAGCCAACGAGTCAGTGCACCGAGCAGTGTGTCCAGACCCCAGAAGAACAACCCCAAAATCAAGGTCATGACGAAGACGACGACCGTGACTTGCATGGTCTCTTGTCGATTCGGCCAAACAACCTTGCGCAACTCGATGCGTGAGCTCTGCACGAACGACCAGAACGTCTTGCCTTGATAGGACTGCAGTGCCACGAAAAAGGCGCCCGCGAGTGCGGCAAGCACGATGATCCAGCGCAACCAGATCGGCTGCTCAGCAAGCACGTAAAAGCCCCCGATGCCGGCGGCCAAAATGGCAACACCCGCCGCGAGCTTCGCTGCATCCAGTGCAGTTGCGCCTTCTTGTACCTGTTCAGTCATTTCCGCTTGGAAGCGGATAGGCGATGGGCGATAGGGGATAGTCAGAAGCGCTGCCGCTCGTGCTCTTCCAGCTATCCCCTATCGCCTATCCCCTATCCCCTTCTCTCTGTTTCAGTGGCAGGCCAGGAGGGAATCGAACCCCCAACCTGCGGTTTTGGAGACCGCCGCTCTGCCAATTGAGCTACTGGCCTAATGCATATTCGAAGGCGATAGGGGATGGGCGATAGGCGATGGTCAGAAGGAAGCGCGAGCGCTTCATGTCTTTCCGATCCCCGATCCGCTATCCCCTATCCAACTTCTCTGTCTAACTATTTAAGAACTTTCGCCACTACGCCTGCACCCACCGTGCGGCCGCCCTCGCGGATCGCAAAGCGCAAGCCGTCTTCCATCGCGATCGGGTTGATCAGCTCAACCACCATCTTGATGTTGTCTCCGGGCATGACCATCTCAACGCCCTCAGGCAACTCCACCGCGCCCGTTACGTCCGTCGTACGGAAGTAAAACTGCGGCCGGTACCCTTTGAAGAACGGCGTGTGACGACCGCCCTCTTCCTTCGTCAGCACGTACACCTCCGCTTCGAACTTCGTGTGCGGAGTAATCGAGCCGGGCTTCGCCAGCACCTGACCACGCTCCACCTCTTCACGCTTCGTACCACGCAGCAACACACCCACGTTGTCGCCCGCCTGACCTTGGTCCAGGAGCTTTCTGAACATCTCCACGCCCGTGCAGGTCGTCTTCGTCGTGTCCTTGATCCCAACGATCTCCACTTCATCGTTCACTTTCACGATGCCGCGCTCAATACGCCCGGTCACCACCGTGCCGCGACCGGAGATCGAGAACACGTCTTCCACCGGCATCAAGAACGCCCCATCGATCGCACGCTCCGGCACCGGAATGTACTTGTCCATCTCTTCCACCAGCTTGATCACCGCCGGTACGCCAATCTCGCTTTGATCGCCTTCCAGCGCCTTGAGCGCCGAGCCCTTCACAATCGGGGTCGTGTCCCCGGGGAAGTCGTACTTCGAGAGCAACTCGCGCACTTCCATCTCCACCAGTTCCAACAACTCAGCGTCATCCACCATGTCCGCCTTGTTCAGGAACACCACGATGTACGGCACGCCCACCTGACGGGCCAGCAGAATGTGCTCGCGCGTCTGGGGCATCGGGCCATCAGCGGCCGAGCACACCAGAATCGCACCGTCCATCTGCGCCGCACCCGTGATCATGTTCTTCACGTAGTCCGCGTGCCCCGGGCAGTCCACGTGCGCGTAGTGACGCGCATCCGAGGTGTACTCCACGTGCGCCGTCGCAATCGTGATGCCGCGAGCGCGCTCCTCAGGCGCCTTGTCAATCTGGTCGTACGCCTTGAACTCCCCGCCGTGCTTCTCCGCCATCACCTTCGTCAACGCCGCCGTCAGCGTCGTCTTGCCATGGTCCACGTGACCAATCGTGCCTACGTTCACATGCGGCTTCGTACGTTCAAACTTCTCTTTGGCCACAGCGGCTTCCTCAATTAAGTGTGACTAGTGACTTCAGTGACTAGCTATAAACAAGTGAGCGGGTAGTGTTTAGGGGGTAGGGGGTAGTAAGAATTAAGAGCGGCTCGCCCACGTCTCTTTCTTTCTATCCCCTCCCCCCTAATCACTACCCCCTTTTCTCAATCTCTCTTCGTAATCGCGGCCATCACATTGCTCGGCACTTCCTGATACTTCGCGAATTCCATCGTGTAGGTCGCGCGACCTTGGCTCATCGAGCGCATCGAGGTCGAGTACTGGAACATCTCGGCGAGCGGCACTTCCGCGGTCACGACCTTGCCCGAAATCGAGTCTTCCATGCCGATGATCTGGCCGCGACGACGGTTCAAATCGCCCACGATGTCACCGTAGTAGTCTTCCGGCGTCACCACTTCGACCTTCATGATCGGCTCGAGGATGACCGGCTTGGCCTTCGACATTGCTTCTTTGAACGCCATCGATCCGGCGATCTTGAACGCCATTTCGTTCGAATCGACGTCATGGTACGAACCATCGAACAATGTGGCCTTCACATCGACGACCGGATAACCGGCGAGCACGCCGTTCGCAGTCGCTTCCTTGATGCCCTTGTCGACAGCGGGAATATATTCCTTCGGAATCGAACCGCCGACGATCGCGTTTACGAATTCATAACCCTTGCCGGGCTCGGAAGGCTCCAGCGTAATCCAAACGTGCCCGTACTGACCCCGACCGCCCGATTGACGGACGAACTTGCCTTCCTGCTCGACCTTCGCACGAATCGTCTCGCGATAAGCGACCTGCGGCTTGCCGACATTCGCATCGACCTTGAATTCGCGCTTCATGCGATCGACGATGATCTCCAGGTGCAACTCGCCCATGCCGGCGATGATCGTCTGGCCGGATTCTTGATCGGTGGAGAGTCGGAACGAAGGATCTTCCTTCGCCAGGCGCTGCAGCGCCATGCCCATTTTTTCCTGATCCACTTTGGTCTTCGGTTCGACCGCGACCGAAATCACCGGCTCCGGAAAATCCATCTTCTCGAGCTGGATCACGTGCTCTGGATCGCACAACGTGTCGCCCGTCGTTACATCTTTCAATCCGACCGCTGCGGCAATGTCGCCCGCGCGAACTTCCTTGATCTCGCTGCGCTCGTTCGCGTGCATCTGCAACAGACGCCCGATGCGCTCCTTCTTGTCCTTGCCTGGATTGCTCACGGTGTCGCCGGAGTTGAGCACACCGGAATAGACACGGAAGAACGTCAAGTTGCCTACGAACGGATCGTTCAAAATCTTGAATGCAAGCGCTGAGAACCTCTCTTCATCGCTCGCCTTGCGCGTGCCCACGGTGCCGTCGAGCAAAGTGCCCGTCACGGGCGGCATCTCGATCGGAGAGGGCATGAACTCGATGACGGCATCGAGCATCGCCTGGACACCCTTGTTCTTGAACGCCGAGCCGCACATGCAGAGCACGATCTCGTTGCGGATCGAGCGCTCGCGCAAACCTTTCTTGATTTCCTCTTCGCTCAGCTCACCCTTCTCGAGATACTTGTTGAGCAGCTCTTCATTCGCCTCGGCGGCTGCCTCCACCATCTTCGAACGCCACTCGCTGCATAGCTCGCTCATCTCGGCGGGAATCTCGCGGTACTCGAAGCGCGTGCCCTGCGTAGAGTCATCCCACCAGAGCTCTTTCATGCGTATGAGATCGACGACGCCCTGAAACTTGTCTTCCGCGCCGATAGGCAACTGGATGGGAACGGGAACACCGCGCAAACGCGATTGGATCTGCTCGACGCAACGCAGGAAATTGGCTCCGGCGCGGTCCATCTTGTTGACGAACGCGATACGAGGAACCTTGTACTTGTTCATTTGCCGCCAGACCGTCTCGGACTGCGGCTGCACGCCAGCTACCGCACAGAAGACCGCGACGGCACTGTCGAGCACTCGAAGGCTGCGTTCGACTTCGATCGTGAAGTCTACGTGCCCCGGAGTATCGATGATATTGATGCGATGCTCGGGGAAGTTGTTTTCCATCCCCTTCCAAAAGCAAGTCGTGGCGGCCGCGGTAATCGTGATGCCGCGCTCTTGCTCCTGCTCCATGTAATCCATGACCGCGGCGCCATCGTGCACTTCGCCGATTTTGTGCGACACCCCTGTATAGAACAGGATGCGCTCAGTCGTCGTCGTCTTACCGGCGTCGATGTGCGCAGAGATACCGATATTTCGGTATCGCTCGATGGGTGTCGTACGTGGCACGGTGGTGGTCTCTGTCGTTTGCGCATGGACGGTTCAGTGAATCGCCGCTACGCAACTTCGATTACCAGCGGTAGTGCGCGAAGGCCCGGTTGGCCTCTGCCATACGGTGAGTGTCTTCGCGTTTACGCACGGCGGAACCGCGATTCTCGGATGCATCCAGCAGCTCGGCGGCCAGGCGCTGCGCCATCGATTTCTCGGAACGTGCCTGAGCGGCCTCGATCACCCAACGCATTGCAAGCGTTTGGCGGCGCGCGGAACGCACTTCGACTGGAACCTGATAGGTCGCGCCGCCGACCCGGCGACTCTTCACTTCGACCGTCGGCTTAACGTTGTCGAGCGCCGTCGACAACAGCTCGATCGACTGCTCTGAGGGCTTGCCAGTCTTCTCCGTAATGCGATCAACCGCGCCGTAAACGATCTTTTCGGCGACGGATTTCTTACCGCGCTCCATCACCATGTTGACGAACTTAGCCAACAGCAGACTGTTGAAACGGGGATCCGGAAGAATGGTGCGGGTCCGGGCCGATGCTCTACGGGACATAGCTAATTACCAATGATTCGTGATGAGTGATTCGTGACTAGGATGACCGTGGCTCGCGTCGTGAGCTCTGACGAGTCACGAGTCACGAGTCACAACTCACTTACTTACTTCTTGGGTCGCTTCGCGCCGTACTTCGAGCGACCCTGTCTGCGATCAGCCACGCCGGCACAGTCGAGCGTGCCTCGAACGGTGTGGTAGCGCACGCCGGGAAGATCCTTCACACGACCGCCGCGAATAAGGACGACCGAGTGCTCCTGCAGGTTGTGCCCTTCACCACCGATATAGCTGATGACCTCGAAGCCATTCGTCAGGCGAACTTTCGCGACCTTGCGCAGCGCGGAGTTCGGCTTTTTCGGTGTCGTGGTGTACACGCGCGTACAAACACCACGCTTTTGAGGGCACGCGGCAAGCGCAGGAACCTTCGTTTTATAGTTCGGAGAGATCCGCGGCTTGCGAACGAGCTGACTAATACTGGCCATAAGTGGTTGATCCTTCGAGAAACACGAGGCCGCCTAGCGGCGGCCTCGTAAAGATATTGCATGATGGGCGGGCGAGCATATGAGGGCGCCGGCCGATCAAAGGCGCGCGATTGTAGGAACGTGGTTGAAATGTGTCAACCGCTTAGGAAAGAAGCGGTTAGCGGTTGGCGGTTGGCGGTTAGTTCGGAGGCGCTATGGCGCCCGTCGATTGGCTGCGGTCAGCGGTCGTTCGACCCGGATATCCGGGCTTCTGACTAACCGCTAACCGCCAACCGCTAACCGCTTCCTTCCGACCTACTCCGCCGCTGCAGCTCCCGCCTCGTCCGACACCGACTCCTCGCCTTCGGACACGCCGCCGCCGACGTCCATGAAGCCACGGCCGGTACCCGCATCCATACGACGGCGCCGACGTGAATGGTAGAACGAGCCAGTGCCCGCCGGGATGAGCCGGCCGACGATGACGTTCTCCTTCAAGCCGCGCAGGTCGTCCTTCAAGCCACGTACCGCTGCTTCCGTGAGAACTCGGGTCGTCTCTTGGAAGGATGCCGCGGAGATGAACGACTCGGTCGCCAAAGAGGCTTTGGTGATACCCAACAAGACCGGCTCGATGCGAGCAGCGAGCTTGCCCTGCTCGGTGATACGGACGTTGACGTCCGACACGCGAGCCTTGTCGAGTTGCTCACCGCGCAGCAGAGCGGTATCGCCGGTGTGAGCGATTTCGACCTTGCGAAGCATCTGGCGAATGATCACCTCGATGTGCTTGTCGTTGATCTTCACGCCTTGCAATCGGTAGACGTCCTGAATCTCGCGAACCAGGTAGTTCGCGAGCGACTCGACGCCCTGCAGCCGCAGAATGTCGTGTGGGTTCGGCTCGCCATCCGCGATGACCTCGCCACGCTCCACCTGCTCACCTTCGAATACGTTGAGATGACGCCATTTAGGAATCAGCTCCTCGTGCTTCTCGCCTTGCTCATCGGTGATGATCAAGCGGCGCTTGCCCTTGGTCTCCTTACCGAAGCTCACCGTGCCTGAGTACTCGGCGAGGATCGCTGAGTCCTTCGGCTTGCGAGCTTCGAACAGATCGGCAACGCGCGGCAGACCGCCGGTGATGTCGCGAGTCTTCGAAGACTCTTGTGGAATACGAGCAATGACGTCGCCCACCGCTACCTTCGCACCGTCCTCGAGGCTGACGATTGCTCCAGCGGGCAGCGCATACACAGCAGGAATATCGGTGTTCGCGAACGTGACTTCCTTGCCCTTCGCATTGACCAGACGCACGACCGGACGCAGATCCTTGCCGCTCGAGCTGCGCTGCTTCGGATCCATCACGACGGTGCTGGACAGACCGGTGACCTCGTCGACCTGACTTTGCACAGTCAAGCCGTCGATGAAGTCCTGGAACTTGATGAAGCCCGCGACCTCGGTGACAACCGGGTGCGTGTGCGGATCCCAAGTCGCAACGATCTGACCTGGCTCGATCATATCGCCGTCTTTGACAGTGATGATCGCGCCGTACGGGATCTTGTAGCGCTCACGCTCACGACCGAATTCATCGATCACACCGAGCTCGCCCGAACGCGACGTTGCAACCCAATGGCCCTTCTCGTGGTGCACGGTCTTGAGGTTGTGCAAGCGTGCAGCACCCCTGCCCTTCGCTTCCACCGAGTTTGCCGCAGCAGCACGCGATGCGGCACCACCGATGTGGAACGTACGCATCGTCAACTGCGTGCCAGGCTCACCGATGGACTGAGCAGCGATGACGCCCACCGCTTCGCCCAAGTTGATGCGATGACCACGCGCCAGATCGCGGCCGTAGCACTGCGAGCACACGCCATAACGCGTCTCGCAAGTGATCGGCGAGCGGACCTTCACCTGATCCACACCTTCCTGTTCGAGTATCTTCACCAGCTTTTCGTCGATCAGCGTGCCCGCCGGAACGACAACGGCATCGCCGCTCGGACGCAGCACGTCTTCTGCCGCAACTCGGCCGAGAACACGTTCGCCCAGACCTTCGACGACATCGCCGCCTTCGACGATCGGATTCATCATCAAACCGTTCACGGTGCCGCAATCTTCCTCCGTGACCACTAGGTCCTGCGCGACGTCGACGAGACGACGAGTCAGGTAACCAGAGTTCGCGGTCTTCAACGCAGTATCGGCCAGACCCTTACGGGCGCCGTGCGTCGAGATGAAGTACTGCATCGCGTTCAAGCCTTCACGGAAGTTCGCCGTGATAGGCGTTTCGATGATCGAACCGTCCGGCTTCGCCATCAGGCCGCGCATACCCGCCAACTGACGAATCTGAGCGGCAGAGCCTCGGGCGCCGGAGTCGGCCATCATGTAGATGGAATTGAACGACTTCTGCGTGACCGTCTCGCCCTTGATGTTGACGACGTCCTCGACACCGAGCTTGTCCATCATGGCCTTCGCGACCTGGTCATTGGTACGCGACCAGATATCGACGACCTTGTTGTAGCGTTCACCGTTCGTGACGAGACCCGAAGCGTATTGCTCCTGAATCTCCTTCACCTCGCGCTCAGCGCCACTGAGGATCTTGGTCTTCTGCAGCGGTACGACCATGTCATCCACGCCGATGGAAACACCGGCACGCGTGGCGTACTGGAAGCCCGTGTACATCAATTGGTCCGCGAATACGACGGTCTCTTTCAAGCCGACGCTGCGATAGCACATGTTGATGACACCGGAGATCGCCTTCTTCGTCATGTCGCGATTGACGACATCGAACGACAGCCCTCGGGGCAGAATCTCCGAAAGCAACGCTCGACCGACAGTCGTGTCGACTACACGGGTGCGCGCACGCAACTCGCCGCTCTCCCCGCGCACGTGGTCAGTCACGCGCACTTTCACCTTGGCCTGCAAATCTGCGCTTCGACTTTCGTAGGCACGGTGCACTTCCTGCACGTCCGCGAACATCATCCCTTCGCCCTTGGCACCCACGCGATCGCGGGTCATGAAGTACAAGCCAAGCACCACGTCTTGCGAGGGCACGATGATGGGATCGCCGTTTGCGGGCGAGAGGATGTTGTTGGAGGACATCATCAGAGCGCGCGCTTCGAGCTGCGCTTCCAACGATAATGGAACGTGCACAGCCATTTGGTCACCGTCGAAGTCCGCGTTGAACGCAGTACACACGAGCGGATGCAACTGGATGGCTTTGCCTTCGATCAGCACGGGCTCGAACGCCTGGATGCCCAATCGATGCAGGGTTGGTGCGCGATTGAGCAACACTGGATGTTCGCGAATAACCTCTTCGAGGATATCCCACACTTCGGGACCTTCGCGCTCGACCATGCGCTTGGCAGCCTTGATCGTCGAAGCCTCGCCTCTGAGCTGGAGCTTCGAGAAGATGAAAGGCTTGAACAACTCGAGCGCCATCTTCTTCGGCAGACCGCACTGATGCAGACGCAGCGTCGGACCCACGACGATGACCGAACGGCCAGAGTAGTCGACGCGCTTGCCGAGCAAGTTCTGACGGAACCGGCCCTGCTTGCCCTTGATCATGTCGGTCAGCGACTTGAGCGGGCGGTTGCTCGAGCCGAGGACGGGTCGGCGGCAGCGGCCGTTGTCGAACAGCGCGTCGACGGCCTGCTGGAGCATCCGCTTCTCGTTGCGGA
>JAICPY010000236.1 GCA_025929585.1 Steroidobacter sp.
GTGTCGCGTGACTGGTGACTCGGGGGTCGCGGTTCGTAAAGGCCGATAAATAACGAGCCGAGACCTAAGCGCCCTAAGATGCGCTGCCTTCCGACTACCCGCTACCCGCGAATCACGAGTCACTTTCCTCATGCCAGCATCTTCTCCACCGGCAGCACCAATATCGCACTGGCACCGGCGGCTTTGAGGCTTTCGAGCGTTTCCCAGAATACGTTCTCGCGGCAAACGGCATGCACTGCGACTTTATCTATGCTGCCTTCGAGCGGCACGATGGTCGGTGATTCGCTGCCGGGGAGAAGTTTTCTGATCTCAGCGAGCTTGGAACGAGGTGCGTGGAGCATGATGTACTTGCTTTCTTTGACTTGTTGCACGCCGTCGATGCGCAAAGATAGGCGATGAATCCATGCTTGCTTTTCAGCCGAAACCGGTACCGGCGTACTAATGATGGCCGCCTGGCTTTCGAGAATTGTCTCGGCCTCCCAAAGATGATTGGCCACCAACGTCGAGCCCGTGGAGACGAGATCACAGATGAAATCAGCGCGTCCGAGGCGAGGTGCGATCTCCACCGCGCCGGACAAGGTCACGATGTCCGCTTGCACATCGTTGTCGCGTAGATAGCGATTCAGGATGTTGGGATAAGTCGTCGCAATCCGTTTCCCGCGCAGCGACGTCGCATTCTTGTACTCGACACCATCGGGCACCGCGATCGAAAGGCGGCAACGACCATAGTCAAGAGCCATGACTTGCTCGAAAAGCGGCGTGACGCCTCGCGCTTGAAACGCAAGTCGCTTCTCCTCGATTACGTTCAGGCCGACGATACCCAAGTCGCAAACGTCCTGTTGCACGAGATCGGGTATGTCATCGTCACGAACGAAGAGCACATCCAGTGGCATGTTCTCGCCGTAACACATCAGCTGATCTTTGCCGCGGCTGTACTTCAACCCGCAACGCACGAGCAAATCGAGAGAGTTCTCGGTGAGTCTGCCTGATTTTTGCAAGGCGACTTTAAGGCGCGTGGCTTTATCGATCATTGGTATGGGTGTGAACGGTTAGTGGGTGTAGGCGTGTGGAGGTCAGGCGCGACTCGCAGCTAAAGCTCAGCTGGGGCGAATTTCCTTGGAGCGTGTCGCGGCTAGCGTGTAGCCACCATTACCATTGGTCAGATATCGAGCGACGCGTCCTATGGTGGTGACGCTCACGCCGGTCTGCTTGTGGATCTCCCGATAGGGGACGCCCTGCTGTAAGAGGCCGACCACTGCCCAGCGATCGGCGAGCGCCTGCAACTCTGCAGGTGTGCACAGGTCACGGAAAAACGCGCGACACTCATCGACAGTCCGCAACGTCAAAATCGCGCCGAATAAGGCGCGTTCCGCCAGCGCCTCCTGACGCGGCGTGAGGGCACGATGTTCTTTCATGCGGGTTGGGATGTATCAATGTACTAGTGTGATAGCACGTTAATACATTGACCCGATCGGGTCAATGGTTGACGGTTGACAGTTGGCGGTTGACGGCCAGAACAGGAGCGTGAGGGCCCTTGCAGCCTACCGCTAAGCGTCCAATAAGCGGGTAGGTGGCGGTTCGCGCTTACACAAGGCAGAAGCGGCCAAGTCGGACCGGGCTCTTCGCTCCGGCCGCCAACCCTCAACTGTCAACCGTCAACCGCGGGAGGCGCACGCACATTGCGTGCCGCGCGCCCGCGCCTTAGACTTTCCCAACGCTCATCGAGACCGGCTGAGGGTCAGGCCCTTTGAAGCCGGGGCAACCGTCGAAGCTCACCCCTTCGAAAAGGTGCCAACTCCTGCGGACCGGGTCACCGGCCGACAGATGAGTTGCTGTGTAACCGCGGACAGTCCATGGCTGGCCGGGGCAGGGCATAGCAAACTCCTCACTACGGGCTCCCGTAGGGTCTCTGCGATGTGCGAACCCTTGATCCGGTCCAGAACCGGATGATCACGGAGTGCTCGATCGATGACTCTTTCCTCAGATGCCGAGGCGCAGAACGCAGCCTTGGCGGTTGCCGCGGGTTCCGAAGACGGATCGCGCGAAGGCCTCTTCCAGTTGAATGCCGAGCTGCCGTTGCATTTCGGTGGATCCTTGCAAGACCCAGCAATCGCGTGGCGGCTCGTTGGCCCATCGCGAGCACCGCTGGTTGTCGCACTTGGCGGCATTTCAGCTGGCCGTTATGTCACCCCTTCGAAGATGAACAAAGGTTGGTGGTCGAATATCGTGGGCCCCGGCGCGCCGCTAGATTCCCAAGCGTTCCAAATCTTAGGTATGGATTTTCTCGGCGGAAGCGGTGCGACCACTGGTCCAGACGACGCCGCACAGCCTTTTCCCGCCATCAGCGCATACGATCAAGCGGAAGTTCTAGCGCGTCTGATACGACATTTGAAGATCGACAAGATCCACGCCATCGTTGGCGCCTCGTACGGTGGGATGGTCGCACTTGCGTTCGCCGAACGCTTTGCGAATCTGGTCGATCGAATCGTCGCTATCAGCGCGGCTGATCGCCCTTACCCGATGGCCACGGCCTGGCGGAGCGTGCAACGAGCAATCGTGAGATATGCGCTCGCGAAAAACGATGGTCCGGAAGGATTGCGGCTCGCTCGGGCCTTGGCGATGGCGACCTATCGCAGTCCCCGCGAATTCAACGAACGATTCAGCGAACCGCCTACGCAAGTTGACGGTCGCTTCAGTTTCCCCGTCGAACGCTATCTATTGGCGCGAGGCGATGCGTACGCGAGCAGTTATCGGCCTGAAGCTTTCGTGTGTCTATCTGAATCGATCGATCTTCATGAAGTTGACGCTGCGAAGATCGAAGTGCCGACCACCTTGATAGCCGTTCGCGAGGATCAGTTGGTCCCCTTGGAGGACATGAGAAAGCTGTCCGAGCGCATTAGCGGGCCTTCACAGTTGTTCGAGATCTCCTCCTTGTACGGTCACGATGCCTTTCTGAAAGAGGTGGAGTCGTTGCGTCCGATTTTTTCGAGAGTGTTAGGCCAGAGGGGTGATGCGCCATGAGCGACGGGCAATCTGCCGCGACCAAGGCGGTTCGCGCAGCACTCGAGACGGATACTCAGCACGGCGCGGTCGTGCCGCCGATCCATCTCACCTCGACGTATGCCTTCACGTCTTTCGGCGAAAAGCGCTGTTACGACTACACGCGATCTGGAAACCCGACGCGCGATGCGCTTGGAACGGCGATCGCTGCTCTCGAAGGTGGCGCAGGAGGCGTAGTCACGGCATCCGGAATGGCTGCTGTATCCCTAGTTACGCACTTATTGAAGGCCGACGACCTGCTAATCGCGCCGCATGATTGCTACGGCGGCACGTATCGTTTGTTGTCAGGCCTGGCCAAGCGAGGTGCGCTCAAAGTCGAGTTCGTCGATCAAACCGACGACCAAGCATTGAAGCGCGCTATGGAACTGCGGCCAAAGCTCATTTGGGTGGAAACACCGAGCAATCCGCTTCTCAGAATAGTGGATATCGCATCGATCGCCGCGAGCGCGCACAAGGTCGGGGCACTGCTGCTTGTCGACAATACATTCCTCTCGCCAGGTTGGCAGCAACCTCTAACACTGGGGGCAGATCTCGTTCTGCATTCCACGACCAAGTATCTCAATGGGCACAGCGATGTAGTGGGCGGTGCAGTGATAGCGCGTACCGCGGAGCTTCACGAGCAACTCACTTGGTGGGCGAATTGCATCGGGGTTACTGGAGCGCCGTTCGACAGTTATCTCACGTTGAGAGGTGTGCGAACTCTATATGCACGATTGAATGTACACGGTGAAAACGCGAATGCGATTGCCTCTGTGCTGTCGGCGCACCCTGCAGTCAAGCATGTTTGTTATCCGGGCCTGAGCACTCACCCTCAACATGAACTTGCCAAGAGGCAGCAATCCGGATTCGGTGCGATGGTGAGTTTCGAGTTGCACGGCGGTATCCCGAACGTCTGTGCGTTCTTGAACGGATTGCGATGCTTTTCGCTCGCCGAGTCCTTAGGCGGTGTCGAAAGCCTCATCGCGCATCCCGCGACCATGACGCATGCAGCAATGGATGCAGAAGCACGACGTCGCGCCGGAATTTCAGATACACTCCTGCGCGTGTCGGTAGGGATCGAGGCGAAAGAAGATTTGATCGGCGACGTATCAGCCGCGCTGGATCGGGCTGCCGAGTGTCGCGATACATAAGAATGATCTCGCAAGGCACGCCAGGCTCGCAAAGAAAGATGACGATGGAGCCACTAAGATGAGGACGGAAGATAGGTAAAGATTTGAGCTAGGCCGGAAGCAGCTGTCTGAGCTCTTGATCCAAACGTTGCTCTTCTTTTCTTTCTTTGCGAGCTTGGCGAGAGTCTTCTTGGATCCGATTGACGAAA
>JAICPY010000121.1 GCA_025929585.1 Steroidobacter sp.
ACCGTCACTCACCAAAAAAGCGCAAAAAAAAGGGCGGAAGGTTTCCCTTCCGCCCCTTCTAGCTGGCGCGAACGCCTACTAATTACCAGCGACGCTGACCGCCGCCGCCACCACCGCCGCCACCGCCGCGGGGTTTGTCTTGTGCCTCGTTGACCTTGAGCGGACGGCCGCCCATGTCCTGGCCATTCAGGTTCTGAATGGCGCGCGCCGCATCGGCGCGAGGCATTTCCACGAAACCGAAGCCGCGGGGGCGACCAGTTTCGCGATCGTTAATTAGTGCAACCGAATCAACCGTGCCGTGCTGTTCGAACAGCGTGCGGACAGTGGCTTCGTCAGCCGAGAAAGGAAGGTTGCCAACGTAAATCTTACTCATGCAAAAGACCTCAAAAACGGGCCCGTCTCTTCGTAGAGAGCGAAATCCCACAAACTAAACAGCGTGCACGCAATGCACGCCGCGTCCTTGGATCGAGACGTTACGGTTTTGCGGACCTTGTGGGAGGCAACGCTGATATTCTGTACGGTGAATGCGAGCTTGGGAGCTGCGGACCGCGAGCTTTGATGCGCGCGGAGGTCACCGTTCAGAGGTCCCGGCGCGGCATAAGCAGCAAGGAGGGAAAAGAGAACGAACAGGAATCCGAGGCGGACTATACACGCTTAAGGAGAACCGCAAGGGGTATTTGCGAGTTTCTTGGAGATTAAATGCAAACGAGTCCGCAAAACAGGGTATGGTGGCGCCATGTATTCGTCAAAACCGTCCAAATATTTGGCACATGAGCTGCCATTTCGCCTCGAATCCCTGGTTGCTACGGACTCTCCCGAAGGCAGCGAAGGGGATTGGTACCGTTACGTCATCGTTCAGGGAGCGAACCACATCACCGGAGTGCGCTGCGGCGGTGAAAACGAGGTGAAATCCATCGTACGTGAAATGGTCGATCGCCTGAACGAGCGGCGCGAAGGCAAGGCTCGCCCGAAGGCGAAGACCGTGCAGTCCGCCGCCAAATCGAATGCCGCCGCGGCGGCATCTCAGACCGCAACCTAGCCGGGTTCTGCTTGCGCGGAATCTCGCGCGAAGCGCTGCCGATACCCGATCGGGCTGAGCTGCAACTTGCGTCTGAAATGGTGACGCAAGCTCGCCGCTGTGCCGAAGCCGCACCGTGCGGCTATCTGCTCAATGGCCAGTGAGCTTTGCTCCAATAGCTCGCGCGCACGTTCTACTCGGACATCGATCAGCCACTCCATCGGAGTCTTACCGGTTGCCTCCTGAAATCGGCGCATGAGTGTGCGCGGACTCATCGCTGCGATTTGAGCCATCGACTCGATGTTCAAAGGTTCGTGCATGCGCGCGCTCAAGCGGCCGATCAGATCGGCCAAGCGACCGTGCCGCTCTGGAAGGATCGGACTTTCGATGAATTGCGCCTGTCCGCCGTTGCGATGAGGTGCGAGCACGAGTCGGCGTGCGACTTGATTTGCGATCGCTGCACCGAAGTCTCGCCGCACCAAGTGCAGACATAAATCCAGCCCGGCAGCACTGCCCGCGGAAGTCAGGATGCTCCCAGCATCGACGTACAGCACGTTCGGGTCGACTTTGAGTTTCGGATAGAGGCGCTGGAGCTTGTCTGCATAACGCCAATGCGTCGTGACGCGTTGACCATCCAACAATCCTGCCGCAGCGAGCACGAACACGCCCGAACAAATCGTGAGCAAACGCGCGCCTGCCGCGTGCGCCGTGCGCAATGCCTCGAGGAGCTCCGCCGAAGGAGGAATATCCGCTCCCTTCCAGCCTGGAACAATAATCGTCCCAGCGCTCGCGAGCGCATCGAGCGATGCGTCCGCTTGCACCGTGAATCCGCCGATCGCGCGCAATGGGCCGGGTTCTGCCGCACAAGTGACGAAGCGGTACCAATCGTCTCCCAATTCAGGACGTGGCAAACCGAAGATCTCGACCGCGCAGCCGAATTCGAAGCTGCATAGCTGGTCGTAAACGATGGCGGCGACGAGTCTATTCGAGGGTGGCTGAAAGGTTGGCATGATCTTGACGCCGATTGGCGTGAACGTAGATTGCGGGTTCGCAGACTCCATCGCAGGATCGCAATACCTTAATACAACGAGACTGCGCGATGAAGAATTCGGTCACAGAAGTTGCCGCTGCGCCCTCATCGGAGGCTTTGAGGCACTTCGCAGCGAAGCTCGGCTTCGAAACGGATTGCTGGGACGTTCACCAAGCAATGCAATCAGGCGAGCCGGGATTTGTACTGCTGGATGTGCGAAGTGCTGCGGCTTATGCAAAAAGTCATGTGCCCGGCGCGCTGAATGTTCCGCACGCGAAGATCATCGGTTCTCGAATGAACGTTTATCCGAGCGATACTTTGTTCGTGGTCTATTGCGCGGGACCGCATTGCAACGGGGCCGACCGGGGTGCGTTGCGGCTCGCTCAGCTGGGTCGCCCCGTCAAGATCATGATCGGGGGCATTACCGGTTGGCTCGATGAGGGCTTTGAATTGGCCAGTGAAGAACAAGTGGCGTGATCATACGGCGGATTCGGCCGCAAGACTTACCTGCACTCGTTCAGATGTGTGCCGAGCACGCGGCGCATGAACGGGTTTCATATGAAGCGCAAGGCAAGCTGGAAAGGCTGAATGCGGCGCTGTTCGGTTCCCCCGCGCGACTTCATGGTTGGGTCGCGGTGGACGAAGCTGAGCCTATTGGATACGCGACTGCAACTGTCGAGTTCGCAACTTGGAGCGCAGAGCCGTTCATGCACATGGATTGCTTGTTCGTGCGAGCCCGTCACCGCAATCGCAAGGTCGGCCTCAAGTTGATCTCAGCTGTCGTACGAGAGGCCGAAAGACGACGCATCCGAGATCTGCAATGGCAGACGCCGCAATGGAATGCTGATGCGGATCGCTTCTATCGCAGGATCGGTGCTCGGGTGAGCGAGAAGTATCGGTATACGTTATCGCTCCCCGAGCGATGTGATGGCTGACGGATCAGTATCAGATCGTGAGTTGCTGACTGCTTCGCCAGCTCAGGACCTCAGCAACGAACGCCGAGCTGTCCAAGATACGATTTGAGATCCCACGGATCGAACAAAATGTCATCGAAGAATCCAGTAGATTCAGCTCGCATGGTCGATAGATCGGATCTCTTCAGACCCAATGCATCGCAGTAGATGTCGGGACGATAGGTTGCGCGGGCTGCTGCAACGAGATCTTCCGAAAATTCCACTTGTCGCCAGCGGACCATCTGAGAGTAAAACCAAAGAGCGTGGCTTGCGTACGGATGATTCGCGCTTCCTCCCGAAACAGTATAGAAGTCGGGTATGTTTCGCGGGCTCTCATCCGGTGTCAGCACCAAAGAATTCGACAGACCGAGCATCAGCAGATCCGCAGGCGCGCCGACGTAGCGAGGATCGGCCAACAGACGTGCGAGGTCCGGGTGATTCTCCGATGACGCGCACCATTGTGCCGCGCGAATGTCGATACGTGGCAGCCGGATCGAGCGGATGTTTTCGATGTGCAGGGATTGCACTGAGCAGATTGCACTGGGCAGTGCCCGATCGGTCCGGCTGCGTTTAAGCAGTAAGTTGTACACGTGCCTGGCCGACGGAGAGCCGATGGAAGTGGAGTTCGAGGCTCTGAAGAATAGCACTCGATGCCGGGCCGACGCGGATGCGTTAGCGTTGCTGGCTATCCGCTATCCGATCCCTATCTGACGGATGCGCTCCAACGTTCGTTGGAGCGCGTTCGGATCTCGCGTGTCCATTTCGAGTACGTGCGGCAGTTCTTCAGTAGCGATCGATTCCATCGTCTGTATCTGACGGCGCATCACCTGCTCGTCCGCATCGGACGGATCGTTGCGAGACGCACGCCGTTGCTCGATGCGGACGGCGAGCGTCGCGGTATCGGCGGTGCAAGAGAGGATCAAGAATCCGGCGCCTTCGCTATTCGCTAAGGCAGCGAATGCCTGCCGCTCGTGCGCCTTCAGAAAAGCCGCATCAACGATCGCGTTGATCCCGGCTCGTAAACATTCGCGAGCACATTCGAGCAAATGAGCATACGTTCGCACGTTGAACTCGAGCGTGTAGATCTCTGGGTCGACCTTGGCGAACTGCGCGAACGGATCCATTCCCGCCAATCGCTTTCTTTCGAGGTCCGAGCGAATCCTGAGAGCTGGCATCGATGGTACGAGCTGTTTGCTCAGCCAGGACTTGCCCGATCCAGAGGGACCGTGCATCAGCACGAGCGTCGGCTTAACTTCCTGAGAAAAGGACAGCGCAGTTTGTAGGAAGATGTTGGCCTGCTCGCGGCTGCCGGGGATTTCAGGATCTTGCTGCAGGTTGATGAGTGCGATTTTCATGCGGACCAGCGCCCGGTAAACCGTATAACAGGGGAGCAAACGAATCCCAAGATAGTCTCCGGTGCGCTCCAGATAGCGATTCAAAAACGCGAACGCGAGATCTCTTCGATCCTTGGCTACTAGGTCCATGACTAAGAAAGCGATGTCATTGAGAACGTCGATGAAACGGAGCTCCGGGTCGAACTCGATGCAATCGAACGGCAGGAGTCGACCGCGCCATCGCATCACGTTGCCGGTGTGAAGATCGCCGTGGCATTCGCGCACGAAACCCTGGCGTTCGCGGTTTTCCAGATGCGGCAACTCTCTCGACAAACGGTCTTCGGTCCAACCCTGCAACTCTGAAACCTCAATGCTTGCTCCGATCTGCCCCGCGCGGCCCGCAACGCTTGCTAGATTTTCTCGGGCACTGCGCAAGAATGCGGCAGTGCCAGACAGCGTCGGTTCTTGTAACACCGCTGCAATTCGATGGAAGGCGGCGATGCAATCAGCTAAGCCGAAGAAGTCTCGATCGTGAACTGCGTGCGAGCGAAGCAGCGTTTGAAGCTCTTCGTTCGAATCGAACTGACGCATCTGCACTGCATATTCAATCGGCGTTCCTGTCTCCTCGAAGCGTAAGCCGCCCGCATCGCGGACGATCGGTACGACATGCAGATACAGCTCCGGTGCAAGTCGCTGGTTGAGCCTCAGCTCTTCTTCGCAGAGCTCGCGTCGACGTTGGAGGGATCGAGTGTCGATAAAGTCGAGCTTTACCGCTTTCTTCACCTTGTATGCGTACTCGCCTGTGAGTACCACCATCGACAGGTGAGTCTCACGGACACTGATCTCCCCGGTAGCATGCCGGAAGTGGGCGCCGGCGAGTTGTTCGCGCGTGATCGTTTGCACGGCAAAGAGGTTGCTCAGGAGATCTAGTTGATCCAGCCTCGATCATTCCATGTTGCGGTCTTCAGCGAGTATGTCAAGCATTGCCTAGTGCAGAGAGGACAGCGCAGAGATCAAAGCAGAGAAGACAAGAAAATCCGGATGCTCATTTGAATTCTGCTCGCACGCTCTCTGTGATAGAAAGGGCCGTGGGGAATGCGTATTTTGGAGAGGTTCGATGCGTTTACGAGTGGCCGTACTTGCCGCGACGGCATTGGTCGCTAGCGCGTTAGGTCAGGCGGTTGAGCCTGTAGAAGACGCGCTGAGTGACCTTCCACGGGTACGCTTTCCCGAACCGGGAAGGATTGTCAGTGGCGCGATCGATGCGAGACATATCGAAGCTCTCAAGAGAGCCGGCATACGCCATGTCGTTAATCTGAGGCCCGTAGAAGAGAATCCCGGATTCGATGAAGTCAAGGTCGTGACTGAGCACGGGTTGCGATATCACGCCATTGCAATCCACGGTCCACAATCTTTGACTAAGCAAAATGTGGAGGAGTTCGATCGTGTCTTGGCTGAGATCGACAACGAACCCGCTTTGATTCACTGTTCGAGCGGCAATCGCGTCGGCGCCATGATTGCGCTCAGAGAGGGATGGATGAGAGGCGCATCTGTGCAGGAAGCCATCGAGCTGGGTAAACGCTGGGGATTGGGCGCCCTTGAGGCTCCTGTAAAAGCGCTGTTACAGGAACGAAAAGACGCAGCGAAGAACTAGCCGCAGCTGGCAACGTGAACAGTGGCCCACGCTAATGCAACACAGCCCGCTCCAATGCTGCCTCGATGTCCTCGGGCTCACCAAAGTCTCCACGCAGAGCTCGCAGTGCAGTGATCTCCTCGTAGATCTCGCGAGCGGTGCGTACTGCGCGTCGACGGAAGAAGGAAAGAGGCGGGCACCATCCCTGAATCGCGTGTTGCAGCAAGAACCCTGCCGCAAGCGCGGACAAGGCATACCACTTCCGATTTGCTAACGTACCTAGGGCGAGCCCGGTCAAGATGACCGTCGAGGCATTCGCCTCGAGTGTGCGCTCGATATCCCATTCGCGCTCCAGCTCCAGAATGCGGGCGTCGATTTCCTCATCGCTCAGCGCATAACATTCCGCAACTCGCCTGCGCATGTCGCTGTAGATGCGCTCGTTTACATGGTCCGGGGTGTGCCGTTCGACCCTTTCGGCCGTGCCTGGAAGATTGAGCGAAATGGGCATGCGAGAGCTCCTTATTGGGAATCCATCCATCCATCGCAACGCATGCGTTGCGTTGCTGTTCCAAGGAAGGAAATACGAAGAATAGGGAACAGGAAACAACAATAGAGGATCTGCGAAAGGAGACAGATTGGCGTCGGCTGTGCCCTTGTCCGCCGTCCGCTGCTCACTTCTATCAGACCATTCGATCAATCCGATCGGATCTCTGCTCTTTTATATGAGTACCGGCGGCCTTATCTTGTGACCAACAAAGGAGGCTTCCAATGAACGAGGTTCGACGCAGTCAAGAGCGCGGCTATGCCGACCATGGCTGGCTCAAGTCGTATCACACGTTTTCTTTCGCCGATTACTACGATCCAGAGCATGTGGATTTCGGGCCGCTGCGTGTAATCAACGAGGATCGTGTTGCCCCCGGTGCGGGCTTCGGTACGCATGGGCATCGGGATATGGAGATCATCAGCTATGTGCTCGAAGGCGAGCTCGCGCATCGCGATTCACTCGGTACCGGCTCGGTGATTCGTCCGGGTGATGTTCAGCGCATGAGCGCAGGCCGAGGTGTGCGGCACAGCGAGTTCAATAACTCACCGTCGCAGGAGGTGCATTTTCTGCAGATCTGGATCCAGCCAAACGTACAAGGTATCGAACCCGAGTATGAGGAGAAGCGGTTCGAAGCGCAGGAGAAGCGTGGGCGATTGCGTTTGATTGCATCTCAGAGCGGCGCGGAGAGCTCTGTTCGTATTCACCAGGACGCTCGCGTGTATGCCGGACTGTTCGATGGTGCCGAAAGTGCGACGCTGGAAGTGCCGGCAAAACGCCGGGTGTATGTTCACGTCGCGCGAGGTCGCATCGACGCGAACGGAACGGCTTTGGATGCAGGCGATGCACTCAGGCTCACGGACGAGACAAAGCTGACGCTGTCGAATGGCAAGGAGGCGGAGGTGTTGGTGTTCGATTTGCCGTAAGGCATAGCAGCGCGTGCGCGGCAGGGAAGCCGCGCAGCGGCAGTCATCGGACCTTGTGCTACCAAAACCGTGTCGGCGCAGCAGGACAGGAAGAAGATGAACTCTCGCAAAGGCCGCAAAGACCGCAAAGGAACAGGATAACTTTCTGACTCTTACCCGCTGCGCCATCGCGAGAATCTCCCGCGCAGCGGATTATGCTCAGGCTCGTGAATTTGCACCATCGAGCCTCTTTGTATCTCCGCGCTCTCTGCGTGCTCTGCGAGAACTTTCTTATCACTCATCGTGGACTCACGGTTGAGACTCCCGGTATATCTGTGCATGAAGAATCTCGCAGCGGCGCAGATCAGATCGAGCATGATGAAGAATTAGTCTCGCAGAGGCGCAGAGATCGCTGAGAAAGACAAGATCGGAATGGGGATCAATCTCTATGTCCACTGCGACCATTGGCCGTAAGGCGCCAGACATTGAATGCTCGCATCAAGTTGGTTCGTGATCGCGACTGACTGCTCGACAATGCATCGACGCAGAGCGTACCGCCGCTCTCATTATGCGCATCGCACGTTGCGGTTGTATGAAATCTGGCACCACTTTGCAGCAGGATGCTCTTTCATCACTACAGGCGATCTATTCACGTTGATCAGCAAAAGAATTCTGCTAGTGTGATTGCGTGCCAATCTCGGCATGAATAGACAAAGCGCTAAATGACAGCGAGTACCAAACACTTCCTGCTGGCTTCTGATTTCGATCAGACACTCAGCTTCAACGATTCCGGAATGGTCTTGAGCGAGCTCTTGGGTGTGCAGAACTTCGAGCGCAAGGTCGAAGGGTTGGCGCGAACGAATCTCGTGCAGCAAGGCGCGGAGCTGGCCTACTTGATTCGTCATGATCCTGAATTTCGCGGCGTGCGAAGGGAACACTTGATCGAAGCAGGCAGGCGCGTCCGCTTGAAGTCGGGCATACCTGAATTGGTAAGACTGCTGGAACAAGGTCTGGAGTCGGTTAGATTTTCTTTCTTCGTTGTTTCGGCGGCACCCCGTGAGGTGGTGATGTCGGCCTTGTCGGGTGTGCTGTCGCCTGACCGCATATATGGCACAGAGTTCGAGTACGATCTTTCCGGAGAAGTTCAAGCGATCAAGCGTGTGCCGGCAGGTTACGGCAAGGTCGCCGTGCTGGAAGAGTTGGCGCAGCGAACGAATATCGCGCCTCATCGGATGATCTATGTTGGCGATGGCAGCTCGGATGTGCACGTGATGCTTCATGTGAACAATCACGATGGTCATACGATTGCCGTATCTCAAAACAGTCAGCTTGCACGAATCGCGCGCAGCACGGTGCTTAGCGACAATGCGTTCAGCACGATGTTGCCGGTGTTGGAGCAGGTGCTTGGCTGGCCAACGCGCGAGATCCGCGCTTTGTTCGAGTCCAATGGATTCGCTCTGCAGGAGTGGGAGCGGGCGCGAACCGATCGTGTCTCGATGACCGCATTGGTGCCGATGCCGGTCGCAAGCTGAGCGGAGATGCCAATGACTGAGTATTTGGGATGGGCTGCGACGGCTGTGTTCGTTGCTTCGTACTTTTTCGAAAAAGCTGAAGTGCTGCGTGCAGTCCAAATGGTGGGCGCGCTGATGTGGGTAATCTATGGCGTCATGATCGGTGCCATACCGGTAGTTGCGGCAAATGTCCTGGTATTCTCAGCCGCCGCATGGGCTTCCATTCGCGTGCGCTTCAATGCATCGGAGCGGGTACGAGCGCCCTAGTTGGGATGGAGCCAATCTCCGCTTCCACCCGAGGTTCCGATGCGGCTCTGCTTGACTCACGCTGGGATGCGTCAATTGGTCAGGGGGGTGAATTGTTCTCGGTTCGAAAACCGCTATCGCGCCGGGTGTATCAAGAGCATCTAATCCAGTCGAGGAACTGACAGCAAAGGAGACTTCCATGGCTATCAGTAGTGCTCGAAGGTATTGCCTCACTCTAGTTGCGCTGACTGCCCTTCTTGACGTAACTGCTGCGGCAGCCGCAGAAGCGAACGCGGACGCTGTTCGTATTACGATTCTTTATGACGGATTCGGCAAGGCATCCGCGATGGAGAAGGACTGGGGTTACTCGGCTTTTATTCAGTATGGCGGTAAACGCATTCTGTTCGACACTGGAAACGATGCGGAGGTTCTCGCAAGGAATGCCAAAGCGAAAGGTGTGGACTTGTCCAATCTCGATTTCGTCGTCCTCTCGCATCGACACGGCGATCACATGGGCGGAATGGACTATCTGCTGCGCACGAATCCTGACGTGAAGATTTACGCTCCCAAGGAAAGCTTCGGCGTCTATGGCTCATCGATGCCAAGTAAGTTTTATCGCCGAGATGAATCATTGGCGCCGGAGCAGCGCTATTACGATGGTTCACCGCCAGCCGTGATGACATTTGGCAGCGCGTGGCCGAATGCCAATTTCGAGCTCACTGAAAGTACGACGAAGATCGCACCTGGCATGTATCTCATTTCATTGGTGTCCGACAAGCCAGGTACGTTGGAGTTACGGGAACTGTCCTTGGCAATCGAAACGCCTGCAGGTGTCGTCCTCATCGTGGGCTGTTCTCATCCGGGCATCGAGAACATCCTCCAGGCGACAGCATCGATCAATAGCAAGATTCATTTCATCGCTGGTGGACTCCATTTGGTCACGGCTACCGACGCGGATATTCAAAAGGTGGCAGCGAGCCTGCACGATACGTGGAAGGTCGATTATTTGGCGCCTGGACATTGCACCGGTGAACCAACATTCGCCGCACTGAAGAAGACATTCGGGAATCGATACGTCTATGCGGGCCTCGGAAGCGAGCTCGAGACCGGTGCGACGCGTGATGGATCGGTGATGTAGGTGATGTAAGTGATGACGTGATGTAAGTGATGTAGGCAAGAAGGCCATTTGCTCCTCTTCACGTTCATCACCTGCCATCACCTTCATCACCTACGTCACCTCTACCACCTACGTCCCTCCAGGATGCGTACTTCGGAATGCAGTTTGCGGAAGATGCTGAAAAAAGGTCACCTATTTGCCTTCGCCACGGCCTCCAGTCCCGCAAGCGCGTATGTGACCATGTGGTCCGTGAGCGTCTGCGGATCAAGATCGAGCTTCGGGGCGACTTGTTTCTGCAATGCTCGATCGGTGATCAGTAGCATCAGAAACGGGCCCATGATGTTGATGAGTGAGCGACTCACGGCGGGATCCTCGACGGGCAGTTGCATGATCTCGGCGATCAGACTGCGCAAGAGTTTGGCTTTGGGCGCAATTTGGTTCTGGATCAAACCGGCCATCAAAGGAGAGCGAGAGAGGATTTCACGGCTAAGGACTCGTAGTTCCCAGCCCGCGCTTTCGGTCTTGGCTACTTCGGCTACGATGCGGCCGATGAACATCCGTAGCTTCATGCGAGGATCGATTCGGCTCTGCGCGGCAGCTTGCATGGACTCGAGGCTTACGAGGCGGCTGTGCGCTTCTTCTAACACGGCAGCATAGAGTCCGTCTTTGCCGCCAAAGTGATAGTTCACGGCTGCGATATTCGCGTTGGCACGCTCGCAAATCTCTTTGCTCGTGGCTCTCGCATATCCCTGCTCGGCAAAGATCTCACCCGCCGATTCGAGTAACTGCCGCTTCGTAGCGAGGCCATCCTGCCGCGCCGGTGGGGGCCGTTTGCCGCCTTTGCGATGATTGAGTTTCTTCATGTTTCGCCATGACCGGTTCACACCGCATTGCAGCAACGCGGCGCATAAAGTGCTCAGCCAATAAACCCTAGTTGAAATTCAAATTTAAGTTTGAATACAATGGCGCCGGTTTTCAAGCCCCAGCTCAGAAAAGCGCCTCCCATGAACAAGAAGATCCGAATCGTCATCGTCGCGGTGATCGTGCTTATCCTTGTGAGCGCCTATGTACTGACGCGAGGAGAGGCGACGGATGCGCTCGTGCTGCACGGCAATGTCGATATCAGGCAGGTGCATCTGCCCTTTGCAGAAAGCGAACGCATAGCAGAAGTCTTGGTGCGTGAGGGCGATGAAGTAACCGAAGGGCAGGTGTTGGCGCGCCTGGATACGGCTCGCATCGAGCCGCGGGTTCGTCAAGCGGAGGCTCGCTTCAATGCGCAGACACAAGCGTTATTGCGGCTGAAAAACGGCACGCGGCCGGAAGACATCGCGCAAGCCAAAGCGGCGGTCTCGGCAGCGCTAGCGGAAGCGCAAAATGCGCGGAGCCAGTATGACCGCGCCGTAAGTATCAGCAAGTCATCGAACGGTCGAGCGGTGAGCGAGCAGGATCTCGACGCGGCACGTGCAGCGCTACGGATGAGTGAGGCGCGGTTGGATGCGCAGCGCAAGGCGCTCGACTTATCTCTAGCGGGTCCGCGCATCGAAGACATCGCGCAAGCTCAGGCGCAGCTGGAAGGTGCGCGTGCAGAGCTCGATCTCCTACAGCGGCAGCTCAAGGATGCGGAGCTCATCTCCCCGACGAAAGCGGTGGTTCGCAATCGTTTGATGGAGGCGGGAGAGTATGCGACGCCGCAACGCCCGGTCTTTGCCTTGGCTGTAACGAGCCCGAAGTGGGTGCGCGCCTATGCGCCCGAAACCGCGTTGGGACATTTGCAGACGGGACAGTCCGCGAGCGTGATCATCGATAGCTTTCCGGATTCACCACTCAAAGGCTCGCTCGGGTTCATCTCCTCGGTAGCGGAGTTCACGCCCAAAACCGTACAGACAGAGGAGTTGCGCACGAGTCTTGTCTACGAGGTCCGAGTCTTCGTGGACGATCCGGAGGACCGATTGAAGCTTGGGATGCCGGCGACGGTGCGGTTCGATGCTCCTGCTGAAGATTGATTCAACCAGGAACATTCATGTCTAGCATCGAAGGCACCGATAGCAACTCGTTCGTGTTGGTCGCCTGCGAGATCACCAAGGAATTCGCTCGCGAGAAGCTCGCTCCGGTACGCGCCTTGGAGAATGTTTCCGTCGAGGCCAAACGCGGCGCATTGACCGCATTGGTCGGTCCTGATGGTGCAGGCAAAACGACCTTGCTGCGACTTGCGGCCGGGTTGATGCGTGCGGAATCCGGCTCGTTGTTCGTGCTAGGCATCGATGCAAAACAAAATCCGCAACAGATCCAAGATCGCATCAGCTACATGCCGCAGCGCTTCGGACTCTACGAAGACTTGAGCGTCCAGGAAAATCTAGACCTCTACGCGGATTTGCATGGAGTCTCCGCAGCCTCGCGGTCGGAGCGTTATCCACGATTGATGGAAATGACGGCGCTTGCGCCATTTTGTAATCGCCTGGCCGGAAAGCTTTCGGGCGGCATGAAGCAAAAACTCGGACTTGCGTGCACGCTCGTTCGCTCTCCCGAATTGTTGTTGCTCGACGAACCGACCGTCGGTGTCGATCCACTCTCGCGCCGCGAATTATGGGAAATCGTTCATCGTCTGGTAGAGCAAGAAGCACTGTCGGTGGTCGTGAGCACCTCGTACATGGATGAAGCGGAGAACTGTTCGCATGTCGTCGTCTTGCACGAGGGCAGAACGCTGGCGATGGGTTCGCCCGATGAGATTCGTGCGCGGGCGCAGGGTCGCACGTACCTACTCGCGGGAGAATCGCAGTCGGCCCGCAATCTGCAATTGCAGCTCGTGCAGCGAGCGGATGTGGCGGATGCCGTTCCCCACGGCGGTAAGGTCCGCGTCGTCACTGATAGTGCGAGGCCACTGCAGATCGATGGTTTAACGATAGAAGCCGTACGGCCCACGTTGGAGGATGGATTCATGCTGTTGCTGCGCGAGCGCGGCGATCAGCGAATGTTGGTGCCAACGCCCGAGCTCGA
>JAICPY010000241.1 GCA_025929585.1 Steroidobacter sp.
CTCTAATGGCGATCAGTGGCATTGCTATCTTCGCGGTGACCTTCACCTTCGCGTTAGTGCATGGTTCGGCTTCTCAAGGCGCATTGATCTACGCACTCGTGCCCGCTTGCGTGGCGCTCGCGGCGGTGCTGTATCTGGGAGAGAAGGTATCGCGGCAGCGCATCGCTGGCATCGTTCTTTCCATTCTCGGGGTTGTGGTCGTGACGATGGCGGGACAGCGTACTGCCGAGGCACCTCATCCCGTATTCGGCGCCCTATGGATGTTCGGTGCAGTCATCGCCTGGTCGGCATACACAGTGTTCGCAAAGCGACTCGCACAGGCCGACTTTGTCGTGACGATCGCGATCGTCTCTACATTGGGTGCGCTGATGCTTCTGCCACTGAGTGCGGCGGAGCTGTCGGTCACGCCGTGGTCGAATCCATCAACATCAGCATGGGCGAGCGTTCTGTTTCTGGGCGTTGCCGCCTCGGCTGTAGCATACATAGTGTACGGCTTTGCGCTGCGCGAGCTCGATGCGAGTCTAGTCGGTGTCTACACCAATCTCGACCCGATCGTCGGCGTCGTCACTGCAGTGCTGTTCCTTGGCGAAGAGCTATACGCAGGTCAGATCGCCGGTGGTTTGATCGCGTTCGTTGGGATGTGGCTCGCTTCGAAGCCGGAGACGATTGGCCCCTGAGTTTCTTCCGGATTAAATCTAGGAAACTACAGTTCGTTCCACACCAAGCACGTCGCTCATTTGAGGCCAAGACTCCGGTACCAGCTTGCATAGGGAGTGTTCTGGACGAGATGCCGGTTGAAGTCTTTGGCTCCGTCGGTCCACCAGATTGGTCCGCGCTCACCGAGAGCGATCTTCGCTGCGTTCACAGCTGACCGCGCTTTGGCCAGTCTTTCAGCGTTCAATTCGCGGCGCGCTGTTTTTACTTCCCGCCGCGCTTCCATGAGTTGACTGATGAACGCTGCTCGTGATTCATCCGACAAGTTCGGATTCGCTGCGCGCCAAAGGCGGCCGCGCACGATGACGTATCGCCCATCCGGCGTTGTAAGCGGTTGCACGCGACCCACGCAGTTCACTTGCTGATGACAAGCTTCTTCAGCAGTCGAGCCAAGCAACTCATTTAAGCGATCCGGCGTTCCATCGCGACTCTTCGTTACGGGCATACACGCAAGGCACATCAGTTCTAAGAGCAGGCGATGACTCGCAGATTACGCGCACCGATGAGACGCACATTCATTGGAGTCACCTACAAGAAGTTCACCTAGATGATCGGTTTCAGCACGGCTGCGTGACGCCGCAATTGAGGCGAGAGACGCAGTTCATCTTTCCGTGCGTTCTATGACGTGGCGTAGGGACTGCCGTCCTTATGCACGTACCGATCGTCGGCGCTAGAAACCTTCATATCGATGTCTGAATATGTGGTGAGGTCCTGCGGGCTTCGGGAGCCCATCTCGAGATAGACGGCCGTAGATGCGGACTTATTGATGATGTGATGGCCATTGCCGCTGCCTTTCGGAAACGCGGCGCAGTCGCCCGTTCGCAATACAGTCTCGCCGTCGTCTTCGATGAGTGTCACTTCGCCCTCGAGCACATAGACGAATTCGTCCTCCTCGCTATGCCAATGGCGCTGACTGGACCAACTGCCCGGCGGTAGTGTCATGAGGTTGACACCGAAATCGCGAAGCCCACCTGCATCGCCTAATCGTCGCCGCGCACGTGCAGAACACGGCGCATCAAACGGCGGCGGATAGCCCGAACCACGATGTGTCGGTGCGGCCGCAATGTCGATCTTGGGCATAACTGGCTCCTCGCTGTGCTCTCGGACAAAGTCCCATAACTAGCACTCTTTCATGTCCGCAGGGCGCGTTTAGATTTGCTCAGCGCCGAAGCGATGCGGGTATTCTGAGCCCAGCCCGAGTGTGCGAAATGGAATTTTGGCGCTGATGCCCTTGGAAGATCTACAAGGCTATGAGTATGATCGGTCCGTCGAGTCCTAACGCTCCCGAGACCGGATGACACTCATCGAACTGCCGCGCGCACTCGAAGATTACTTCGCTTTCGCTGAAACAGAGCCCACCCGCAGAGGCCGGCGCTTTTCGATCTTGCTGCCGTATTACAGCGGCGAGCGCATTCATCGCCTGCAATGGTGGTATCACGTGACACCCGCGCAGGAGCAGATGTACGAAGGCACGGGGTTGATCGTGCTTCGCCAGAAGGCCGTGGAGCGATTCCGCCGTCACATCGAGCGCTGGCTCGCGAGCACTGGACAACACCTGCACGGTGAAGGCCCGATTCCGCACGTCGGTGCGCGCGTCATCACGACGCCAACCTCGCCTCAGCGAGAAGCGAAGCCTCTTGCCGAAGTCATCCCTCTTCCCGTCGATCGGGTTGCCGTCAGCGCTTGATCGCGCTGTAAAGACCGCCGTCCAGTTCTTGCGCGAGCTCATAGCGTTTGGAGATAGCTGCTTGCGTCTTGCGGTGTTCGAAGAAGCTGTCTTCGTCGATCCAACGCCTGAGCGACACCTGCCACGCCCAACGATTTGCGAGCTGAACCGGGCGGGCCTAATCGGATCACCTCTGGATCCATGCGCGCGTATCCTCGATTTTCACTAACTCAAGTCACCTGCGTTTTTCCATGCGTCATCTCAAATTAGTGTTGTTACTCGTCATGACTGGCGTGGCTCACACTGCGGTAGCCGCAGTATCTCCATTCGTTCCGAGCGGCCACGTGATCCGGATCTGGCCGGGCGAGGCACCAGGCTCGGAGGGAAAAACCACTCCAGAGCGATGGATCGAGGGCGCGACGCCAGACTCGTTTCATCGAGTCACGGATATCCACGTTCCTACATTGACGGTCTACTTGCCCGCTGATCAGAATTCGAAGCGCACGGCGGTCATCATTGCTCCCGGTGGTGCCCACCGTTATCTCGTCGTCGATCTCGAGGGAGAGTTCGTTGCGCAGAAGCTCAACGAAATGGGCGTCGCGGCCTTCGTACTGCGCTACCGACTGGCCGGTGCCGAAGGCTCGACCTACAAGGTCGAGGAGGAATCGCTAGCCGATCTGCAGCAAGCCATTCGCGTCGTACGTGAGCGCGCGGAGGAATGGCAGATCAATCCTTCTCGCGTCGGCGTCATGGGTTTCTCAGCCGGTGGGCAGCTCGCCGCGCTCGCGCAGAATGAGTTCGAATCCAGCACGCGCCCCGACTTTGCCGTACTCGCTTATCCAGCTTTCGGCGCCGGCGGCGCTCCGACAGTGTCGGCGAAGGCGCCGCCAACGTTCCTATACGTGAACGACGACGACCCGTTCGCAACCGGCGTCGGCGAGTACTATCTTGCTCTTCGAGCGGCCAAAATCCCCGCGGAGTTTCACGTGTTCCGCCGCGGCGGCCATGGCACGGGAATGACTGGACGCGGCCCGGGGTCAGGGTTCGAAAAACTTGGTGCGGCCAAATGGCCGGAGCTGCTCCAGATGTGGATGGCCGATCTTGGTCTGCTCCGCTGAGGCAGATTCGAACCCAAGTCCAGCGCAGCGCAGCACTCACGGACGATTGCGCCTTCGCAGAACGAGCCATGTGACACGCGAATCCTTGGGTCGGAGAAAGTTGGCACCCCTGAAGCTGCGCTGCGAGTGCGTGCCGTTTTCTTTCGTAAAGCCCGCCCGTCATACTTCAATCATGGAACTTCAGAACCAAGAACCGATTGTCATTCCGCACCGCGAATTGTCTGCGGAAGCATTGCGCGGCGTGTTGGAATCCTTCGTGCTCAGGGAGGGGACGGAGTACGGAGAACGTGAGGTCTCGCTGGACGAGAAAGTAGCAGCGGTGCTGCGCCAACTTGAACGTGGAGAGGCGCAGGTTATTTATCATGTCGAGCTCGAGAGCATCGACATCATAGTATCGAAACGAGCTTCGCAGCGTTCGCGTTAGCCTGCACTACAGCGAGCCAGACGCAAAGCGTCGGCTCCTCGTCAATGCAATTCTCGACCTCGTGGCACAGGCTAGAGCCAGATCACGGTGCGTTGATAATGCTCTTCAGTGTTTCATGCGTCTCGTCCTTGGGCGCCGGAGATACTTTTTTCTTGCTTGGTTTCACGATGTACGGGCCGAGTGGCGAGCGATAAACGGAGA
>JAICPY010000223.1 GCA_025929585.1 Steroidobacter sp.
CCGGAAGTCATTCGCGTCTACTTGCCCCCCGATGCGAACACTTTGCTATGCGTGACGGATCAATGTTTGCGCAGCCGCAATTTCGTCAACGTCATCATTGCAGGCAAGCAACCGCAGCCGCAATGGTTATCGATGGACGAGGCGATCAAGCATTGCAGTGCCGGCATCGGGATTTGGTCTTGGGCCAGCAGTGATCTTGAAGGCGAGCCTGATGTCGTCATCGCTTGCGCTGGCGATGTACCGACACTGGAAGCGCTCGCAGCCGTGACTTTGTTGCACGAATCGGTACCCGATCTGAAAGTGCGCTTCGTCAACGTCGTCGACCTGATGACGCTGCAGCCTTCCTACTTTCATCCTCATGGATTGTCGGATGGTGAATTCGATTCCATCTTCACGACGAGCAAGCCAGTGATCTTTGCTTTTCACGGTTACCCGTGGCTCATTCATCGTCTAACGTATCGCCGACGCAATCACGACAATATTCACGTACGCGGTTACAAAGAAGAAGGCACGACGACGACGCCGTTCGACATGACCGTATTGAACGAGCTGGACCGTTTCCACCTCGTCGAAGCGGTCATCGACTTCGTTCCCGGCTTGAGCGAGCGCGTCGGCCACCTTCGGCAGCGCCTGCGAGACAGACTCGTCGAACACCGTGAATACATCCGCGAGCACGGCGATGATCTGCCGGAGATAAAGGAGTGGAGATGGAAGGCAACATGAGGAAGGTCTGCGGTCTGCGACCAGACAAGAGTCGTAAAGCAAAACGACAGTAGCCTCTGGCCGCAGACCGCGGACCGCAGACCTATTTCCTTGTGATCCTGCCTTCCACTTCTCCCCTCTCCTCCAGCTCTCCCTTATCTCCACGCTCGATGCCAGCGGCATTCGCCTCGTCGGTATCCAGATGCATTTCGAGTGTGAAGTCAGGTGAGACTCGTACGGTGACATCACCGAATGTGAGGTCGCGACCTTGGCTATCGATGCGCACTTCGACAGTGTCGTGATCTTGGACGCCGAAGCGCTCAGCATCGCTGGGACTCATATGAATATGACGGCGTGCGGTGATCAAACCGTTCGGAATGGTCATCGTGCCTTTCGGTCCTTCCAAAGTGATGCCTGGCGTATTGTTCAGATCGCCCGAAATTCTGACTGGGGCGTCCACGCCGAGAACGAATTCATCGGTACGGGAAATCTCGATCTGATCGTGTCCGCGAGGCGGGCCCATCAGGCGAACGCCTGCCAGCTTGCCTCTTGGTCCGATGAGCGTGACCGTCTCCTGAGCCGCATATTGACCGGTCTGCGACAGTGGCGCGCGAACCTGCAATTGATAGCCTTCGCCGAATAACCGCTCCACCGTTGCCTGCGATAGATGTGCGTGACGCGCGGACACTGCCACTGGAATTCGCAGCGAATCCGGCTGCGAGCGCTGCGACAGCAACACAGCCGCTTCGCGAGCAATCGCCAACTCCTCGTCCGCTCGGACAACCACGATTCTCGCGCGTGAAGCTGGATCGGATATCTGCGCGACGGATTGTGCGCTACTCAGCTTCGCATCGCGGTTACGATCCTCATCCAAGACCGCTCCCAGAAATTCCAACCGTTGCGTACAACGATGCCTGATCAAGGCGCTGTTCTCGCCGATACCTCCGGTGAAGGCAATCACATCGACGCCGCCCATAACGGCCGCGTACGCGCCGATGTATTTGCGCACTCGATGCGAGTACAGCGTGATCGCCAAGCGACACGGCTCATCACCTTGAGAGGCGCGTGTTTCGATCTCGCGCATATCATTCGTTCCAGTGAGTCCCTTCAAGCCCGAACGCGTATTCAACAAATCATTGAGCTGCGCTTCGTTCATCTTGGCTGAGCGCATCAGCTCCAGCAGCACACCAGGATCGACATCGCCCGGCCGCGTGCCCATCACCAGTCCTTCAAGCGGCGTCATGCCCATGCTCGTTTCGACACTCCGCCCATACTCGATTGCCGTGACACTGGCACCGTTCCCTAGATGGCAGGAAACGATGCGCAGTTGTTGGGGAGTCGTGAGCAAGTGGGCAGCGGTCGCGTGGCTAACATGCGAATGGCTGGTGCCGTGAAATCCGAATCGGCGAATGCCGAACCGATCGACCACGTCCTTCGGTAAGGCATACTGTTTGGCACGTGTCGGCAACGTGGCATGAAAGGCGGTGTCGAACACAGCTACGTGCTCGATATCCGGTATGAAGCTCATCGCTGCGCGAGCACAGGCCAGGGCGGGCAAGTTGTGAAGCGGCGCGAGCTCGGACACCGCATCCAATTCGGCAAGCGTCGCCTTGTCTAAGCGAGTTGGCTGGATGAAACGCTCGCCTCCGTGAACGATGCGGTGTGCGACGGCCTGGATGGCTCCGAGCCCTTGGGCAGCGCCTTGCATCTCTTCTAATAGGATCGTGGCTGCTTGCTCGAAGCTCGTACTCTCGCCGAGCTCGCGTGTTTTCTCGCCGGCGTGAAATCGTGCTTTCGACTTCCCGATCTGCTCGATGCGCGCTTCTGCCAGCCTCCGCGAGGTCGCGGTTTCGATCAGCGCACACTTGATCGAGGAGCTGCCACAATTCAGTGCAAGTATTCGCATCGTGTTCCTCGCCTGGTAGCTCGATATCGGAACAGCCATCGCCCGTGCCCATTTTGCACGAGGCGCCTGAGTTTCAACCCTCGAGCACGCGCTTGTCGACATGGCTACGAACTCGGCGCTCACTGCCGGAAGCGAACTGGGAGTACCATTAGGCTTTCCGGAAATCAACAACGCGAACAAACATCTCTAACGCGCATGTCCGATCGCCCTCCGTACTGGCATCTTTTCGTCCCCAAGCTGATCACGGTCCTGCGGCTCGGGTATAGCCCGAGAGATTTTCGCAACGACGTGATCGCAGGACTTACGGTCGCAATCGTCGCGCTGCCACTTGCCATGGCGCTTGGCATCGCTTCGGGCAGCACGCCTGAGAAAGGATTGATTACAGCAGTCGTTGCGGGTTTTCTGATCTCCGCGCTTGGCGGAAGCCGCTTTCAGATTGGCGGCCCGACCGGCGCCTTCGTCGTCGTCGTATTGGACGTCATCGCCAGGCACGGCTTCGACGGCTTGCTGTTGGCAACCTGCGTCGCCGGAGTCATGTTGATCATCGCAGGCTTCGCGGGACTCGGCACTTGGATCAAGTACATACCGCAACCGGTGGTCACCGGGTTCACCGCAGGCATCGCGTTGGTGATCTTCTCGACACAGATCAAAGATCTCTTGGGATTGCCCATGGGTGCAGTGCCGGGAGAGTTCCTCGAGAAGGTGAATGCCTATGCCGCGCACGTTGCGCAATTCAGCCCTGCGGCAGTCTCGATTGCCGTCGTCGCGCTGGCCATCATCATTCTCTTGAGGCGTTATGCGCCCCGCTGGCCGGGCTTTCTCCTCGCCGTGATCACCGGCTCACTCATGGCATGGGGTTTCGATCTTCAAGTGACGACCATCGGAAGTCAGTTCGGCGAGCTGCCGCGTGGATTACCGATGCCGGAATTGCCGGAATTCAACTGGGACAAGCTCAAAGCAGTCATGCCGAGCGCATTCACGATCGCCTTCTTGGCCGGTGTCGAATCATTGCTCTCTGCCGTGGTCGCCGACGGCATGACCGGTCGACGGCATCGTTCGAATTGCGAACTGGTCGCGCAAGGCGTCGCGAATCTGTTCTCGACATTCTTCGGCGGCCTTCCAGCTACTGGTGCGATCGCACGCACCGCGACCAACATTCGTTCAGGCGCTCGCTCGCCGATCGCAGGCATGCTGCACGCCCTGTTTCTCTTGTTGTTCATGCTACTGCTGGCGCCATTGATCAGCTATGTCCCTCTGGCAGCGCTTGCAGCTGTGCTCGTGGTGGTCGCTTGGAACATGAGCGAGGTGGAGCGCTTCAAGTACTTGATGCGAGCGCCGGCAGGCGATCGTCTCGTATTGCTGCTGACCTTCAGCTTGACGGTGATGATCGACCTGACTGTCGCGATCTCGGTCGGCGTCGTTCTGGCCGCGATGTTGTTCATGCACAGGATGGCCGAGGCTGTCGCGATTCAGAATCGCAGCACGATGATCGAGCGAGATGTCGATGACTATCAGCGCGACGAGGAGGAATACACAAGACGAACCAGATTGCCGAAGGGCGTCGAGGTTTTCGAACTGCGCGGTCCGCTATTTTTCGGCGTCGCGAATCGACTCAATGACGTGCTCGATCGGATCGGCCCGATGCCGATGGCATTCATCTTGATTCTTCGCGATGTTCCCTTGATCGATGCGACCGGCGTTAGTGCGCTGGAAGAATTTCTGACTCGCTGCCGTAAGAGCGACACGATGGTTTACCTGGTGGAGATGTCGCAACCCGTGCGCGCTCTTCTGAGCTCCATGCATGTTCTAAAGTCGGATGTTCGCGCAGCCGCTTCATTCGACGAGGCGCTGGAAATGATTCACACTCATCCAAATTCGCTGGCGCATTCCGAGGATAGAAATGGCTAAACCTCAAAACATACTCGTATCGATAGATGGTTCGGACAACGCGCTGCGAGCCCTCAAGTTCTCGCTTTCGCTCCTACAGCCTGGCGGACGCATTCATCTGCTCTATGTGCAGGTTCCTGTCGCCCGCAGCTGGGTGCTCTCGGAAGAATTGATCGAGGAACACTATCGACGACAGGAAGAAGCGGCTTTGAAGAAAGTGCGCGGCTATCTCAAACGCGCAAAAGGTCGCATTGCCATTCAAGTCTGTATCGGCGAACCCGCGCCGACGATCGTCGAGTACGCACGCAAGAAAAGATGCACTCAGATCGTGATGGGAAATCGCGGTCACGGGGCGATTGCAGGCATGTTCTTGGGCTCTGTTGCGATGAAGGTCGTTCAGCTATC
>JAICPY010000186.1 GCA_025929585.1 Steroidobacter sp.
AGCGGCGAATGCTCGCCCACGTACGCATTGCTTTCATCGAGCGTCACCGCGTCCGCAGCACCGATGCGGATCCAGTTACGTGTGCGTCCTCGCCAAACTGCACGCGGATCAGTCGGCGGCGGTGGCTCGGCATCGAGAATCGGACCGAAGAATTTTCGGTCGTCGACCATCTCGGCCCATAACCCATGATTCACGATCGGGCCGATGTGCTCGAGGAACTGACCATAGATGTGCGGGGAAATCGAGCTTGTCGCGATCGCGCTCGCATCGATGGTGACGGAGATCGGAGAAGATTCTACCGAGGCTTCATCCGCGTTCGCACTAAGCAGTGTGCAGCCGATGCAAGGCGCCGCAATCCATTTAATCCACGATCTCACTTGAACCTCTTCTGTCTTTTTATGACCGCACCATCACTGCGGGCGCGAGCCCTCAATTTGCGCGTGCGCAGGAATTCTATGTGTTGCGGCGATGCGTCCAGAAGGTTGGCAAGTTTGCGGATGACCTGCACCAGGCAGTCGCATTCCTCGTCATCGACGAAGGCTCACTTAAGCATCGCGAAGCTCGATCCGTCAATACTCAGACAATTAATAAAGCTACTTTCATAAAGAATAATCAGTTTCGGTTTCCGCATCACTCAATTTCGCTCATTGAGCGAGCTTGACATTTCTACGGTTGACGGCGCCAATAGTCGGACAAATATCCAGGCGTCAAACCGGCGCGGCAAGACCAACACCAATAAAGCCCAATATAGCCAAGGGCAGAACCGATGGACGCACGAAGACAAAGTAGAGGATCGACTATGAAGCAGTGCCTCCTCCTTGTGCTGTTGCTTGCGAGCGCAACGATCGTTCATGCAGGCCATGTACTTCCAGGCAAACCTGCCTCTACGAATGTACGCGGCGCAGAGTATCCGCGCGTCCTTTCTGATGGACGCGTCGTGTTCAGGACCAAGGCACCGGAAGCGAAGAGCGTGAAGTTCAGGATCGGCAAGGACTACGTCGCTTCGCGCGATTCGGAAGGGATGTGGACGGCGACCACGGATCGGCAGGTTCCGGGCTTCCACTACTATTGGCTGATGATCGATGAGGTGGCGATCAACGATCCTGCGAGCGAGACATTCTTCGGAACCGGCAAACAGACGAGCGGTATCGAGATTCCAGAGTCCGGCAACGAAGGCGACTATTACACCCCGCAGGTCGTTCCCCACGGCGATGTGCGCGAGCGCTGGTATCTCTCGCAAGTCACTGGCGTGTGGCGACGCTTTTTCATCTATGCGCCGCCTGGTTACGATCACCATCACGATAAGCGATACCCAGTCCTCTATCTGCAGCATGGCGGCGGCGAGGATGAGCGCGCCTGGGTGATTCAGGGACGCGTCAATCACATCATGGACAACCTGATAGCTTCCGGTAAAGCAACGCCCATGCTCGTTGTCATGGACCAAGGCTATGCTCGTCGACCGGGCGAGCAAGAAGTTCCTCTAAGCCCGCCGCGTGGACTCTTCAATCCCAAGCCAGGCGATCCACCGCTTCCAGCGTTCCCTCCCGAGTTCATTCGGATGTTCAGCGCATTCGAGGCCGTGGTGTTACAGGACCTGATCCCGTACGTCGATGCGACCTATCGAACGATCTCGAACCGCGACAATCGCGCAATCGCGGGCTATTCGATGGGCGGCATGCAGGCCTTCATGATCGGCTTACGTCATACCGACACTTTCTCCGCGATAGGCGGGTTGAGCGGCGCCGGCGGAGGCTTCGGCGATGGATCGATCGATCCAAAGGAGTACTTCGACGGAGTCCTGGAGGATGCCGAAGCGTTCAACGCGAAGATGCGACTCATCTTCATCGGTCTCGGGACAGCAGAACCCGAACGGATACTGAACGGCGTTCGTGGTTATCATCGCGCGCTCAAGGAGCTCGACATCAAGCATGTCTACTACGAATCCTCTGGCACTAAACATGAATGGCTGACCGAGCGTCGCAATCTGCGCGAGCTCGCGTCTTACCTATTTCGTTAATCGTTCCCGTCCTGCCTCGGACTACTCCTGCAGAAACATTCCGATTCGGCCATACATACACGCCTATGACGCTTCTCAAGCAACTTTCGTCCTCAGCGACCCTGATTTTATTCGCGGTATGGAGCACCCGTGCGTTCTCGCAGGAGAAGCCGGAGGAGGCATCAGCCGAGCGGGCCCGCGCAAATTTCGCACGCGAGATCGTGCTGGCGCCAGATGACGTGCGTGCATTCGAGGACGCACCCAACGGCTTCATGACCCCGCGAGCGGATGTGCCGCATGGCAAGGTGGAAGAGCTCGCGTACGAGTCTGCAGTTACCGGCACTCGACGCAAAGCGAACGTCTATCTGCCGCCTGGTTACAGCCCGAAAAAGAAGTACCCGGTGCTGTATCTACTTCACGGTATCGGCGGTGATGAAAACGAGTGGCTGAACCTCGCAGCTCCAAACGTAGTGCTCGACAATCTCATAGCCGACGGCAAGGCCGCCGCCATGATCATCGTCATGCCGAATGGACGCGCGCTGCCTGACGATCGGGCCATCGGCGATCCGTTCACCAAGGAGAAGGTCGAGGGCTTCTCCAAGTTCGAGCGCGATCTACTCGATCATCTCATTCCATCCGTAGAGGCGAAGTACTCGACGTATACCGATCGCAAGCATCGGGCGCTCGCAGGGCTTTCCATGGGTGGCGGACAGACACTGAACTTCGGGTTCAACAATCTCGACACATTCGCGTGGATCGGTGCGTTCTCTTCAGCTCCGAACACGAAGCCACCTGCCGAGCTCGTCCCCGATCCGGCTGCAGTACGCAAGCAACTGAAACTCATCTACCTATCCTGCGGCAACAAGGATGGTCTCATCAACTTCTCGCAGGATGTTCATCGATATCTGAATGAGCACGACGTGCCGCACGTTTGGAACGTGGACGACTATGGTCACGTCGGCGAGACGTGGGCCAGCAATCTGTACCACTTCGTCCAGCGAGTATTTCGGTGAGGCAATAGACGACGCCTTCTGTCGCGTCTTGGATGCAGCTTCCTCAAAGACGCTTCAGCTCGACTTGCAATTAACTAAATCTTTAGTACTATGCGACTAATTATTTAGTTCGTAGCGCAAGATGAGAACGAAGGCCATAACATTTGCCGCGTGCATCCTGTCGGTATGCTCGCCTTCCCAGGCGGAGACTCGCTCCATTGCGCTCACCTTCGATGACGCGCCGCGCGCATCCAGCGCTCACTTCGAGGGGTCGACAAGAGCGGTCCGGCTGATCGCTGCGCTCGCCGCGGCAGACGTTTCGCAGGTCGCATTTTTCTGCAACACCGATCGGTTCGATGCACCGAACCAGGCGCGAATCGAGTCCTATGCGAAGGCGGGACATCTCATCGCCAATCACTCGCATAGCCACCTTGATCTTCATCGCGTCGGCACCGAACGCTTTCTCGCGGACGTGCGCGCCGCCGACGAGGCGTTGCCCGATATTTCGAATCGCCGAGCGTGGTTCAGATATCCCTTTCTCCATGAAGGACGGACCATCGAAGAACGCGACCATATTCGAACCGCGTTGCGACAAACGCAGTATTTCTCTGCCTACGTCACGGTAGACACCTACGACTGGTACATGGACTCGATGTTCCAGGAAGCCTTGCGCGCGGGGAAGACCGTCGATTTCCAGAAGCTGCGGGATGCGTATGTCGATCTGCTCGTCGACAGCATCGAGTTTTACGATGGACTCGCCCGTGAGCAGCTTGGGCGTTCGCCGAGACACGTGCTGTTACTGCACGAGAATGACCTGGCCGCGCTCTACGTCGGCGATCTCGTTGCACGACTGCGTCGTAGCGGCTGGGAGATCATCAGCCCTGAGTTAGCGTATGCAGATGCGATTGCGGCAATCGAGCCTGAAACTTTGCTGTTGGGTCAGGGGCGAATTGTCGCCATCGCCGACCAGAATGGATATCGAGGTCCGACCCGGCGCTGGGAAGACGAGGCGTTGCTTACGGCCGAGTTCGATCGGCGCGAGATCTGGCGATAAAGAGCATGAAGAAAACTAAAACCGCACGCTCCAGCCCGAAGCGACTCACCGATGTGGAGCTCGAGCTCATGACGATCCTCTGGCGCCTGGGAGAAGGAACGGTGGCCGACGTGATCGCTGCGTTACCGCCGAGTCGCAATCTTGCGTACACCTCCGTGTCCACGATGCTACGGATTCTCGAAAGTAAGGAGGTGCTCACGACACGCAAGGAAGGTCGCGGTCATGTCTATGTTCCGCGCTTCGAGAAGGCGGTGTACGAAGCACGGACCGTAAAGGACGTAGTCGACCGTGTGTTCGCGGGCGCCCCGCTCGCGTTGATACGCCAGTTGATCGACAACGTCGAGCTCACCGACGATGAGGTGCGCGAGATCAAGAAGCTGCTCAACGGCATCAAGGAGCGCAAATGACACTCGCACAGATTCTATCGCTGTATGGCGCGATGAATGCTGCGGTTGCATGTGCTTTCCTCGGCATACTCGTCGTGGAGAAACTGCTGCCTAAAGCCAAGTCGAGCATTCTGCTGGAACTGCATTACTGCATAGCGGCCATGATCACCGGCGTGCTCATCGTCCAAGCGACTTTGCCTCGAAGCGAGCTCATCGAGCCGGTCGCGAAGGTATGGTCGGCGCCTTCAATGCAGATACCAGAAGACGAAGGCGGTAAGATGGATAGCGCGGGCTATGTGACGTTTACGTCCGACGCATCCTCACATTCCGCTACTTCCGTTGCGAGCATCTTGGCTGCATTCGCCCTCGCCTCGCTCATCATCGGCATGCTGTATTTGATTCGAGGCCTAAAGACGCTGCGCCAGGTGATGCGTTCGGCGCATCTGATCCGAAGGGTTCGTCGGGTTCGCATCTGGAGCAGCGATGATGCGGTCGTTCCTTTCTCCTATTGGACGCTGCGCGGCGCTCACATCGTCGTGCCTGCCTCCTGGATCGCTCGCCCGCGCGCATATCGGATGATCGTCGCGCACGAAGCGCAACATCACCGACAAGGCGACACACGCTGGCTCTACTTCTTCGGCGTGCTGCGTTTGCTGTGCATCGCCAACCCCTTCGCTCATCTTTGGAGCCGGCGTATATCTCTCATTCAGGAGCTCGCCTGCGACGAAGCGGTGGTCGAGCGTCATCGATGGTCGATCAAGAGTTATGGCAATTGCCTGCTGGACGTCGCGACGAAATCCGGCGACCAAAGGGCTTGGATCGTTGGCGCGACAGCAATGCTCGGCGAGCGCGGTAGCAGCACACTGAAGCGACGTCTGGAGAATATGCTGAGCCCTAAAGTGCCACGGGGCACGAGCCTCGTGCTCGGCTTCGCAAGTATTTTCTTCGTCATCATGACGACCGCATCGTATGCAGCGGGCAACTGGGTGCGAGATCGACGCGTCACGCTAGAGCAGGCGCAACAGCTTGCCGCACGAATGGATTCGAGCTCCGGATTCGCGATTGTCATCAACGACGAAGTCTTACGCGAGATCAATCGCTACGCCGGCACGCCGCAAGGGCGCGAGCTCATGCACGCATCGCTAAAGCGCTTCGACTCGTATCGCGGCCTCGTGTCCGAAACCTTCGGTCGCTACGAAGTCCCTGCTCCGCTGATGGCGATACCGATCGTCGAGTCGGGCTATGAGAACTTGGAACAGGCACACAATAAATACCAAAGCGCAGGAATCTGGCAGTTCATTCCAAGAACGGCCCGCGCGTACGGATTGCGGGTCGATGCAGTGGCCGACGAGCGGCTCGACCCAGTCTTGCTCACGGATGCGGCCGCGCGCCTACTTCAGGCAGAGCATTTCAGCTTGGGCGATTGGCAGTTGGCGGCGCTCGCGTACAACATGGGCGGGGCACGAGTGCAGAAAGCGATTGAGACGACCGGCTCCCGGGACGCGTGGGTGCTGGTTCGCGCCGGAGCCGAGGGAGACAAGGGGTATCTGGCACGCCTGAGCGCAGCCGCATTGATCATGGCCAATCCGGCGCTTATCGAATAATGAGACAGCCCGCAGATTGCGAATCGGTGGCTGAGCGGCCGACGCACCGTGACGAATACAGAAAGAGAAACAGCATGCACCTCAAACGTTTTGGATTGTTGCGCGCATCGGCAGTCGTCGCCACGCTCGCGGCTTGCATTGCGGGCTGTACCAGCGCGCCGCGAGTCGAGGACAACTCCTTCTTGGAATCGGAGAAAGCCGCTGCCCTCGCGGGCAAACTCGATGAAGCCCTGATCGGCACATCCGGGCCAGAGCAGATCGAAGATGCGATCGAAACCCTCGACGCTAAGACGGCAGCCGATTCCCCGCTCGTTCGTGAGCTCGGCGCGACGCCGCCGGCGCTTCCAGCCGCGAGCGACCTGTTCGAGCGCATTCGTGACGGCTTTAGTTTGAGCGACGTCGAGCATCCCTCGGTGGACGCGGAAGAAAGCTGGTACGCCCGGCACCCCGCGTATCTAGATCGCACATTCAAACGCGGCGAGCGCTACCTGTACCACATCGTGAATCAGATCGAAGCACGCAACATGCCGATGGAGCTCGCGCTATTACCGGTCGTCGAAAGCGCCTTCAATCCGGTTGCTTACTCGCGCGCCAGTGCATCGGGCTTGTGGCAGTTCATTCCTGGCACGGGACGGCGCTATGGGCTCAAGCAGAATTGGTACTACGATGGCCGGCGCGATGTGCTGGCGGCTACCACTGCGGCGCTCGACTATTTAGAGTTCCTGTTCAACGAATTCGAGGGCGACTGGCTGCTCGCAGTCGCCGCATACAACACTGGCGAAGGAAATGTCGCGCGCGCCATTCGCCGAAACCTCGCAGCGGGCAAGCCGACGGATTTCTTCAGCTTGAAACTTCCGCGTGAGACTCGCGCATACGTGCCGAAGCTACTTGCGATGCGGCGCATTCTCGCCGATCCGACGGCACATGGACTCGCGTTCGC
>JAICPY010000244.1 GCA_025929585.1 Steroidobacter sp.
GATATAGCGCGCAACTCGCGGCATTGGCACCGCTGATCGACTGGACCAAGCAAATGACTGGCTTCTGGGAAAAGCGGTTCGACGCACTCGAAGACCTGCTCAAGAGGATCGATCAATGAACGACGTATCGGCTGAAACGCGTACCGTGGTTGTCGAACGAGAGTTTGCCCATCCGCCGGAAAAGCTTTGGCGTGCGCTCACGCAACCGCACCTGATGGAGGAGTGGCTGATGAAGAACAACTTCAGTCCGGTCGTGGGTCACCGTTTCAATCTCAGCGGCGAGTGGGGCGGCGTGTTGGATTGCGAGGTGTTGGTCATCGAGCCGAATAAAACGCTCTCATATACCTGGGATTTCGCCCACGATGACGCGGCATTCAATCTGAAAAGCGTCGTCACCTTTACTTTGACTACGACGAGTGCCGGGACTCACCTGCGCATGGAGCAGTCAGGATTCCAACCCAATCAGAAGCAAGCGTTCGGCGGCGCGAAGTTCGGATGGCAGAAGTTCTTCACGAACCTCGAGCAGGTATTGCAACGCACTCAATGAACGTTCATGGGCTAAGGTGTCAGAGGAGTTCACAATGAATTGGAACAGATGGATTCGGCAGCTTCATCGGTGGTTGTCTATCGCCTTTACGATCGCTGTTATCTTCAACGTCATAGCCCTGATCCGGAAAGAACAGGCAGTGTGGGTGGGTCTGCTCGCGCTGTTCCCGCTGATTCTGTTGATGCTCAGTGGGCTGTACCTGTTCGCGTTGCCCTACGCTGCGAGATGGCGCAGTGGGCGGGTCGCGTCGGCACTAGAGTGAGATCGAAGCAGCTCTTGGTCCGCGATCGCCCTTGTAGGAATTATTAGGCAGCGATCATTAGAGGTGTGGGCTCGCATCCCACTATGAACATATACCGCACGCGGGGGCTTGCGACAAGACCCGGATGTTGGTGCAGATTCGCTCGCCTCGTTGGGTGTGGAGATCTGCAATGACCGAGCATGCGGTAGTAATTGTCGGAGGAGGTCCTACGGGGCTGATGTTGGCAGGTGAGTTGGCGTTGGCGGGCGTCGACGTTGCCATTGTCGAGCGGCGTGCTAATCAGGATCTCGCCGGCTCGCGAGCAGGTGGCCTGCACGCGCGCGCCATAGAGGTCCTCGATCAGCGGGGCATCGCCGAGCGGTTCGTCTCCCAGGGACAAAAGTATCCGGTCGCGCACTTTCACATTCCGTTGGACATCAGCGACTTTCCCACTCGGCACAACTATGTGCTCGGGCTGAGGCAGAAGCATATCGAGCGCATCCTCGCCGAGTGGGTCAGCGAGTTGTCGGTGCCGATCTATCGCGAACGTGAAGTCACGGGGTTCGTGCAGGACGACGCCGGCGTCGAGGTCGCACTACGCGATGGACAGTCGCTGCATGCAGAGTATGTCGTCGGGTGCGATGGCGGCCGCAGCATGATTCGCAAGGCCGCGGGCATCGAATTTCCGGGATGGGATCCGACGACGAGTTGGTTGATCGCCGAGGTTCAGACGAGCGAGGAACCGAAGTGGGGATTCCACCACGATGCGCGCGGCATCCATGCAATCGGCAAAGCGGAGAATGGCGGAGCCGGGATCGTGTTGACGGAGCAACACGTGGTTCTCGATGGCGAGCCCAGTCTGAGCGATGTCAGTGAGGCGCTCATCGCGGTTTATGGGACCGATTACGGGATTCACAGTCCCACTTGGATCTCTCGGTTCACTGACCTGACGCGTCAGGCTGCCGCCTACCGCAACAAGCGCGTTCTACTGGCCGGGGATGCTGCGCACGTGCATCCGCCTGTGGGTGGGCAGGGCCTGAACATCGGTGTGCAAGATTCGGTGAACTTAGGATGGAAGCTGGCCCAAGTCGTCAAGCGGATATCACCGGAGAGCCTTCTCGATACGTATCACGCTGAGCGTCATCCGGTCGCCGCCCGCGTATTGCGCAACACAATGGCGCAGGTGGCGCTTCGTCGCACGGATGAGCGCACCAAAGCATTAGGCGAGTACGCTTCCGAGCTCCTGAGCATGGACGAACCTCGCAAAAAACTCGCTGCGGAGATGTCCGGTCTGGGCGTTCACTATGACTTCGGGCCATCCGATCTCGACAAGAGACACCCGCTGCTCGGACGCCGCATGCCCGATCTGGATCTGACAACCGCGAGCGGTCCGCTGCGTACTTTCACACTGCTGCACGATGCGCGGCCGGTGCTGCTCAACTTTGATGAGTCGGGAAGCTTCGAGATCACTCCATGGGCAGATCGCGTTCAGTTGGTTGACGCCAAGTACGATGGCACGTGGGAGCTTCCGGCACTCGGGCCGGTGACTGCTCCCGCCGCCGTGTTGATTCGACCTGACGGATATGTCGCTTGGACAGGAGATCGAACTCAGCTCGGACTAGCTGATGCGCTAACCACTTGGTTCGGACCGCCTAGGGTGACGTAGTGCGAGAGCTGCTCTCGATTGTCTGATCGAGGAAATCCTAGAGAGATCCCTGAGAGGCCCCCTACCTAACCTTCCCCCGTAGACGGGGGAAGGAACCGATCGTTTGTGAGGAAGGAACAATTCGCCTAGTACTTAATGGCGCTATTAGAAGGCGACCACTCCGACTGTCAAGCGCCAACTGCCGCTTAACCAAGCGGCACTAGTACTGATTCCGTACGAATTCGTCTCGCGCGGCGACACCGATGTTGGGATGGTCGGTGAAGAAACCATTGATGCCTGTCTGCAGGAATGCGGTGGCTTCGCTTGCCATGTCGCCGAGCTCATGGGGACCCGTGCCGCGGCGGAAATTTGCCGCCAAGAAATAGTTCTCCGCCCGCAAGGTCCATGCGTGCACCAGCAGCCCGGCCGCTCGCGCGTCGGCAACCAGTGAAGTCGGTTCGCCAAGAGAGTCTTCGGCGCTGCGCTTAAAAATCCGATATTTGTCTACGCCGATGCCGTCCGCGTAGCTGGCAACGAAGCGCAACCCTTCGATGCTCGCAAGATCGTCGTAAGTTCGAGTGTCTTTGGATGACACGAAGTCATACGGCTGGCCGTCGGAGTCAATCAGTTGTATCAGCGGGATCTTCGTGAGGCCTCGAAGATCCTTGAGATTGGATACTTCGAAGGATTGGATGAAGGCACGCGCCTGGTTGCCTTTGTATCCGGCGTGATGCAATGCACGGACTAATGGCTCCTCGAGCGACAGGCCCAAGTGATCGAAGTGCGTCGGATGTTTGGTTTCTGGATAAAGCCCGATAGGTGGAGGAGGGCGCTTGCCCGATCGTCGCGCCGATCGTGCGCGTTGTTGGTTGGTCGCCTGTACGAGATCTAAAACCTCGTCGAAAGACGCAATCTCGAACTGATCGTTCAAGCGCGCGTTTGCAACACGAAGTTGCGGCAAGCGTTCACGTGCTCGCAGCGTTTTCAGCTCGGCAAAGGTGAAGTCTTCGGTGAACCAGCCGGTAACGCGGACGCCATCGATGACTTTCGTCGTCTTGCGTTCGGCGAACTGCTGCAGGTCGGCGATATTCGTCGTGCCGCTGATCTCGTTCTCATGACGAACGATCAATACACCGTCCTTGCTCATGACTACGTCCGGCTCGATGTAATCCGCACCTTGCTGGATTGCGATCTCAAAGGACGCAAGCGTGTGCTCGGGTGCGTAACCGCTCGCGCCCCGATGGGCGATCACGATGGGAACAGGTGCTTCTTCGCCGCGAGGGCCTGCATGTACGCTCATTGAGCTCCCTAGGGCGAGAAGTGCAATTGCGAAGTTCACGAGTGAGGCTGAGTGGTGTTCCGCTCGTCGCCCCTGCATAGGCGGGGACCCGTTCGTAAACAGCATAAGAGGAAGATGGACCCTCGCATACGCAAGGGTGACGGAGAGAAGAGCGCAGCTATTGAGTGATGCTGTGCGAAGACGCGAAGTCGTCTTGAGTAGCGCCGAGTCGTGCTCCCATGTTCGTCGCCCCCGCGGAGGCGGGGACCCGTTCGTAAACAGCATA
>JAICPY010000290.1 GCA_025929585.1 Steroidobacter sp.
ATAGGCGTTCCGAACAGGCGATCAAGAGCGGCGCGTGCCCATGCTGCGACGTTGCCATCCGGTGGCAATTGTCTGTTCACACCGATACCGGCCGGGAACAGTATCCATACATCAATGGCTTGTGTGCGCGCAATTGCCTCCATTGTCGACCACTCCACTTCCATCCCGTACGGGTCGAGGAATAGCACCGCCCGGTGCTTTGACCAGTTGTTTGCGCATAGTCTCGTAAGGACCTGGTTGGCATCGCCCAGCTCGAACCTTGCTGACGAGATCCGCTGTGGAAACTCATTCCGAAGCACATCTTCAAGCTTGGCGATCGCCGCTGCATCATGCTCGATGAAGATGTACGACTGGAACGGCGGTTCTGATCGCATTGCGACGACCGCGGATCCGGCAGTGAAGCGTTTGCCGCGCTCATCCTCATCCTCACCCCACAGCTCACGATTCTGAGCGGCTTGCATGTGTTCGTGCGCGCGGTACCCGGGACCCGCGAAGGCATCAATGTACGCGTATTTATAAGGACGGCTCTTGAAGATGTGCGCATAGGCCGGCAAGTACTTCGCCAACCGCGCGAGTTTCTCTTCGGTCCAGTCGCCACCAAAGTTTCCGTGCTTACGCGCTGCCATACCTACTTGCTTCCCGCTTCACTGTCGCACACCTGCAGTGCACGGTGCATTCGTGAAGTGCAATAGCTCACAACACGTGCATGGGGCCGTCGCGACTGCTTGTGAAGCTCCCCCGTTTCCGTGGACAGTACGGCTATGTTGTTTGTCGAAGGGGGCTTGAGCGCAATTCAAACTCAATTGGATTGAGGTAGTCAAGGAAAGAATGCCGTCGTTCGATGTTGTAGAAGTTGTCGATGTACTCCTCGATGGATCGCGTTGCTGCTTCGTGCGTGGCATACAGCTCGTGCTGGACGAGCTCGGTCTTCAGGGTTCCAAAGAAGCTCTCAGCCACAGCGTTGTCCCAACAATCGCCTTTGCGGCTCATGCTTGCGACCAGACCGTGCCGAGACAGCGCCGTACGGTAATCCTCGCTGGCGTAGGGGCTTCCGCGGTCAGAGTGGTGCACCAAGCCGGCAGCTGGACGACGTGCGGCGATAGCCGCCTGCAGGGCCGCCAGGGCGAGCGTCGTGTCGTTGCTGATGCTCACCGACCAGCCTACGACACGGCGAGAATACAGGTCGAGAATCACCGCCAAGAACAACCAACCCTCGAGCGTCCAGATCGCAGTCACGTCGGTTACCCAAGCTCGGTTCGGTGCAGCTGCCTCGAACTCACGGGCAAGAATGTTCGGTGCGATCGGGCTCGTATGTTTCGAGTCAGTCGTCTTGCGAAACCGTCTCTTGCTTCGCGCCTTGATACCGTTTTCCTGCATGAGCCGCGCAATGCGCTTCTTACCCACGCGCACGCCTCTTGACTTCAGTTCGGCATGGACCCGAGGGCTACCGTAGGTGCCCCGGCTGCGCTTGTGAACCGCTGCGACCTGGGTGGCAAGCTGAGCATCGAGGGACTGCCGCGCCGAGCGAGGGCGATGTTGCCACGCGTGGAAGCCGCTGCGCGACACCCCGAGCAGTTCACACAGCACGACTATGGGATAGTTGGCCTTCTCGGCGAGGATGAACGCGAACTTCACGTGCTCTCCTTCGCGAAGAAGGCCGCCGCTTTTTTTAGCACTTCGCGCTCCATTTGCAGCCGCTTATTCTCGCTTCGCAAACGCACCAGTTCGGCCCGCTCATCGCTCGTCAGGGCACCAGGGGGGCCTGCGCCCCTATCGATATCCGCTCTCCTCACCCACTCGCGCAGCGCCGTCTCGGTGAGATCCAGGTCCTTTGCCACTTGGCGCACCGTTCGATCGCCGACCTTGCACAGTCGCACGGCCTCCGACTTGAAATCAGGGGTGAACTCTCGTCTCGGCCTACGTTTCATTTTTCGCTTGTCCATGAATCACTCCGGGCGCATTCTCGCGCCAGTTGGGGTGTCCACGAAAGCGGGGGAGGATCACTGGTATATCGGAGCGACAAGCGTTTTACCCGCGAGTTCTTACACGTGCTGGGTTGAAAATTGCATTTATCGCGCTTACAGAGTGGAGCAATCGTGAACCG
>JAICPY010000230.1 GCA_025929585.1 Steroidobacter sp.
ACAGCGCATTCGCCAATGCTTGCTGAACCTGGTTGGCAACGCGATCAAGTTCACGCATAGCGGTGAAGTCGTCATCGAGGTGTGCGCCCTGGGCTGCCAGAATGGCAAGACGCTGGTGCATTTCGAAGTGCGCGACACGGGTATCGGCATTCCGAAAGAAACGCTCGATCGTCTGTTCCAGCCATTCACTCAAGCCGATTCGTCGACGACCCGTCGCTTCGGTGGAACGGGACTTGGATTGTCTATTGTTCGCAAGCTGATCGTGATGATGGGCGGCCAAGTCGGCGCTCAGAGCGAGATCGAGAAAGGCTCGGCGTTCTGGTTTACATTGCCTTTGGAATCTACGTTCGCTGCGCCTGAAGAAAGCAAAGCGAACGCTCCGCTACGCGGCCGTCGAATTCTGCTCGTCGATGACAACGAGACGAATCGGCGCGTGCTGTGCAACCAAATGGTGTACGAAGGTTGCGATGTCAGCTCGGCTTCGAGTGCTTCACACGCGCTCGAGATCTTGCGCCGGCCAGGCCAAGGGGCATTCGATGTCGTCTTACTGGACTATCACATGCCTGACATGGACGGCTCGATGCTCGGCGAGCAGATCATGAACGCGCGCGACATTCCTCCCACTCGTTTGATGTTGCTTACCTCGCTCGATCGCTCCGGGGATATGCAACGTTTTGCGGATATCGGCTTCGCCGCATATTTAACCAAACCGGTACGAACTCGCGAGCTGATCGATTGCTTGCAACGCGCGTTGTCTCACGATGCGCAAGACTGGCACATGCACAGTCAGCCGATCATCACACGCGGCACGTTGGTCGCAACCGAGGCGAAGCGCAAATATTCGGGCCACGTGCTGCTGGTCGAAGACAATGCGATCAATCAGCGCGTGGCGCGACGATTTTTGGAACGGCTCGGTTGTGAAGTACAAGTCGTCGGCGATGGCGCGCAGGCGGTCGAAGCGTTCCAGCGCGGCACATATGGTTTCATTCTGATGGACATGCAGATGCCGGTGATGGACGGCATCGAGGCAACGCGCCGAATCCGGGAATTGGAAGCAGGTCGTTCGCGCACGCCGATCGTTGCGCTGACGGCGAATGCGATGATGGGCACGCTGGAGCGTTGCCTGGAAGCCGGAATGGACGATTACTTGACCAAACCTTTGGATATCTCTCGTTTAGAGGATGTACTGGATCGATTTATGGGCAATTCTGCTGATCGAGATCCCAAACCTGAAAGCTCTGCACCTCGCATCGCAACGGCTGATGTCTCCGTTCGCGCTCGTTTGATGGAAATCGCGGGCGACGACGTGGAGTTCATCGCCGAGCTGATCGGGGCCTTCTTGACTGGCGGCGAAGAGACGCTCGCCGAGCTGCAAGGCGCTGTCGCGCGCGGTGACGCGGACGCGATCGGACGCGCGGCGCACAAACTAAAAGGAGCCAGCGCCAATCTGCACATCGACGGACTCGCCGCGCTGACGCTCGAGATCGAAACGCGCGCAAAAGCGGGGCAATCCAGCGATTGGCGCGAAGACCTCGAACGCATCAAGACGGAGTTCGAACGCGTCTGCGCTGCGCTGCGCGGCGAAATGGAATCGATGCTGATCGAGCAGCGCATCGCCGGCTGATGCCGGCAGCGCGATGCTCGAAGTGCATGCGTGTAGAGGTGAAAGACGTGTAGATGTCAGAAGGGGATCGGGGATCGGGGATCGGGGATCGGGGATCGGGGATCGGGGGATCGGGGATCGGCCAGCAGCATGAAATTCAATCTCTCGCCGTCAACTGCCAATTGTCAACCCGCAACCCTTATCTGACGTTACACGTCCACACGTCTTACACCTTTACACGTCCTCAGACACAAACCCTTCCGGTTTCTCCGAGCCGCCGCCGAAGAAGAATTTTTCCATCTCGGCCACGAGAAACTTTCTCGCTTTAGGATCGATCGGAGTCAAGCGATACTCGTTGAGAAGCATCGTCTGGTGCTTGACCCAGCGCTGCCAGCCTTCTTTCGAGACGTTCTCGTAAATGCGTTGACCCAATTCGCCGGGATAGGGGGGACGATCGAGGCCCTCGGACTCGGTACCAAGAACGACACATTTGACGGTGCGGGACATGGCTATATCAGTGAGCTAAGGTCAGGTGTGGAGGTGTGACGTGTAGGGTAAGGCGGAGCTATTCTGACTCTACACTCGACACTTTACACCTCACACGCTGCACGTCGTGATCGCAAGCTGCATGAGGTCGACGACGGGTTTCGCCAACCCTATCTTGGGCGGTTCGTCCGGCTGATACCAGAGGTGCCCTGCATCCGCGATGCCGTTCTGCGGCGTTACGCCGGTCACGAGCACTGGATGAATCGTGAGATCGAAATGCGTAAACGCGTGATGATAAGGCGCGAGCTGCGTGGGTGAGCTCTGCGCCGCGGCCGCGACCGCGCGCTCACACGCTTGCTCGAACGTCTCGAACTGAGGAAATGTCCACAGACCGCCCCAGATGCCGCTCGGAGGTCTGCGTTCCAGCCAGACTGCGCCAGCAGTGCTGATCAAGATCAAGGCATAAGCAAATCGATGACGCCGCATCTTCTTCGGTCGAGGAGAAGGCAACTCGCTCTGTCGACCCGACATCCGAGCAACACACGTTGCAGCGAGTGGGCACGCAATGCACAGCGGCCTTGAGCGCACACAAATCATCGCCCCGAGATCCATCATCGCCTGCGTGTAATGGCCCACTCGTGCCGCGGGCGTGCATGCATCCGACATACGCCAAAGTTGTTCTTCGATTTGCTTATCGCCGGGAAAGCCTTCGATGCCGAAGTGTCGCGCCAGGACGCGCTTTACATTGCCATCGAGAATCGGATGTCGCAGCGACTGCGAGAGCGCAAGAATTGCGCCCGCCGTCGAGCGGCCAATCCCGGGCAGTGCTTGGACGGCTTCCAACGTAACCGGGAAATGTCCTTGATGCTCGGAGACGACCACGTTGGCCGCGCGATGCAAGTTGCGCGCACGTGCGTAATACCCAAGGCCCGTCCACAGATGTAGCACTTCATCCACGGGCGCCGCGGCCAACGCATGCACATCCGGGAATCGCGCCATGAAACGTTCGTAGAACGGAATCACCGTTCCGACTTGCGTTTGCTGCAGCATGATCTCTGACACCCAGACGCGATAAGGCGTCGGGTTCTGCTGCCAAGGCAAATGCTTGCGCCCCGCGGAATCGAACCAGGTCAAGACACGATCGGCGATGGGGCTTTGGGTCACGAGGGAAGGATGAGAGCGTTATTGTTCTCCAAGTGTAGCGGAATGAGCGAAGTTCAAGGGAACCCGTCGCCTCAGCGCAGCACGCAACCTGTGAAACCAAGCCAGCCGCGCCAAGAACAATCTCGCGCGAATTTCATCTATCCCGCTGCTCCGCCGCGCCGCTGCGAGAAATTCTTGTCAAGCTCACCTGATTGCACCCGCTCGTCTCTTGGCACGCTGCATGTTTGACTGAATCTCCGCGTGCTCCGCGTCTCTGCGAGATTGTTCTTGGATTTGCGCGAAGATGGGCAAAGAGATGGATTCCGGCATGCGCATACTGCTGTTCGGGGTGAGGCTGTAGAAGCGCGATTTAGAAGGCCTTCAGAGAGAATCTTGCAACGACGGACAAAGTTCTCGACTCAACTTCTGACGGGACGTAAAGCCAAGGAGAGAGAGCACTTCACTTCCGTCATCCTTGCGGAATGCGAGGATCTATCTTCTTCCAGTTGTTTCGGATGGGCCCTCGCCTTCGCAAGGGCGACGGGGGGTTGAACGGGAGTGCATCACAAGTTATTCCGGACACCAGTGCGCGAATGCGAGAATCCATCTTCTTCCCAGTTGTTGGGCCCCTGGCCTTCGCAACCCTCGAGGGGCGACGAGCGGAGCAGAAATTGATCCGGACAAAACAGTGCGCGTGCGCACGAATGACGGAGGGGAACAACAGGACTTATGCACCGGCTTCGCTGCGGGCTTGAGCGGCAGACTCGACGTTCTTGAAGAGCTCGACTGTTGCATCTTCCAATGTGCGCAACATCCAACCGCGGGCGCCGAGCGCGGGGACCCAGAATCCGGGAATGATGCTCGTGCGATAAACGATTCGAGTGCGCGTGTCGTCGATCGCTTCGATAGAGGTGTGCGTCTCGCCGAAACGTACGTCGCTCCGGGTCGGGTCGGTGACGGCAGACAACGTATTCGGTGCCTCTTGCACTTCTTCTATTCGACGCACGCGCCGGCAGAAGGGACCGAAACAAGCTCGCAATGTTGTCTCCAACATCGCCGTAGTGGCAGTGGGACGTTCGATTACCCGAGCTTGCAAGATGCGGGCATCGAGCCGAGGGTAGCTCTCGTAATCTCTCAACACAGCTTCCACGGCTGCAGCGGGTGCATTCAGCAGCGCGATGACCTCGCAACGAAATTGCCTGTCCACGTATTCGCTCTTCACGCTCTCCGATTCCAACGCACATGCCGAATGCCCAAAGGCGGGCAGTAGGAGGAAGGCGAGGATGAGGGGGATGCGGATCATTTCGGGTGACGGGTGACGGGTGACGGGTGACGGGTGACGGGTGACGGGTGACGGGTGACGGGTGACGGGTGACGGGTGACGGGTGACGGGTGACGGGTGACGGGTGACGGGTGACTGGTTA
>JAICPY010000254.1 GCA_025929585.1 Steroidobacter sp.
GCATGGACGACATCGTGAAGTACCAACTGAAGCGTGCTGCGGCATCGGGCGGTACCGGACTAGGCAACGCGCCGATCGATGTGCGCGAGAATCTCGAAGCACTGCGCGCAGCGCTGCTGAAGGTGTACGTCGAGCGTGGACTCAAGTGCGAGCTGGTCGTCGAGGAAGGCTGTGTGTTCTTCGGCGATCGCGAGGATCTCACGGAGATTGCAGGGAATTTGCTAGACAATGCTTTCAAGTGGGCGCGCACCTGCACTCGATTTACGGCAGCGCGCCTGACTGCGGCACAAACACGTCGCGATGGCCTGAAGTTGATTGTGGAAGACGATGGGCCCGGTGTGCCGGAAGATCAAAGGACGCATGTGTTGGCTCGCGGCACAAGGCTCGATGAGCGCGTAAGCGGTCAAGGCATCGGCTTATCGGTCGTCAGGGAACTCGTCGCGCTGAACGGCGGTTCCGTGAGTATCGAGGACTCCGCTTTGGGCGGTGCGCGTATCGAGGTCGTGTTACCGCCGCTATAGTCGCAATGAATTCTTCACCCGAGAGCAAGCCGCACGCCGCATTGTTCGCGTTGCGTGAGCAGCTTGCGCATACCCGCCTTCTGGATCGCCCCAAGCTCGCTCGCGAGCTGGATCGGCTGTTCGCGCGCAAAATACCGGGCAACGACTTCGAACGGGCCACGGAAAGTCTCGGGGCAGCTATCGAGAAATCAGTGGCGCACGTCGAGAGAATCCGCGCGCAATCCCTGGAGCTGAAGTTCGACACGGCTCTGCCGATCAGCGCTCACAAGGATGAAATCATTCGCGCGATTCAAGCGCACCAGCTCGTCATCATTTGCGGCGCCACGGGTTCCGGCAAAACAACTCAATTGCCTAAGATGTGCATCGAAGCCGGCCGAGGTGCGTATGGGCTCATCGGACACACGCAGCCTCGTCGGATAGCCGCTCGCGCGATTGCGCAGCGGTTGGCGCAAGAGCTTGGAACCCAGGTTGGCGAGGCGGTCGGATTTCAAGTGCGATTCAATGAGCGCACCGGCCCGAGTACACGCGTCAAGTTGATGACGGATGGCATCCTGCTGCGAGAGCTCGAGCACGATCGACTGCTGCGTCGCTATGACACGTTGATCATCGATGAAGCGCACGAGCGCAGTCTGAACATCGACTTCTTGCTCGGTGTGTTGCAACGCCTGTTGCCCGGCCGACCGGATCTGCGCGTCATCATCACTTCGGCAACGATCGATCCGCAGCGTTTCGCGGAGTTCTTCGGCGGCGCGCCGATCATCGAAGTCTCCGGTCGAAGCTTCCCTGTCGAAGTTCGCTACCGGCCTTTGGTGGGCGAAGAAGACGACGAAGAGCTCACGTTGAACGAAGGCATCATCGAAGCTGTGCGAGAGCTCGATCGAGACGGGCGCGAGGATGTGTTGGTGTTCTTGCCCGGAGAAAAACAGATCCGCGACGCTGCGGATGCGCTCTCGAAGGCGAAGCTCATGCAGACGGAAGTCCTGCCGCTGTATGCTCGATTGTCGACGCAAGACCAGGAAAAGATTTTCCAAGGGCACAGCGCACGGCGCATCGTGCTCGCAACGAACGTCGCAGAGACCTCGTTGACCGTGCCGGGCATCCGTCACGTAGTCGATAGCGGATTGGCTCGTATCAGTCGCTATAGCGTTCGCGGCAAGGTGCAACGCTTGCCGATCGAGAAGATTTCGCAGGCCAGCGCAGATCAGCGCAAGGGTCGAGCCGGGCGCGAGCGAGAAGGCATCTGCATTCGCTTGTACGCGGAAGACGATTTCCTCACGCGTACGCCTTTCACCGCGCCAGAAGTACTGCGTACCAATCTTGCGAGCGTCATCTTGCAGATGTCGGCACTCGAGCTCGGCGATCCAGAAAGCTTTCCCTTTGTCGATCCACCCGACACGCGCTTGATCAACGATGGCTACCGGCTGTTACAGGAATTAAAGGCGGTAGATGCATCGCGGAATGTCACCAGCCTGGGCAAGCAAATCGCTGCATTGCCGGTGGACCCCCGTTTGGCTCGAATGCTCCATGCTGCGGGTCATCACGCTTGTCTTGCGGAGATGCTCGTGCTCGCCGCATTTCTAGGGTCGCAGGATCCGCGTGAGCGGCCGCAGGATGCGCAACAACAAGCCGACCAGCAGCACGCGCAATTCGCCGACCCGCGCTCCGATTTCATTTCCGTGCTGAATCTGTGGAATGCATTCCAAGAACAAAGTGCGTTGTTGGGCGGCAATCAATTGCGCAAATGGTGCCGCGAGCGGTTCTTGTCGTTCTTGCGACTGCGCGAGTGGCAGGAGCTGCATCGCCAACTCGGTGAGATCGCCACGGAATTGAAGCTGCCGAAGAATACTACGCCGCCGGAATACGCTGACTTGCATCAAGCGATCTTGACGGGCTTCTTGGGCAATATCGGTGCGTTGGATGAGCGGCGTGAATACGAAGGCGCGCGAGGTGCTCGCTTCGTCATTGCACCCGGTACGCCGCTAGCAGCCAAACCACCGAAGTGGATCGTCGCGGCGAGCCTCATGGAGACCACGCGCGTGTTCGCCCGCACCATTGCCGCGATCGAGCCTCAATGGATCGAAGCGGCGGGTGCGCATTTGCTCAAACGCGAATATGCGGAGCCGCACTGGGTCGAACAGCGCGGATTTGTCGCCGCGTTCGAATCGACTTCACTGTATGGCTTAACGCTCTCTGCGCGCAAACGAATCAACTATGGCAACGTGGCCCCGAAGGAGGCACGCGAGATTTTCGTTCGCGAGGCGCTCGTGGAAGGACACACGCGCTTCCGCGCGGATTTCTTGGATCACAATCGCAATGTGCGCCGTTCCATCGAGCGCATGGAAGCCAAACTTCGCCGGCGCGATATCTTGGTCGATGAACAGACGATGGTCGATTTCTATCTCGATCGATTGCCTGAACACGTGCATTCGATCGCCGCTTTGGAGCGCTGGAACAAAGAGGGTGAGCGGCGGACGGCGGACGGCGGACGATGGCAGGAGAAAGATCGGAAGGGCGACGCTGCACTCTTATCACCGCCCGCGGTCCGCCGTCCGCTATTCACCTGCGCTGCGGACTGGATGCGTCGAGATGTGCCGGAGATTACGTCCGAATCGCACCCCGATACGTTTAGCGTTTCAGGCAACGCATTGCCGCTCGAATATCGGTTCGAACCAGGCACCGAAGCGGATGGCATTACGATGCTCGTGCCGACGCCGTTGTTGAACGAGTTGGATTCAAACGCATTGTCCTGGCTGATTCCGGGCTGGCGGCTCGAGATGATCACGGAATTGCTGCGAAGCCTGCCGAAGCAGGCACGCAAGAGCTTTGTGCCGGTACCCGAGTATGCGTCGCGAGCTTTGAGCGAGCTGAATCCGCGCCGAAGCTTTCATGCGGCCATGGCGGAGTGGATTGCGGGACATGGAATTGTGATCAGCGAGCAAGATCTGGCAGTGCTGCCGCTGCCCGATCACTTACGTTTCAATCTTCGCGTGATCGCGGTCGATGGCATGACTTTGGGTCAAAGCCGTGATCTCACGGCGCTTCGTCGCACCATACGTCAACGTGATGCTGAAACCCTTGGCACGCAACCGAAGATTCAAACCTATCGCGCTTGGGAGTTCGATCCGTTGCCGCTCGAACGCGTCGTGGAGCGGCGAGGATTGCGGTTTACTGTCTACCCGACGC